>JAYUKO010000363.1:0-7180 GCA_043764415.1 Bdellovibrionales bacterium | reverse complement strand
TGACTTGCCTTTTTTCTTCGTCACGTGTCTTAATAGTCCCCAGTTCCAAAACGGGACTTGGAGCTGGGAAAGAATTCAAAACCTCAGGGGTGGGGTTTTGAGTCTTAAAACATGGAGGGGGAAATATGCCTATGATTACGAAGGCCTTAGTGGATGAGTGCCGCGGCAAATTGTTAGAAACGAAGGAAGATATCCTGAACCGCGTACAGGAAGTCCGCAAGGACCTTTACTTCGAAGATAAGGGTGGGGACGAGGCTGATCAAACGGCGCGCATTCTCAACGAGAAAGAGATCCTCACGCTGCATGATCGCTTACGTCAGCAGTTGTTTGAGATCGAGCAGGCTCTATCACGCATCGAGATCGGTACGTTTGGGGTTTGTGAAGAGACCGAAGAGCAGATCGAGCCAGAACGCCTTAGAGCGATTCCCTGGACACGCCTTAGTATCGAAGGTGCTGAAATTCGAGAAAGCATGAAAAAGCGTTACGCCCAAGGCGGCGAGTAATTCTCAAGTTTGAAAATTATTGAATAACCGAGGATGTAATATCCTCGGTGTGTGATCACCGGCTGGCTTCTTCAGCGACGGTTTTTTCCCACTGATTTTGCTGATCAAGAGCTGCTTGAATTTCTTTAGCAGTTCGCACTGGTCCCTTGTTTACACCAGGGCAAAATCCCAAAACATCTTTTTTCCAAGATTTAGCCGACATGGTTTCGGGCCAAAACGGCCAGGTTCGACACTGCATTGGGCGAGCCGAGTAAATGGTGCAGCGTTTGTTTTTTAAAAACGAGCAGTCTTCGCCGTTGTCTTTAAGGTGGAAAAAATCATCAGTTTTGTTGCAATGTTTTTTGGTGAAGGCCGCCGTGCCCATGCCGAGGAGTTTGGCCATGGCCTGACGATCGCTTTTGGTCACGTACACGAAGCCATACTCGCCGTGGGAGACGCAGCAGTTGCCCGAACCCTGGCACTGAAATTTAACTCCGTTGGACCACCATTTTTCTGTTTTTTTTTCTGTCTCCATTAGAACTTCGCGATCAACGCCGTTACGTGGCGGAAGTCGAAGCGAATCGTATTTGGCGCCACAGGTAGATTTCGATAATAGCCTTCGTAGCCAAACTTGAGAGAGAAGGTATCCGACAAAATAGCTGCCATGTAAGGGCTAAAATTGATTCGATAGTTTTCTTCTTCTTTGAGGTCGGGAAGGTATTCCACCCACAAACCAAATTTGATTGATGGTGTATAAATGTAGTCAGCTTGTGTGTAGAGACGAATAAAGTGGGATTCGCGATAGGCTGGTGTGGCCGGATTTGCATCGTCTCTAAATTCTTCTTTTAAAAATTGGTAGCCGCCTTCGGTAAACCACTTGAAGGATTCATTGGAGATTAAAAAATACTTTGCACCCACATCGTAAAGTTGACCAAAATCAACGCCGATAAATCGATCCCCGCGCACACCGGCCTGGGTGAATAAATTAAACGTGTTCGGAATTATAATGTGTTCGTAGCGAAGATTCGCAGACCAGTTTTCGGCCACGCCTTCGAGTTGACGAGTGGCTTGGTTTTGCGCTTGCGAATTGAGATAGTGTCCAGAGAGTTTTAAAAGATCACTGTCGAATTGGTACCACGTAGACTGCTTACCGCTAAATGATTGCGACTTGGCGTTACCACCAACAACGATGTAGCCCAATTCGCTTTCACTATGCAAGCCCAGGGCGGCCTCTTTCGCAGCGGCAGCGGCCACAGCTGCTTTGTCGGCAGCTTCATCGGCCTGTGCGATAGAAGAAACAAATACAAAAAGAAAAGCAAGCGAGCGCAGCATGAAACCTCCGATGATGGAGACAATTAATCATTGGAAGCTAAAGCGTAGCAACATAAATTGTATAAAACGCGGCTTCCCACATTGCCATCCCACCCGTCGAGCTCTTCGGGTGCGGGTGGTGACACCTCGCAGAGGTCAAAACCAATAATGCGTTTTTTATTGGTATAAATAAAATTAAAGAGTTCGATAGCTTGATCGTAATCAAGGCCCCCCGGTACGGGGGTTCCTGTGTGCGGGCACAAAGCGGGATTTAAGCCGTCAATATCAAACGAGAAGTAAACGTTTTGTGTTGGAATTTGTTTGAGCACATCTTCGCAGATCGAAATCCAACTTTCGCCTTTGGCAAGGCGACGTTTAGTGGCGCGGTCGTAATACGTTGTGATGTCTTTTCGCGATTCGATAAATTCGGCTTCTTCCGGGCAATAGTCGCGGATACCAAGCTGGATTAATTTTTTTGCCAGTCCATGCTCCATCACATTGCGCATGATGGACGCATGGGAAAACTCGTAACCCTGATAGGATTTACGAAGGTCTGCATGGGCGTCCACATGGATCACCGTAAAATCGCCTTTGTATTTTTCGGAAATGGCGCGCAAAGCTCCGAAGGGGGAGGAGTGATCACCGCCGACAATGCCCAAAATTTTATTTTGCGCTAAAATTTCTTTGCACGTTTGATAAACGTCGTCATGAAACTGAGCTCCTTGCAGATTTATCTGCTCCTGCATTTGCAAAAAACCACCGACGATTTCGCTTCCAGTTTCCAAATGATTTTTAATTTTCACGGCCATGGGTTTAAGTTTATCGTTTAAAGCCTTCCACCCAGCCTGTTTGCTATTTAACCAAAACATTCCTTTTTCGTAGGCATGCCCAGTGTCTGCGTGGGTGACGTCGATCTGTCGGCTGCACTCGTAAACGGCGTCGGGCCCCAGGGAGGTGCCGTTTCCGTAAGACGTGGTCACTTCCCAGGGAATGGGAAGAAGGACAAGCTTTGCTTCTTCGAAGGTAAAAGGCAAACCGAAAATTCCGGCCGATGCGACGCCTGTGGCGTTGGGATCAAATTTCATCGCTGACTCCAATAGTAGTACAATCCAAAAAATAAAAAGATCACGGCTGTGATCACAAGCACAATTCGCTCTAAATATTTATCGATATATAATTTCACCGGCTCGCCCCAAATATAGAGAGGAATACCGACGGCAAAAAACCGCAAGCTTCGCCCCAAGATGGACCCAATGATAAAAGTCATAAGTGGCGCATGGGTAGCGCCACCAATAACCGCCATCACTTTAAATGGCATGGGCGTCACAGAGGCGGTAATCAGGGCGGCAATGGCGTTGTTGTTATAAACTTCGACAACGCTCTGATAAAGTTTTTCCGAAAAAATATAGCGAAAGAAAAATTCCTGACTCCATTCCCAAAAAAAATAACCGATGGCGTAGCCGAGCAGGCCTCCAGCCACGGACGAAATTGTATTTAAAAATGCAATCCACAAGGAGCGCTTTGTATTCTGAATCGAAATGGCGATTTGTAACGGGTAGGGCGGGATCATAAAGAAAGAAGCTTCGATGAAGGTAAAAAACATCATAAACTTTATGGCGTGTGGGTGAGAGGAAAATTGTAAAACCCAATTGTAGATCTTGCGCATTCCTACTTATAGTCTTCACCTAGATCGATGTCAAAAGGCAGGCGCTAGATCAGTGAAACACCAGGCCTAGGCTGAATCCTAAAGCATCAAGGACAAAACTCTCATTGTCTATGATGTCATCCACGCGCGTGACTTGATAATCCAATGCGGGACGAAGCGACGTTGTTTTTGAAAGGGGGATATCCACCCCAAGAAGCAATTTACCGCCATAGAAAGGCTTTAGATTTTTTTCTTCGATCCCAACAGGTGGATTGCCAAACTCAATGGACTTCAGGCCACCAATAAGATCGATTTCGAAAATGGGTTTTATATAGGTATCATGGTACGGTTTGATCGAAATCCCAAAAATAAGATCCGTCGACATAACGGTGGTTGAAATGGCGCTGCTGTTGTTGATGTAACTATCGCCTGCAGTAAACAAAAGTTGTCCACCAAACAAAAAACGAACCGTTTCTTTACTTTTTACTGTGGTAATGAGCAGCCCTTGCCCAGTGCTATCCACCATGCTGCCGTTTCGATTGCCGTAGTAGGAGTTAAATTGGCCGGCCACAAGGGACTCACGGCGGGCGCCATTTCTCTGGCAATAGTCGCGATTGCTATGAACGTCGTAACAAAGCTTGTCGGTGTCGTCGCTAAACCAACCAGCGTGAGCCGAAGTGGGACTGCAGCTGACAAGGCAAATAGAAAAAATCGCCACGCCAAAAGCTAAACACAGCAATGTAAAATTACTTCGTAGAATCATGTACCTTTATCGGGTTTAACTAAGGAAATTTTAATAGATGGAGAGCCGTTTATTTTGAATTGTGTTAGGGTCTTAGTCCTAAGTCAGAGGGGCTTTGGTCAAGTTTGGCCTTCAATTTGCTGAATGAAGGATAGAATGTCTATTTTAATTGCCATATTCACTCTGTTTTCATACGCGGCTCCCCGCTGTGTTGATATTTTTGACGTCCCTGTAAAAATCGCCACTCGCACGGTCGTCTCCGTAAAATTGACAACTCAAGACGACTTTCTCAAAAACTTCTTAGCTTTGAATTTATCTTTTCCACAGCATCGGTCGACCATCTCACTGGGAATGACTGGATTTTATTTTGCTCGAGGAATGACGATGGAACGTATCTACAAGAATCCCACCGAGGAGCAGTGGAATTTAATTTACGTGTCAATGCTTCGCGCCCATACAGCCCATGGGGTGACAAGACCTGTAACTATGGGAGAGACGGAGTTTGTTTTGGCGTCTTTTACCATGACAATGCCTTACCGAATTGCCCGCACTCAAACGTGGTTAGAAACCCATTTCGGAAGTAAAGACTCAGGTGACGCTCTTGCCCGCATCCAACATTATTCCGAGACAATTTTAGGAGCCTTGCGCTCGCCAGAAGCCCGCGAATTTTCCCGTCGCTTTCGCGAGGATCTAAAACCTCTTCAGGGCAAAGCCCCCTCACCAAGATTTACGCGGGAACAAATTTCTGGGGAGCTGCGCGACCTCGTTATTCAAAAACTTCAAGATGCGCATCCCGAGCTGACAGAAGGCATGGCGCGCGAGTTGTACGATTCGATGACCTGAGCTATCAGTGAGCGCCGAATTTAATGCGCTCGTACTACCGCTACGGAAGTGAATTGATTTTTTTCAGCCGCAGGCGTCTATATTTCCAAAATTCTCTACGTTTTTGGTCCAACCGGTCTTTCCATCGGGAAGCTTGATTAAAACCCACCATGTACTTTGAGGATGTTTTTTAATCGATAATAACTCGACGTTTTCTTTAACAATCCCGTCATCCCAGGTTTTCCAAAATCCTTCGCCTTGATAGGTGAGAAGATACACTTCATGGCCTTTTTCTGTTTTTGTTTTTAATGGAATCGTGTGTACCTCTCCGGTCACACCTTGGATTTTAGTGCCCTTAACGGCCTTCCCAATTATTTTTTTTCCATCAATTTTATCAAAAAGCTCGGTGTCTTTTTCCACCGTCCATTCCCGATAGGTACAGCACTCAAACGGACACGCCCCTTTGTCGACAAAAATGGCTGGAGGCGGGGAGGCATTTGAAAAAGTAAAAATTAAAGAAGTGATATGTATGAATAGAATAAAAACCACAGGCTCCCCTGTTCATTGAATCCAATTTTTACGCATCGCCGCCGGCAAAGGTACTTGGTACCTTTATGCGCCGAAAATGTGATCTGGTTCTTCGAGGTACGTGTAGCCGGAGAGACCCTCTTGATATAGCTGAATCAACATCTTGGCTTCTTGCTTCGACATCGTGTTGTTGACGATACTGCTCTCGCTGGCTTTGCGGATGCGATTGATCAATTCTTCGCGGTTGTACTGAACATAGCTCAGGACTTCGGCCACTGTGTCGCCTTCGACCACATGTTCAATTTGATAACCATCTTGCGAAATAGAAACGTGAACCGCATCGGTGTCGCCAAACAAGTTGTGCAAATCGCCTAAGATTTCTTGGTAAGCGCCAACGAGGAATGCGCCCATGTAGTACGGGGCATCGGGCTTGAGCTCATGCACGGGAAGTGTGGTTTTAGGAACACCGTCTTCCAAACATAAGTACTTGGCAATCTTGCCGTCAGAGTCACAGGTGAGATCTACAAGCATGGTTTGCTTGTTGGGAGTTTCGGTGTGGCGATGAATTGGCATCACAGGAAAAATCTGATCCACAGCCCAAGAGTCGGGAAGGGATTGAAACACCGAGAAGTTACAAAAGTAAGTGTCCGAAAGAACTTCCGTGAGATGGTTTTTGATTTCTTCATGATCCACATCATTCTCTACAAGTTTTGCCATTTTTGTCGAAATGGACCAGAACAGTGTTTCCACCGTGGCTTTTTCGGCCAGCGATAAAAGGCCAAAGGTGAAAAGCTGAAGAGTATTGTCTTTGAGATCGTTCAGATCGTTGTAGTTTTCGCGAAGGTTGCTGATCGTAAGGTTATTATAAATATCGCGCAGCTCGTGCACAACTTTGTGATCGGTTTCTTTCACCTCGGGGATCGGGCCTGGTTGTGCTACTTTATTGAGACCGAGAACATCAAAAACAAGTACCGAGTGATGAGCCACAGTGGCGCGACCCGATTCTGTAACTATCGTTGGCATTGGCGCGTTTTTTTCTTCGCAAATGGATTGCACAAGCGAAATCACATCGTTGGCATATTCTTGCTCGGTGTAGTTCACCGAGGAGTCAGAGAGGCCTGTGCCGTCGTAATCAATACCGAGACCGCCGCCCACATCGAGGTAGCTTGGATAGGCGCCCATTTTGTGAAGTTCGGCGTAAATCTGTACGCCTTCTTTGAGTGCGTTTTTAATTTGCTTGATGGATGGAATTTGCGAGCCCACATGGAAATGAACCAAGTCCAAGCAATTCAACATGTCTTCTTTTTTGAGAGTTTCGAAGGCTGTGAAGATTTCGGACGTTGTTAAACCGAATTTTGAGCGATCCCCACCGGAATCAATCCAGCGGCCCGAGCCTTTGGATTGCAGTTTTGCGCGCAAACCAATTTTAGGACGGGTGTTGAACTTGCGAGCCGCCCGCATGATCAACGTTAGCTCCTCGAGGCGTTCTACAACGATAATGGTATTGCGGCCCAGTTTTCGCGAAAGTATAGCGGTTTCGATGTACTCGGCATCTTTAAAGCCGTTACAAATGACGATGGATTTTGGATTGTTCAACATAGCCAGCACAACCAGGAGCTCTGGTTTACTGCCGCACTCAAGGCCCAGAGA
>JAYUKO010000362.1:0-7192 GCA_043764415.1 Bdellovibrionales bacterium | reverse complement strand
GGTTTTAATTGCACGGTTCTTTTCGCATTGATTTGTTTGGCCAGACTTTTGATGTAAGCGTCGCTTGTAAGCTCAGTTACAGGATTTTTATTAAAGTCGGGATCGCCCAAAAGACTGCGTCCGCGAAAAACAAATTTAAAAATTTCCGCAAGCAAATGCGATTCCTCTGCCGAAGCGGGAGCTTTCTTTGCCATTTCGGTTTTTTCGATCAAACCCAAAATTCCCGAGGTCAAAACCCCGCTGCTGGAAGGCGGCGGCATCATGTACACCGAATACCCCATAAAATCTTTTTTGATGGGCGTAAGCCAGCGCACTTTGTAATTTTGCAAATCTTGAATTGCAATCACGCCACCTGGTTTTTTGAGCGTCGCTACAATATCTTTTCCGATGTCGCCGCCGTAAAAAGATTTAATCCCCTCGTCGCGCAATTTTTTTAAAGCTTTTGCTAACTGCGGTTGCCGAAGAATTTCGCCGGGTTTGTAGGATTGCCCATTTTTAAAGAAAAATTTTTTCCCCGAAGCATTAAAATCATTCTTGGTTTCCTCGGTGTCACGCACCCAATCGCCGCTCACGGGAAAGCCCTGCTCGGCTAAACGAACGGGTTCTTCGAAAAGCTGTTTCCATTTTAGCTTTCCATATTTCTGATGCAGCTCCCACAAACCGAGGGGAATTCCCGGCGTAGCCACCGCCAGAGGCCCAATGGTCGAAGCTTTTTCGGGACGGTCTTTGTAAAAACCAGGATGCGTAAGAATGGGTGCAGTCTCGCGAAAATCAACAGCAACAGGGTCGGCATTGTTCATACGAACCATGGCAAAGCCACCACCACCTAAAGACGCAAAGTAAGGACTCGTCACCGAAAGCGTCAGCTCCACCGCAACAGCCACATCAACAACATTACCCCCCATCTTCGAAATCTTCTGCGCAACAGGAATCACCAACTGCGTAGGAGCAGCCACCATCATCTTGTGCCCCTCCGCCGGAATCCCCAACGCCAAGTTCGCAGAAGACAAAAGGAAGAAAAACAGACACGCAAGTTTCATAAGTTGCTCCAAAGGTTTCGGTGCTATCGCTTGAACTTAATCTAGGCTCTTAAGTTGAATATATCGAGGGCTTTGGTCAACTTCTGCTTGCTGATGATGTAAGAATTTGATACCCCGAAGGGATGCAACTCGACGAGTCATTAACTAGGTCAAGATTCGGGTCAAGACCTCCTTATTTTATTAATCCCTATATCCGTCGTATGGAACTGCAAGACGACTGGGTTTACTCCGAGGAGATTGCCAGAGAAAATCGCGGGCAATGGACGCAAAAACTTCCCAGCGCCACAAACGCTGTGCATGTGGAAATCGGCACTGGAAACGGTTTTCATTTTGCGGAGTATGCAAAAACTCGCGGCGATGTGGCGTTTTTAGGGTTTGAGATTAAGTACAAGACACTTGTTCAAAGTATCGAACGAGCGCGAGATTTTGGCGCCGTTCGCGCGCGGATGATCAAAGCCGATGCGCGAAAATTGAGTGAATACTTTGCTCCCCAAGAAGTGGAAAAAGTGATCGTACATTTTCCCGATCCCTGGCCCAAACGGCGACAGCAAAAAAATCGTTTGCTGAATAAACCTTTTTTCCGCGAGTTGGAAGTGGTTTTAAAAACCAATGGCGAGTTTGAGTTTAAAACAGATCACTTCGGCTACTTTTTATTTGCCGCGCGCAACGCTGCGGAATCGCAACTCACCATCATCCATTACACCGAAGATCTTCACCATTCCTTTGCAGCGGGTGAAAACTTTGTAACTGCTTTTGAAGCCCTTTTCTTAAAAAAGGGCCAAAGTATATTTTCTTTTAAATTACGCAAAGAATTTTAACTCTATCGCACGACGCATCGGTCGTAAGTGACGTCCGTACGCACAGTGTTGATAAACTCATCCGTCGTTTTTGACGGATTTTTAAAGTTACGACCAAAGAAACTTCGAACGTGGCCATAAAACAAATTCCAATAGGGTCGAGCGCTGTTGACCGAGGCAGAAAGTGGACCCTGTAGAAGGTTCGTGGTTTGCCACTGTTCGTCCACGACGTGAAGTTGAAATTGAATCCTCAAATCGAATCCGTATTGAATGCCTACGAAATAAGGATGAAATTGATTTGCGAAGCTCATTGGCGGCGCAATGCTCAAATATTGGTTGGGGCGTAACTCCGTATCGCAATATAAACTTCCTCGAAACACTCCATCCACAACGATTTCTTGGTGAGCCGGAAGTTCTATGAGCCATTCATTCTCATTAGCAGATATCAAATAGGGCGTATTTTGTAGTGACCACTCTATGGGGAAGTCCCTTTGTTTTCCTATGTACCCCACCGCACCCATGCCGGAGTAGACCGGCACTAAAGCCATACGATTATTTAAAAGATCGTTCACTCGCACTTTGACGCCAAAGTTATTTGGATTACTGACCCGCAAGGTGATTGCGTTTCGGGTTTTGAGTTCAATTGTCGGGGACGGAAACGGATGGAGTTCCGGACGAATGAGCAGTTCTTGCGGGGAAAATACAAACTGAAAACGTGGAGACAGAAATACAGTGTCGCCGGTTTTAACAAACAATCGGCAAAGCTGCGTGGCTTTTGTCCAAGTCGACATGTCGGTCGTGCTTGAATTTATCAGTTGCTCCCACGAGGTTGCAAGGTTTCCAATTTTTTGAAAATCCTCGCAGAGGAGATGCTGACGTTCACCAATCTGAACTTGCTGAGTGCGCATGGTCTCATAAAATAAAATTGTATTGGAATCAGCAAAAGCTGGCATGTTGTTGAAGTCTGCAGAGTTTTTAATAGTTATATGATCTAAAGGGTAGATGGCTTGGGACGAAAATGAATCGACAATGGTGAGCACCAATCGGCAGTTTAAAGGGTTTTGACTGAGGGATAATAAAGCCTCAGGAGACAAAACATTTAAAACAGGAATGGCAAAGCGATTTTGAAAATAGACCTCGCTGTAGAGATCGCCAGCCGCCGTTTCGGTTCGACACCAGGATTGCACGCGCACAGTGATGGGATTTGCTTTGAAATCCTGCTGGCGAAGCATATCGATGGACAGCTCCCCTCCCAACTCCAATTCGCGAATGTCTTGCGCCCATTGCATTTTTCTTTGTGAATCCAGGGCCCCGACATTTTGGCCGGCCACCGGAGCCGGTTGATAGGTGTCCGGTTTGTCCTGGGAGCAGGAAACCAATCCTAAAACCAAGATAAACCACGTACAGATACTATATTTTATTTTTAAAGCCATAAAGCCTCCTTGTGGAGGGCCTTATCGCAAGATCAGGGCCAGCTGTTACCAGTAGGTTGAGGTGATGGTGAGATCGCCCAGCGGGTAGCACTGACAGCTGATACGCTGTTGGGGAGAAAGCAGATACTTATCGATGAGTTTTTGTTCTAAGGATTCGATGGGGCTTACGTTTTCTAGGCCTTCAACAACCGTCAGTCGGCACTTGCCGCACACGCCATCCCCCAAACACGAAGAGGCCACGGGAATGTCGTGCTTTCGCAAAGTTTGAAACACGGTCTCCGACGGCGATCCGTCCAGAGATTTGTTCAGTTGAGGCAAAGTGAGTTTCATGAGAAGAGTGTAGCTCAGGAACAAGCACATGAAAAAAGAAAAGATTTTTATAGTTGGTGCGCGCAGAGGCTTAGGTGAAGAAATCCTAAGGCAATGGCGGGCAAAATTTCCCAACGATGCCATAGCGGCTTCATCGCGGCGCGAATTTTCAGCGGAGGGTGTGCAAACCTTGGTGTTTGATTTGTCTTTGCCGCAGCAAACGGAAGATCTCCTGTTAGGCCTCAGCAAGTTTGCACCAACCAAAGTTTTTTATGTTGCCGGAGGCGGCCCCTACGGGGACTTTGCCGAGAAGGATTGGAAAGACCACCTTTGGGCGCTGCAAGTGAGTTTGCTCAGCCCCCTTCGGGTGCTGCATTTTTGCCTCAATTTACCCTCCGTGCAGCAGATTGTGGTGGTTGGGTCGGCCATAGCGGAGAGCCAGCCGGACCCGGGTGCGGCGAGTTATGCTGCTGCCAAACACGGACTCCTGGGCTGCATAAGTTCTTTGCAGGGAGAAGTTCGCAAGGATGTTCGACTGTTTAGCCCGGGATATATGAGTACCGATATGCTGCCAACCCAGGCGCAGGCGAGAATTGGACAAAAGGGGTCCATTGACAGTGCTGAATTGGTGGCCAAATTATTTATGGAATGGACGCAAAATCCCCAGGCGTCATGGCACTGGGAAGGTCGACCGCGCACTTAGGGTGTGTTAACGTTTCCCACTTCGAGGTGAAAAATGAGTCAGATAGAAAATGTGATTATTATTGGTTCTGGGCCCGCTGGTTTAACGGCTGCGATCTACAATGCGCGCGCACTGCTAAAACCCTTTATGATTGAGGGCGAAGAAGTGGGCGGTCAGCTAATGACAACCACCGAAGTTGAAAACTGGCCCGGCTTTGAACATGGAATCATGGGCCCTGAACTTATGGATGTTATTAAGAAACAAGCTGCGCGTTTTGGTACACGCTTTCTTTCGCGCAATGTGACCAAAGTAGATTTCTCATCGCGTCCGTTTAAAATGTGGGTGGGCGATGAGCTCTTTCAGTCGCGCGCGGTGATTATCTCGACGGGTGCAACCGCAAAGTATTTAGGTTTGGAATCCGAACGGAAATTTTTGGGTCGTGGAGTTTCTGCCTGTGCGACATGTGATGGAGCATTTTTCCGCAATCAAGAAGTAGTTATTGTTGGTGGCGGTGACACGGCCATGGAAGAAGCTACTTTTCTTACACGCTTTGCGAGCAAAGTTTATATCGTGCACAGACGCGATAGTTTTCGCGCTTCAAAAATCATGGTGGACAAAGCTTTAAACAATCCAAAAATCGAAGTTCTCTGGAACTCAGCCATCGAAGATATTATGGGCGACAAAGTTGTAGAGTCGGTTAAAATTAAAAATCTCGAAAAAAACGAAGTGTATGAGAAAAAGATTCAAGGAGTCTTTATCGCCATTGGCCACAAGCCCAATACAGATTTATTTAAGGGACAGCTTGAAATGAATGAAGTGGGTTACTTAACAACAAAACCAGGCACAACATACACGTCGATAGAGGGTGTTTTTGCTGCAGGAGATGTGGCGGACGACATGTATCGTCAGGCGATCACCGCGTCTGGTACGGGTTGTATGGCAGCCATGGACAGCGAACGCTGGTTAGAAATGCAAGGACACTAGCGTGAAAAAAAAATCCTTTGATACAAAAATTCTCGTAGATAAAATCGAAAAGATCACCAAAGAGCGCTTGCTCAGCGAAAGCATCGTGAGCCTCGACGAATTTCGCAAACTCAAAAACAAAAAAGAAAACAAATGCATTTTAATCATCGAAGACGACGAAACCATGCGCGCCGCCATGAAGCGTCTGTTCGAGGGCGAAGGCTACAACGTGAAGACCGCCGCGGACGGCACACAGTTGTCGTCTGTCCTCGATGACTCCCCCATTGATTTAATTATTCTCGACATCGGTTTGCCGTGGATCAACGGTTACGAACTTGCAAAACTCCTCAAAGAGCACGAAGAGCTTAAATCAATCCCATTGATTTTTGTCTCTGGAAAAACCAGCGAGCTCGATGTAAAACGCGGTTTTGAAGTGGGCGCCGATGAGTACATCAAAAAACCCTTCGACGTGGACCACATGAAAAAAGTGGTGCAGCAGCTTTTAAAGGTGAACCCGTAGAGATTTTTTCACTTCCGTAGCGGAAACCGACGGGGGGCTGGAACTCAAAATAATGGCACATATTCCATAGAGCGACTATGTCCTAATGGGCGGAGTTATTTCAGGGTGAGGCTGGTCATGTCCTTAGAGCTTTTTGGTCAGTTAGCGCGCCGCAAACCTTCCTTTTGGTAGTGCATTTGCGTTTCTGAGACTAACTGATACTGTTTTAAACGGAGGCTCTCGATGATTATTGGAGTAGATCACGCACAAATCACCATACCGAAGGGCTTCGAAAAAGAGGCCAAGAAATTCTACTGTGAATTTTTAGGACTAAAAGAAATCGAAAAGCCTGAAAATCGAAAAAAGAACGGCGGCTTTTTGGCTAGAGTCTGGTGGATTTCAAGTTCCCCTTGGAGCCGAAGATGGCTTTGATCGCACGAAGACTAAGGCTCACGTTGCTTATCGCGTGAGTGATCTTAATTTGTGGCGCAAAAGATTTGAAGAGAGTGGCATTGAAGTAATCGACAGCCAGCCTTTCCCAAGCGCCAAGGCGTTCGAGTTTCGCGACCCATTTGGCAACCGTGCTGAACTGATTCAGCATCTGTAAATGAACCCCCGGCAGTTTTCGGAAAGAATCCCGAGAGCTCACTCAAAAAACCTCTATTAAATAATAAGCCATAGTTTCTAGCGAGTATTAAGAAATTACGTTTCGTTGAGGTTTTCAGGAATTGATCTTTACTGCCGCTGCGGCAGTGAAGCTTAGCGATCGTTTGCTTTTCGCAAAGACTCTAATGCCAACTGACTGGCGAAAACCAAACCAAACATAAGCACGGTGGCGGCGGTGAAGCCCCACCAGATGTTGCGCGTAAGTTCGTCTTTGGCGTCGTAGATCATCAGGCCCCACGAAGGGGTGCCTGGGGCTACGCCCAGGCCGAGAAAGCTTAAGACCACTTCGATTTTTACTACCGAAATAAAAATTAAGCCTGCTTGAACGATGATCAGATGGGAGATGTTCGGCATGATTTCTTGCCACAATATTTTCAACGTTGTTTGGCCTTGAGCTTGGGCCGCGAGGATGTAATCCATTTTTTTAATTTTCATGGTTTCGGCGCGGATGATTTTACAGAGGGTGGTCCACGAGGTGAGGCCCAGTGCGAGGAACACGTTGGTCATCCCTTGGCCCAAAGCAAAGGCGAAAGCTGCGAGCAATAGAATGTATGGGATCGAATCCAGCGTGGTGTAAAACCAAACCACCACTTCGTCGATCCAGCCGCCGAAAAATCCAGCCATGGAGCCGAGTGCCATAGCAATCAAAAGGGCAATGACGGTGGAGCATACGCCGATGAGCACAGCGTTTTTTGTCGCCTGCATAGATCTTTCTAAGACGGAGCGACCGAAAAGGTCAGTGCCCAGCCAATACTGAGTCGACGGGGGCTGATAGGAAAGCTCGTTGTGCGTGAGTTCAAAGT
>JAYUKO010000361.1:0-7161 GCA_043764415.1 Bdellovibrionales bacterium | reverse complement strand
TGTCGAGTCCGCCGGAAAACGAAAGTACGATTTTTTTCTTCATGAAACCCTCTATATGGTTGGAAAGTTTGTTTGGTTTTATACCCTTCTTTCTGCTGAATTAAAGAGAATCTCGACACTTATCGCGCCGCGCCTCAATTTTGTGTAAAAATTGCACCATATGGAAAATATTCATTACTGAGTTGATTTTACCCGGCAAAGAAACGATTTTTTAGGCCACAAAGCGCTTTCAGCGCTGTGAACTAGAGGGGGATACACAATGAAATACAGTTTCGTTTTCGCAACGCTATTTTTAGCCATCCAGGCACAGGCCGCGGCTCCGAGCCACGGCTACACACCGGAGCAAGAAAAAGAGATGGCTCAGCACAATCAAAGTGTCCAGGCCTATGAGTTTTTTAACGGACTGTTCCGTTGGAATAAACAAGCGTCGTCTGCCACTATCGAGAGAGTGCCATTTGCCGAGTATCACCAGGTGGGTTACGTCATTTTCAACGACAGTGGGGAGTTTAATTCTCTTGCGGCAAAAAAACTAATCGCAAAAAACTTACCACCAAACGTGACGCTGGTTGTGTATTCACCCAACAGCGATAAAACCTATCTCAATCGAGTTTACAATTTATTTGCAAAAGAAATGGGCTCGACCGATCGTCTGCGCATCGTGCATTTGCCCCATGATCCCGTTTCTGTGGATGGAAAAACCTATATTCCAAACAGCTTTTGGGCTCGCGATGGCGTCCCGGTTCCAACGTGGAGTTTTGATAAATTCGGCAACAAAGTTTTCACGGTGGTGGATGCGAAATACTATCACTATTTCGAAGCGGATGACGTCGTAAGTAAACTTTTCGGTGCGGAGCTTGTGCAACACAACTACTTCCACGAAGGTGGAAACTTTTTGGCGAACAACCGCGGTGAGTGTTTAGTAGTAAACAACTCCCGTGCGCGACTCATTCCCGACGACACTTTTTTGCTGAAATACGGCTGCCAAAAAACCATTCGTTTTCCGCACACAAAAGGAATTGGCCACATCGACGAAACGGTGAAACTGATCAATGACGATTTGGCCCTCACAGACGACGAAGAATATGCGGGAATACTGCGCGATAACGGCTTTCAGGTGATGATGGTTCCGCGCCCCGAGCAAGAATATGAAACCTATGTCAATTCACTGTATGTGAACGGCACTCTATTTTTGCCAACCTTTCAAGAGGCGGGCGATGCAGAGGCCATTGCTCTGTACGAAAGTTTTGGCTACAAAGTCGTCGCCTTAAATTCAAAGCAGCTTTCCAATGACGGTCTAGGCTCCATCCATTGCATCACAATGGCATATCCGCCTGTTCCTTTTAACGAACTGCTTGCCAACGTGGGCGGACGAGAAGTAACACCGTCGAATAAGTAGAGCCGCTAGCCGTTAAAGGTGAGACATGATCAAAATTGAAGACAAAAAACCTGCTCTGCAGGTTTTAATTTGCACCAGAACCAAAGAAAATAGTGAAAGTTGCGGAGCTAAGGGCTCCGCAAAGCTTCGCGACGATTTAAAAAAGTGGGCCAAGGAGCAAAAACTAACTCCGCAGATTAAAATCACTGCGTCGCTCTGCTTAGGCCACTGTGAAAAAGGCATCACAGCCTGCATTCAGCCCACCAATGAGTGGCTGGGCGAGATTCTGCCAGAGGATTTAGATCTACTGAAAGAAAAGATTCTAAAGAGCTATCGAGATATCAAATCTTAAATTCACCGATTTATTTTTGAGTTCAAAGCATCCGTTTTTATTAGCACTCACGTAAACGGTGCCCACCTCTTTATAGCCCTCGATGGCACGAACAGTGTTGTAGGGTGCGTTGCCTGGGGCTCTTACAGAAATCAATGATGTGTCAGCTTTGTTTTGGCCAATAAAATTGCGGTGCCAATACAGCCACTCCCAGTGGGGATCGTCTTTGAGTTCGCCGAAAATACTTCCATTCTTTTTAAACTCATAGAGCTCGCCGGTATGATAAAGATTTAAGAGCTCTTCGGACTGCAAGGAGAGAGTTTTTTGTTCATTTGGGACGAGCAGATGCAAATGCCCCATGTCACCGTAATACAAAAAATCAGCATAGGTATTTTCAAAAGCTTGCAACAACTGGTCCTGGAGATTTTTTATAAAAGAGCCGGGAATCATTTGCGCCTTGCTACCTGCGTGCGAAACAAAGCTCGACTCTTGTGATGACCAAAAAATGCGATTTTTAAGGCGGCGAGACTCGTTATAGACCATGGTGAATTGCTGTTCGGCTTCCAGTGAATTTCGCACCACATGGATTTGCGCCTTCTCCACAGAAGACTCGTCAACAGTCGCCGGCAAACAGTCGTAAGCATTCGCAGTGAATGTTAGAGAGAATAAAAATGCAGTTAAAATCCCCATACCCAAGCCCCCACCAATAACCCCTTACTGGTTGAGCCGTTATACATAAGATTTAAATTAGAGACACTTTTTTTCGACGAGAAGTTCAGTTTTTTCTTGCGAACCTAAAAAGGCGGTGAGTCGCATGGTGGAGTTGCACTCGAGTTGTGCAGCTTCTTCGTAGATGACCTCGAAGGCGCCTCTGTCGCACAATGAGCGGCCACTAGAGATCTGTTGCGATTGTTCATCAGCCATGCGCCAACTTAAAATGGCGCCGTCCTGCTCGTTCGAGCAAACTCCATAGGCCACAAGTTGTGTGGCCGAGCTATCGATTTGTGTTTTTGATTGTAAAAATTGGATGGAGCCGGTTTGCACAGGGTTAATAATTTTCATATCGGAGTCGGCTTCTTGCGAAGGACTTGAACCGCAGTTTTGAAAATTAAATAAAACGACAGCAAGTGCGATAAAGATAAGACTTATCTTGTAAGTACGCTCTTTCATTGGATCCCCCACGATCTTCTTCCAGTATAAGGCGGTTTTTGCCTACTACCTAAGACTATAAAGTGACGGCTCATTTTAGTCTCGTTTTGATACCCCCTCTCTTATTCCTTATTCTAGACAGCATGGAATGAGGGGGAGAAATGAATTATTTTAAAACACTGGGTGTAGGTTTAGTAGTGAGTGGATTTGCGGTGATAGCAGGTGGTACCGAGAGAGTGGTCTATGGAACTGATGATCGCTTGGATCTTTTTCAAGTTGTTTCGACAGACTGGCAAACTCGCGCGGCATCCACAGTGGCACTGGTGCAAAAATCAAAAGTCATCGCCATACAGAACGGCTTTCAACTGCAAACGAGCCATTATGGAAACTCCCAAAACCTTTGTAAGACCGAGCCCTTCTTTGACCAGGTCACTGCGGCTTTTTGCTCGGGATCGCTCATTACTCCTGATATCATTATGACCGCGGGACATTGTGTTCGCACGCAAGTTGCTTGCTTAAATACCAAATTCGTTTTTAATTTTGCTTATAAATCGATGACCTATGATCCAAAATTTGTTGAGGCTGACGATGTGTATTCGTGCCAGACACTCATTCACAGCGAACTCAATTCGACCAACGATTCAGATTTTGCGTTGGTCAAATTAGATCGACCGGTTGTGGGTAGAAAGCCCCTTACGATTCGTCAATCGGGACACGTGCAAGACGCAGACTCTCTCGTCGTTATTGGTCACCCCTCAGGTCTGGCAACAAAAATTGCTGCTGGTGCGAAGGTGCGTTCTAATCTCGAAGATGCGTATTTTATTGCGAACCTCGACACTTACGGCGGAAACTCGGGAAGTGCTGTGTTCAACGAGCAGTCAGGTGTGGTAGAGGGAATTTTAGTTCGTGGTGAGACGGATTTTAAATATAAAAATGGCTGTTATATTTCTAATATTTGCGATGCCGATGGATGTCGCGGTGAAGACGTCACGCGCGTCACCGAAGTCCTCTCTCATGTGAACGCTTCGGAACTAAATCCTATGAGCCCGGAAGACCAAGAGGATATTGAACCTAACTTCTCTCAAAGCGAACAGCTTCGCCAATAACGTTGCTAAAAATCGAATTATCTCGCATGGCGATTTGCCCTTTAAGAATCGCCATCACCGGCCAGCCTTGGACTCGCATACCGTCGTAGGCTGTCCAGCCAACACGGCTGCGAATCCACGAGTTACTAATGGTTTCAGTCCTGTTTAAATCCACCACTGTAAAGTCAGCGTCATAACCCACTGCGATTTTGCCTTTTCCCTGAGCGCGGAAGATTCTTGCTGGATTTTCGCAAATCAATTGAGTGAGCCGTTCAAGAGAAAGTCGCTTCTGCGCAACGTGATTCAGCATCAATGGGAGAAGCGTTTGTACACCAGTCAGTCCCGAAGGGGAACTGGGGTAAGGTTTGTCTTTTTCCTCGCGCGTGTGAGGTGCGTGATCGGAGCCAATCACGTCGATGGTTCCGTCCTGGATCGCCTTCCAAAGTGCGTCTTGATGGAATTTTTCGCGAATGGGAGGATTCATCTGGGCATAATTGCCAAGAATGTCGTAACACTCCGGAGCGTGCAACGTTAGATACTGCGGCAAACATTCCACAGTGACCGTGTGTTTTTTTGTGCGCAGAAAAGCCATTTCATCTGCTGAGCTGATGTGTAAAACGTGAACAGAGCGTTTATGTTTTTCGGCAAGTGCGACAATTCTTCGAGTGGCGGTGAGGGCGCTTTCCACATTTCGCCATTCCGAATGATAGCGTGCATGTTTTCCGGAGGTCGCAATGGGCTTTCGCGCAATGAGCATTTTTTCATCTTCACAATGAACAGAAATTGGCACAGTGACTGTTCGCATAATTTTATCCAGTTGCTCATCGTCGGCAACGAGGAGATCGCCGGTGGAGCTTCCCATAAATATTTTAACGCCGCAACACCCCTCGGTTTGAGCGATGGAGTCCAATTGATCAGCGTTGTCGTGAGTCGCTCCGACAAAAAATGCATAATGGGTTTTTGCTTTTCCCTGTGCAAGATGAAGTTTCTCATCCAAACGAAACTGGGAGCTGGTGTTAGGTGAGGTGTTGGGCATTTCGAAAATCGTCGTCACGCCTCCGGCGAGGGCGGACAGCGTGCCAGAGTAAATATCCTCTTTGTGGGTGAGGCCGGGCTCGCGAAAATGCACCTGACTATCAATGACGCCGGGAAGAACAGTGAGGCCTTTTAGGTTTAGTGTACTTTTTGCAGACGTTGATCGAGCTAGACCAATCGCGAGAATTTTTCCAGCGGTAACACCGATATTTGTGACTTCACGGCGAATTTGTCCCGTGGAATCCGATAGAAGACATTCCGCATCCTGAATCAAAAGATCATAACTAGACATTCACTTTTCCTCGTCTTGATTTAGGTTTAAAAACCATGAACAATAATAGTATGGAAGCATTAGTTTATTTTGTCATGGCTCATGGGACAATGGTGATCACGTCGTTGTTAGGGGCGATTATCCTTTGTGTTTTTGCACTTTTAATTGTCAGTTTCCACAGCCCAAAAGAAGCTATCGGTTTCGAAGTGGGTTCCGTAGAGCGGCTTGAGGGTGTTTTAAAAAATATGTTGTCGAGCCAAAGCTGGGCTGCCGGTAGCGGCGAAGGTGCAGCTCTTGGCGGCGCCGGGCAAGATCAAATCAATCTTTTAGTACAACAGGTTTCCGGCCTCGAAGTGGAACTTAAGGAAAAACAAAAAGCTCTTGATGAAATTATGAGTATTTCACCAGACGAACCGCAGGCCGCTCCGTTAAAAATGCGAATCAAAGATTTGGAAGAAAAGCTTTCTGAATATGCAGTGATCGAAGAAGATATCGCCGATCTTTCGCGCTATCGCCAAGAAAACGAAAGTTTACGTGCGCGAATCACCGAAGCCACTGGAATGGCGGCGCAAGATGCCATGGCCATGCCGTGGGAAGATTTTGAAAAAATCATCAAAGAAAAAAAAGCCTCAGCCACACCTTAGGATGACATATGACATTGAGTATATTGTTTATCACATTTGCTTTGGCGCTACCTAACAAGCAAGATTTGCGAGCGGCGCTAACACAAAATCGTTTGTCAGATGTAAAAAACTTGGGGGCCGAAGGTTACAAAGGTTTGCGGGATATTTCTCTTTCGGAAGCCGAACCCATGGATCAGCGCTGGCGAGCGACGCTTGCTATGGCGCGAATCGGGCATAAGGAAAGTTTGGTTGATCTCGAGCTGTTTATGAAAAGCTCAACTTGGTACATGCGAAGCGCTAGTCTCTTGGGTATGGCCTTAGTGGACTCAGAGCTCTCGCAGCGGAAGGCCAAGGAACTTTTGAGCCGGGATCCAGCCTTATTGGTGCGGGCCTCAGCGTTGCAAGTTTTGTCGCAGGAAAAAAGAATGGATCGTGAGTTTTTATGGAAGGAACTCCACAATCCCATTAATTTTCGCCGGGGACGTAGCCTCTCTTTAAGAACAAGCATCCTACAGCTCTTGTCGAAAAAACCGTTGCCTACCGAGAAATCAAAGTTTGCGCTTCTCGCGAATGATTTGCACCCAGAAATTAAAAATATTTCTCAAAATGTACTAATTCGGCTTTGATTTTGAAGCTTTCACGATGGAGCGATCGATTTCGATCTCTCGCTGAATCCGGTAGAGGAGTATGGCCTCTTCCAGACCATCACTGGTTAAGTCCTCAGGCTTTGAAATAAAATCTCGATACACAAGCAAGTTTTTGTGAATGCTGATGGTGGTTTCCTTTTCTGAGTCTTTAAGAAGATTAAAACTCAAGCTGTAGCGATAGCCACTGGCATGTTTTTTTGAAATATGCGGTGGACGGAAGTAAGTGTGGCTACGCAGCATGGTGGTTTGAATAACCCCTTGTTCCATATTGTTTACTTTTAAGGGATAGGAAAGGATGGCTTGTTGGCAGGCCCGCCAGACTTCATCGAACGATGCTCGAAATTTTCTTTCATAGTTTTTTTCAACTGGAATGGGCGCTGAAACACAGCTCATGAGGTTACAAACGAATAAAGCGAAAAGAAGTGTGCGAATCATTTAAAACGATTTCCTCAGACCGAGGTTAAAAATAGTAAAGTCCGTTGTATGTCCCGAGGTCGAGCTTTGGAAACTTGTTGAAGAGTAGTCTAAATACAAGGTCATGCTTTCGTAACTCCTTGCGGGATCCAAACGAAGGCCAACGCTAGCTCCCACCTCGCGGTTCGAGAAATTAAAGTTAAAATCTTGTCCTGTAGGACCGAAGCGAGC
>JAYUKO010000360.1:0-7236 GCA_043764415.1 Bdellovibrionales bacterium | reverse complement strand
ATTTTATCTTGGCACTTGTCTTGCTTTATAGAGTTCCCATGAGGGGGACTCGTGGTACAGCAGAAATTTTTTGACTCGCACCTTTTACAACAATCTCTTGAGCTAGCAGAAGGTTTGGATCGTTTTCATTTTTTTATGAAGGAAAACCATCTAGATCAGGCCCAGCAAGAAATTACTAAAATTGCGGAACAGCATCAACGACCATTCGTTTATAAAAATATGTATTGGCTAGAGACTAAAAAAGCATCGGCCGAGGGCAAGGTGTACGCGGCAAGAAAGCTTGTGGACATCGAGCCAACCATCGAAAACCAGTTTCTTTTGGCCAACGCCCTCACCAACGCCGATCAAGAGCGCGTGGCGCTGGAAATTTTGCATCAAATAGTAGATCAATGCCAAGAGCCTTCGTGGTTACTTTACACAGTGTTTAAGAATATCGGAAGTCTGTACCTACGCTGCAAAGATTTTGAAGCCGCAGAAGAGTACTACAACCGGGCCTATGCGATGAACAAAGATGATCTTAACTTGGAGCTTTGTTACGGTTATCTGTTCTTACACTCTTCAAAACTCAACGACGCAAAAACAAAATTTGCCGATATTCTTGCGCGTGATGCCGACTTTACAGAAGCCTCGATTGGTCTAGCGCTGGTGCATGCATCGGTGGGTGAGTATGATTTGGCGTGTGCAAATCTTTCCAATGTTCTCGACAAAAATCCCTCGCATAAATTAGCTTTGTACCTGCATTTCAATTGGTCGCAGCAGACACAGTCCACACAATCTTCCATTGATCTTATCAACGGGTTTTTGAAAGAAAATCCGCAAGATGAAGAGGCACTGACGTTACGTGTGGGTTGGTATATCAAACAACAAAACTTTAAAAAAGCCTACGAGGCTTTGCCAATTCTCAAAAAGAACTATCGGGGCGATGTGAAACACATTTCACAACTCGAACAGTATTTGCGAGACGCGCAATGAGCCGTAAGCAAGTTGTCTTTATGGATCTTGGGCCAATTGGCCCTGCGTGCTCCTCACTGCAAGTGGCCGAGCTTTACGCCATGGCCACAGATCAACTGGTCTACTTTGTAACGTCGATGGGCAACCTCAAAAGACTGCCTGCCCGTGAACTTATAAAATACGTCGTGATCGAAAACGTAGAAACACAGATCGATTATTTTACCGACTCTTTGGTTGTCGATTTTACCCGTCCTGGGCAAGGGGTGCATCAGACGGCATTGCTGTTTCAGGAAAGCTATAACTTTTATCTTCAGCAGGATCTGTCCTACTCGCACAATTCTTTTAGCGAAAAGGTAGAATATGTAGAATCAGTTTCGTTAGAGAAGGGACTTCTGAAGCACTTAAAAATTGCTACACAAACGCCAGTATTAACTTATTCGGCCGAGTACGCCGCCTTGCTTAACTTGCAAGGTATTCCTACCATCGAGCTGTGTTATCGCTTTAAGCATCCTGGCTCATTCCTTCCCACAAGTGTGGTCGTTTTTGGCGATACCTTCAGCTTATTGCGAAAAGATGAAATCCAACTTATTTTTGAGTTTTACCAAAACGGAAAAATGGAAGATCTTTTCATGGGGAAGAATGTTCTCGAAGTAGATTGGGACGTTCTTTATTTCAAAATGGACAAATCTCGAGGCTCCATTGTTCCGCTAAAGCATCCCGTGAGTACGACCGAAGCTTTCCTCGATCATTTTTTAAAATCATTTTTAACGCAACCGTCAGTGCGCGCTTTCTCCATCGACTCCGCGCTTGAGAGTGCTATGAAACTGGATGTCATCGATCTTGAGATGACGCTAGAATTCTTACGCAAAGTTTTAAGCCGCTGCATGGTAGACTTGGATAAAAAACAGTATCCCCTTACCCAGTCGCACTGGAACTGGGTGCGTCCCTATGCGGATTGCTACTCCAAGAACAAAACTCTCGAACTCCGGCAGTCTCTCAACCAAGCATTGCTAGGTCTAGATTTGTTCCTCAGCGTTCAGGAGCGACAGAAAAAAGTCATCGGTATGCATTGAAAGGTACGGACACACTTTTTGGGACTCATTGCATAAAAAATATCCCCTATTTTCAAAGGGCTTCTTTTTAAGACGCGTCCATCCTGGACTCGCTTGCAGGACGAAACATCCTGTTTGCAAGAGGTCTTAAAAAGAAGCCCTTTAAAAATAGGGGATATTTTTTATGCAATGAGTCCCAAAAAGTGTGTCCGTACCTTTCAAGCTCTGTCATACTGAGGGGGCATGCAGTCCGACTCCTTGCAACTCATCGAAGTGTATTCCACATTTTCCGGGCCACAGAATAAGCTGGGCTCGGTGGTTAAATCCCATTCGATTCAGCGGTTGGACGAGGTGCTGCGCTCGCCGTTTACCGAATCCTATTCCCTTTTGGTGGTGGGAGGCGAAATTTCGCCACTCAATCTGCTGCAATGGCTGCAAAAAAATCGCGATCACTTTCGCAATCGGCTGAAAGTTATCTACGGCTACGAATTCCTATCCAAGAGCGAGATTGTTTTACTCAGCGAAACCGACCTGGTGTTTAAGGTGCTCAGTTTGGAACAGCCCGTGGAAGCTTGGAATGAGGCATGGCTTGAGGCTGTGCAAAGTTTTTCGGATCACTCATCGACCGAAAATATCATGGGCAAAGTGCGATCACAAAATAAGGTGCTCAACGAGCTCAATGAAAACCTCGAAAAAATCATCGAGCAAAGAACTCATCATTTAGAGGTTTCGAAAAAAGAGATCGAAATCAAAAATAAAGAAACTCGCGATCTTATTAAGTTTATTAAATCGCTGTCCAATGTGGATGCCTTCGAAGATCTCCTGCTCATTCTGCGCCACGAGCTTTTGCGCTACCATAAAGTGGAATCGCCGCTGTTGATTTACTCGCTGTATCCACACTCATACCGCTGTATTTCGTTTCAGGGGCCACAGATTATTGATCGACAGGTGGACGCTGGTTTGATTGTCCCTGCTCTCGACCGTCCCCCGCAACTTCGCGAAGTTTTAGCAGATATTTTAGCGCGTCCCATTGCACCTTTGTTGTGCGTTTCGATCAAACGGAAAGAACACAGTGGATACTTTATTTTTGAACACAATATGGATCCGGCCGAACAGCAGCACTTTTTGGGGGTTCTCGACAGAAAAATCGAATCGCTCACAGTGGCTTTTGACCGACTAGCGCTAAAATGGAAGGCTCATCAGATTTCGCGGCAGTGGTCTTTAACGTTCGATAGTCTTTTGGATCCCATTGTCATTATCGATCCGCAGTTTAAAGTGATTCGTTCCAACAAAAGTTTTTCGAATACGACACGAAAGTTTTGTTACCAAAGTTTTGCGGGGCGAGAGCAAATGTGTGTGGGCTGTCCTGTTCCGCAAGCCCTCTCGCAAAAAGAAGGCTATACAGGAAAGGTCACTCAAGGCGCGCAGATGTTTGAAGTGCATGCCTATCCCATCCGCCTCAATCCCGATGAAGAGAGTCAGCACATGATTGTGCATTATACCGATATCACTCAGGCCACCAAACTTCAGGGGCAGATTATTCAAAGCGAAAAAATGGCAGCCCTTGGACTTTTGGCAGGCAACATCGCTCACGAATTAAATAACCCCCTCACGGGGATTAAGTCGTTGGCGCAAATTCTTCTCTCAGAAGTTGGGGAAAAACATGTTTCCTTCAGCGACCTGGGTGAAATTGAGCAAGCCGCCTTTCGGTCCGAGCAAGTGATTCGCAATTTGTTGGATTTTTCGTCGCTGCAGGAACCTAAAAAAGAGGTGATATCACTTCGCGAAGTGGTGCAAAAAACGCTGCCGTTTTTAAAAACCACCATGCGCTATCACAGCACGGCCATCGAGCTAGAAGAGAGCGATGATTATATCGATGTAGAACCGCAGCTTTTGCAGCAAGTAATTTTCAACTTGGTCAATAACGCCTGCCAAGCCATGGGCGAAACCGGAAAGCTCACTCTGTCGTCGGCCATCGAAAAAGAGAAAATCGAATTTCGTGTCACTGATACCGGGCCAGGCGTGCCGGTAGAAATTCGCGAGGCTATTTTTAGCGCTTTTTTTACCACCAAGGAAGAAGGTCAGGGCACTGGTTTAGGGCTGAGCATGAGTCGCTCCATTGTAGAAAAATTTGGTGGCCGTCTTTATTTAGACGAGACGGTCTCTCAGGGAAGCGAGTTTGTGATTCGCCTTCCATTGGTGAGGAAACCATGAAAATTTTAATTGTCGACGACGAAGCTTTGATTCGTATGTCTTTGGCGAGGGTGTTTAAAAGTCAAGGCGACGAGGTGATCATTGCCGAAGATGGCATTGACGGCGAAAAAAAATGGCTCCAGCTGCAGCCAGACATTGTGGTGCTGGATGTACTGATGCCGGGCCTCTCGGGGCCGCAATTGATTGAACGGGTGCAATCACAAACAAAAGCAAAAATAGTATTGATCTCGGCCTATGCTGCCGATTATGACGTAGCCTCCATTAAACAATTGGGTGCTGACCTATTTATTGCTAAACCGTTTGATAATATTTTTTCGGTGGCGGCACAAATTAAGCAGCTGGTTACGGAGAAGTGATGCGAGTGATTTCGGGAAAATTTGGCAGCCGACGGTTGGTGTCGTTTCAAGCCAATCATGTGCGTCCCACCACAGATCGAATTAAAGAAGTGATTTTTAATAAACTGCAGGGCGATATCGACGGCGCTCGAGTTCTTGATTTATTTGCAGGTACAGGAAATTTGGGAATCGAAGCCCTGTCGCGTGGCGCTCGCGAAGTGGTCGCCGTGGAACAACATCCCTTGTCGTTGCAGATTATTCAAAAAAATTGCGAACTCTTAAAGATTTCGAAGGATGAGCACAAATTGATCAAAAAAGATGTGCTGCGTTTTTTAAAAGGCCCCTTCACAGAGGGCTTTGACATCGTGCTGATCGACCCGCCCTTTACCGAAGCCATGGCGGATGAGGTCCTAAAGGCCTATGGTCAATCCGAACTGGCTCGATTCAGTGCAAAAATATTTATTGAGGCTGGCGCCAAGGAAGTTTTACAGGATCAATACGGGTCTATTTTGCTGGAAGAGCGCAAAAACTATGGTGATAAATTCCTCAGCATGTACTATGTTGACCCCAAATAAGTACTCAATTACGTGATCAATGAGGAGTCGCCATGACAACACCGTCCACATCTTTGCTCTCGCAAAAAGCTAAAAACTTTCAACCTTCACCCACTCTGATGTTAGCTGCCAAAGCCAAGGAAATGAAAGATCGCGGCGAAGATGTGCTGTCCCTCACTGTGGGCGAACCCGATTGGCAAACATATCCCAAAGCCTCCGAAGCTGGCATCCAAGCCATTCGCGATGGAAAAACAAAGTATACAGCCTCACAAGGCGTGCCGGCCCTTCGCAAAGCCATCGCTCAGCAAATGAAAAACCTCACGGGCCAAGACTACAACCCCGCAAACGAAGTGGCAGTAACTTCCGGCGCGAAGTTTGTAGTGTTCTCTGCGTTCATCGCCTTATTAGACCCGCAGGAAGAAGTGATCATCCCCGCGCCGTTCTGGGCGAGTTACAGCGAAATGGTGGAGCTGGCTGGCGGCGTTCCAAACATCGTAAAAACAAAATTCGAAAATGGTCTTAAAATCACGCCCGCAGAGCTCGAAAAAGCCATCAACCCAAAAACAAAAATCTTTCTTTTAACCTCACCAAGCAATCCAACCGGTGTTGAGTACACCGCCGACGACCTTAAGGCGTTGGCCGACGTGCTCCGCAAGTATCCCAAAGTGGCCATCGTGTCAGACGACATCTACAACCAACTTTCATTTTCGCAAAGCGGAACAAGCCCACATCTTTTGCATGTGGCTCCAGATCTTCGCGATCGTGTGGTATGCGTGAACGGTGCTTCGAAAGCGTACTCCATGACAGGCTGGCGCATGGGTTGGGCTGCTGGCGAAAAATCCATCATCCATGCGATGATCAGCTATCAAAGCCAAACCATGGGCGCACCAAATTCCATGGCGCAAGAGGCAGCTCTCGCAGGAATCCTTCACTGCGATGCCGACCTTGTAGAAACCCGCAAAGTTCTTAAAGAACGCTGCGCCCACGCCTACGAGGCGTTCTCTAGTATCCCCGGCATGAAGATCGCCAAACCCGATGGTGCATTTTATCTGTGGATCGACGTATCTGTGATTCTCAAAAAACTCGGCCTAAAAACCGGCAAAGAGTTTTCACAAATGCTTTTGGAAAAACAAAAAGTGGTACTCGTTCCCGGCGATGACTTCGGCGACGACCAGTGCATCCGCATCAGCTTCGTAACAGACCGCAAAACCATCGACGGCGCCGTGGCACGCATCAAAGCAGCCATTGCATAACGCGCTTCGAAGATCGCCTAACTCTTCGTTGCTCGGTCGCCTCGTTCGATCGCTGTACCGGAAGTACAGCTCCTCACTCCGCTCGGTCGCGCCTCGATTTAAGCGATCTTCGAAGCGCTCTTGGGGTTCTCGGCAATCACGATAATCCGCGCGTCGGACCGAATTCACCGTCTGATTCTGCGACTGCCAGCCCAAGTGGTTGATAATAACGCGGGCTTACTACCGTAGCGGAAGTGATCAAACTTTTCAGTTCTTTGTTTCGAATGAGTCAGGCCCGCTAAAAATATTCAGGGGTTTCTGAAGCGACTTTGAAGTCTTCGATACTTTTTCCGCGCACCATGCAGGTTGTGGTTGGGGCGCGCTGAGCGGATTTTGGAATTTGTTGAAATCCGAAACGCTCGTAGAACGCCAGATCGATGTCAGAATACAGAAAGATGACTGCGTCTGGTGATTCTTGTTCAATGTGATCGAGTATCTCAGAAACAAGCTTTGAAGCGTAACCTTGCCTCCGTAGCGGCAGTGGAGTTGCGATGGAGCCGATTCCGTAGTGGCCGTGAGTCAATTCGTAAACGATAAGAGAGCTGACCAGGTCGCCATGTTCGACTTCGAGCACGTACCAAACTCCACGCGCATACTTTGCGGATGTACGACAGTTCTCCAGATACTTTTCCAGGGAACCTTCTCCCCAAACATCGAAGCCCATTTGAAATATCGCATTAAAATCGTTTGGCAAAGCTGTTCTAATTCTTACGTTTTTCATTTTTCGTATATAGCACCCTCCCAGGCCAAGGCCTAGTCCTGTTGTGAGTCTAGCGAATCGCGCATAACATAATAAGTGATGACCATATTAGGTATAGTGCAGGTCGCATTTAATATT
>JAYUKO010000359.1:0-7250 GCA_043764415.1 Bdellovibrionales bacterium | reverse complement strand
AATTGCTCACCGACTTTTTCTAAGCTGAAATGTTGACGACTGGCTTTTTTATCGTCCAATTGAATTTGTGCGATGTTGTCGCGACCGGCCACCCACTTATTACCTTTGAGTCGTAGGGATTCCGAATGGCTCTCATGCATAAATTTAATATATGGCTCGTGAGCCAAATGCACTTCGCCAGTGGGTTCTTCGTTACCGTGAAACGACAGCTCTGCATCGTAGGCAGGAACGTCGGACGGACCGTTTTGAAGAGGCTCGCGAATTTTCTCATCTACTTCACCGTTTGCGGGAGCATTGGCATCCAGTCCCACCGGAGGCTGGATTTCTTCTTTTTCATACGAAGGTTCTTCGTTGAGCATTTGTAATTCAAATTCGTAAGGAGACACGTAGAAGTGCACAATTCCATCAACAAACGATAAGGTGTTGTGGGTTTTACCCTCGTAGGAAACCGGGAGATGGGTCGAAAGAGATTTTACGACCCAGGCGTTATCGGCAAATTCGATGGAAACATGCTGACGAGAGATTCCCGGATCAGACGATAAGAGGACATCGGCGTTTTCACGGCGACCTATAATATAGGTTTTGCCAGGCTCTAATTCGAGCTCAGCAAAATTCACTTGATGTCGTCTGACCTTAAGTCGGGCCATTATACACCCTCCTGTATTGACAGACGGCATTCTTTGATTTGTTCTTTAGCCAATTGATACTTTTTATTTGTGGGTTGATTGAGAATCTGTAGAACATGAGCAAATTCAGCGATACACATTTTATACATCGACTTGTCTTTGTATTTTAAACCAAGGTCCATATGGTAATCGACTTCGTTGAGTCGCTTTTTTTCGGCTAACTTGTAATAACGTCGAGCCATCACATGACTTCGGTCTGTTGCGAGCGCTGTTTGAAACGCTTCGATGGCGCGATTGTAACGGGCATTTTGAAAGTCTCGTAAGCCGCGAATATAGTGTTTTTGCGCAGAACGTTTGTTGTAAAGTTCGAGCTCGGTGAGTTGGCTTGTGTTTTTTGAGATTTCTTCTTGGCGCTTTTGCACGGCCGCGATGCTTTCGTTGATAGTTTCCGAAGTTGCTATTTTGGGTGGAGGTTTCGGCGCGTCTTCTGGCATGAGAAAAAGTCCAAGACCCACAACTAAACCAATCCCCACGATCATCGACAGCCGCTTCGATTGCGGATCCATGGACTGCGGTTGATTTTGCGGCATTGCAGCCTCTGGAATATAAGACGTCGAAGAGAGGGATGACGAAAGGGATGCCGGCTTGTGGGCATGAGCACTCAGCGAAGGAACTGTGGTGAGGCCGTCCGATTGAATATCGATGGAGATGTGAGTGTCGCCGCAGGTAAGGATATCCCCATTTTGCAGGAGATGCTCTCCTTCGATGGGGCGCTGATTGACGAGGGTCGTTTGTTTACCGCTCAGGTCTTCGACCGTGAGACCTTCCATCTTATAGTCCAGACGACACTGTTGACGACTGACTCGCGCATCCATCAAGGCGACTTGGCAGGAAAGAGCATCTCGACCGATAACGGCGCCCGGGGGAAGGATGCGATAAACATCTCCCTTATTGGGGCCCGCCAGGAGACGCAAGGTCACCTGGAATGCCGAAAATGGTGAGTTACTCAGAGCCTGCGAACTCATCAGCTGGATTCCTCCTCAACAATTTGCATCACAGTAAACAAAATGTAGTTGGGTTTATTGTTGTTAATGATCGCCTTGGCAGCGATCTCGTATTTTTCGGAACCCTGTGAGGGGAGTTCGTTGGTGTGGGCGCTGTTTGGATTTTGCACGCAAGTGGCCACCAAGTCCTTCAGCGACTCATAAAGTGATTTATCGGTGAGCTCGGTGATCGACATTTGTAAAACTCGTCCCCCATCAAAGAGTGGATGACCTTCGAGAGCGGGATTGAGTGCAATAAACTGTTGTGTTTGTGGATCTAGCGCGAAAGCAGGCACCGGAAACATCTTCACCACTTCGTAGGCTTCTACCGACTTGTCCGACTGAGCCGCCACTTTGTCAGTGCCGGAAAAATCCGCATTGATTCGCGAGAGAGCACTGTTAATGTTGGCAATTAATTTTTGAAAAATCGGCAATTGGAAATTGATTTGAATATTGCTACTGCCTTCGCTCAACGAACGATCGATTTCGCGATTCAAATTTTTAAGCGGATAAATAATGAGCCGATACTGGATCACAAAAATAACAGCGCCGATCACACAGGCAATCAAAAAGATTTGAATAAATAAACTGAGGGTTCTGCCAAAATCTACGGCCAGGGGGTCTACGTTATAGATAACGATGGCGTAAGCTTTCACGGTGGAATCGCCAATCTCTGCATTAAAAAACTTCATGGGCACGCTGGCTGCAACTTGGGAATCGTTGATCAAATCCACCTGTTCGCTATGACTATTGCGCAAACTAATCACGAAAGGATCCTTGAGGAATTGACCCATCTGATTGGCAGGAGCAAGAATCGCTCCGCTCTGACCAGAGATGATCATCACCTTGTCGACGCCGGACTCGCGCGCTACAAAATCGGTTGTTAACGAAAGCTCGGAGTCATCGGCCAGAGCCTTGCGATTCATTTGCGCCAGGTTGCGAGCCATTGTAAGAGCGCGGCGTTTACTTTCTGTGAGCACGGTTTCTCGGGTCAGCTTGGCTAAAGGAAAGATGGCGAGGAACGTGGTGAGGAAAATAAAGGCAATGGTGAAACCTGCGAGAATATGTTTGAAGTCAAATTTTTCTGCGGCTTTGTAGATGGGCGGCATGGCCACTTCGTCCACATATTGCTCCGTGCGTTCGCGAATGATCTCTAAAAGTTTAGGTTGCTCAAACACCGGAGCCATGGAGGGTTGTTGTGCTGAAGCTGGATCGTGCATCATCAGCGAATGGGGATCGTGTTGCAATTGCAGAGCATTGCTCCCGTGGGCCGGGAAATTTGTTGGTGTGTTTGCTGGTGAGTTGGCGAGGGCCCGCGAAGGCATGGCTTTATTTAATTTTTGATCGGCAAAAACGACATTGTCGGGAAGTTGAAAGATGGTAAAAATAGTTTGGTGGATTAAAACTTTATCACCAGTTTTAAGTCCGTGATTCTGCACTTGGATACCATTGACGAAGGTTCCATTACTCGATTTTAAATCAGAAATGATAACTTTATCGTTAGTCACAAAGATCTGCGCATGGTTTTTAGAAACACCATTGTCAGCCAGGCGAATATTTGCTTTTACAGAACGACCAAGAATATTATTCCCCTTTATGAGAGGAAATATCTTTCCAGACTGTGCTCCATTGAGGATTTTAATGGCCCACATGTAGGGTGTCTCCTATTTTTAACGCCTTAAGTTCTGCAAACCCAGCAGGCAATTCCACAACGTCGGTTGCAGACCACACGGGCTTTCCAAGACGCCATGGCTTAATTTGATGATCAATTTTACGAATTCCACCCTGGTGATCCACGTAAACCACATCGATGGGGATAGACATAAAAAACGTATGAATCCAGTTGCAGCCGGGGATGAATAGCCCCTCCTGATTCAATTGTTTAGTGCCAATCAAACCCACCACGCGCTTAGCAAAACTGTTAGCCACGCGGATTTGCGAACATAAAATTTGTTGATTGGCTTTAAGGACTAGCTTCATCCCTTGCCTCCGTACAAAAATTGCAACGCCACGGGAGCAAACACCACGATGAAGACGGCGGGCAAAATAAACATGATCAACGGAATCAGCATAGCTTGTGAGGCGCGAGCACCAGCCTTTTCGGCGCGGACGAAGCGCTCCAAACGCATTTGCGCCGAATGCTCTTTTAAAACTTCACCAACGCTTGCGCCCGTGGCGTCAGCATCGGTGAGAACGTTAACGAAGCTTGTGGCTTCGGAAACATCCAGGCGATAGGCCATATCTTTAAGTGCTTTTTCGCGAGTGCTTCCAAGGCGAATATCGCGCAAAACTTTTTCTAGCTCCTGTGCGAGCACGCTGTCGGGCGCCTTAGTGGTGATTTTTTGAATGGCGCCAAAAAAATCGGCTCCAGCTTGCGTCGATAGGGCGAGAAGCTCAATAAAAAATGGAAGATCAATCACTACGGATTTCATGCGCTTGTTTTTTTCGGCGCGGGCGTGAAAATCGGGAAGCATGTAACCGATGGGAGAGAGCATAATCAACACGGCTGTTGGATAGCCCAACTGCAGTGCAAAATTTAACAGCACAATCAGAATTGGAAAGAGCACGCCCCAAAAAAGTTTTAGGCCGATAAATTCATCCACCGAAATCTCTTCTTCCATTCCTGCCGTGACAATTTTGTAATCGATATCTTTGCGCATTTTTTCGCTCTTAAAACGAAGCGCGTACTTGATTGTAAACTGGTGCACAAGGGGGCGAGAAAGGTTGATCAACGGCGACTTTGATTTTTTAGGTTCGTCGCCAGTGGCCCACGAAAGTGATTTGCTTTCTTGGCTAGCAGCAAACAAAGAGTACACAACCCAAAACGTGGCAGTGCCCGCTAAAAATAATCCTAAATAAAGTAATAAATCCATAGCCATAAATTTCTTTTGTGATTAAGCTACGTACATGCTGAGGTTTGTGCTTGCCTCAAAATCACCGCGTCGCCAGTTTTTTCTGCAAAAACGCGGGTACGTTTTTCACACCCTTCCAGTTGAAATATCGGAATTTCTTGATGAAAACCTGAGGGTTGAATTGGCCGTTGAGGATCTGGCAAAACGCAAAGCCCAGGCCTTGGTCGAGAGCCCAGAAGGCCTTAAAATGCATCCCAGCGTTGTTCTGTCGGCCGACACCATTGTTGTCTATAAAGATGAGATTTTAGGCAAGCCCAAGGACCAGCAGGACGCCTTCGAAACCCTGCAAAAGCTTTCGGGCAACACTCACCGGGTGATCACCGGATATTGTCTATGGAATACCCAGACCAACGAAATTGTTTTGGGTCATGGCACTTCGCAAGTGGAATTTCGCCATCTTAACAAAGAAGAAATATGGGATTACATAAAAAGCGGTGACCCCATGGACAAAGCGGGGTCTTATGGAATTCAGAGTTTAGCTCGCCAGTTGATTCGCAATCAGCATCGCGAGTTGGACAAAGCAGAGGGTGTGGAGCTGGGTTCCACCTTTCGATATCAAGGTGAAGATTTTGTAAAAAACTTCACCGGCACGCTCGAAAATATCGCGGGTTTGCCCATCGATGAGATCGAAGAAAAGATTAAGTTGAGCGGCTGGCAATTGCCTAAGAAGGGGTGACACATGGTTCACATACGAGGACGAAAAGTAGGAATCATCGGTGCCGGAAACATGGGACAAGCCATCATCAAGGGTTTGGTGGAATCGCAAAAAATCGATGTCACAAATTTGTTTGTCACCAACCGCTCCACTGGAAAAATTGAAAAAATCAAAAAACTTTACAACGTGGATTCGTTTGGGACCAACGAAGAGCTTGTCGATCATTGCGATGTTGTGATTGTTGCAGTGAAGCCGCAAGACATGCAGGAAGCCCTCGATCAGTGCCGAAATTCTTTTGGCACCCATCATGTGGTTATCAGTTTAGCTGCGGGAATGGATTTTATCGCCTTGCGAAAAATCGTTCCAGTGGGGCACCTGACTCGCGTGATGATGAACACTCCGGTGTTGATTCGCCAGGGTGTGATTGGTTATTGCTCGGAAAACGGTTTGTTTGAAACTCTCATCGAAGATTTGTTTTCGCCCTTGGGAAGCGTGTTTAAATTGGAGGGCGGCGATCCCTTCGAAGCCTTCACCGTGGCAAGCTCCAGCGGCACTGGATTTATCTTCGAATTGATGAATTACTGGCAGGATTGGATCGAAGAGCATGGGCTTGAGCCCGAGATCGCCCGCAGTATCATCGTACAAACATTTTTAGGAACTGCAGCCTTGGCGCAAGTCTCCACAGAAAATTTAGAAGAGTTGCAAAACAAAGTGACGTCTCGCAAAGGCATGACCGCTGCGGGTCTTGAGTCCATGCGCTCGCTAGAAATCGAAGGACTTTTGCGCATGAGTTTTGGCAAAGCCGCCCAACGATATCGCGAGCTGGGTAACGGCCGCTAAAGAAATTTGACGAGAGCTGCAAAAATTCCAATGGATGCTGCTTGCATAAGACCCAGCTTGATTGTCATTTTGTGTTCGAGATTGACTAAAGAATGGCGAAATTCCGTTCGGAACTCGTGCACTTCATTTCGCAAGCCTTGCATGTCCCTCCGGAATTCAGAGCGCACAGCTTGAAATTCTTGCTGAGTTTCAGAACGCATAACTTGAAACTCCTTTTGAGTTTCATTTCGGAAGTTTTGAAGATCTTCTTTGGTCGAAAAATTGTGTTCCATAAACCTCAAAAACACATCGATCGTGGCTTCTGCTTGTTCACGGGAAAACCCCGCCGCCTCTAATGTTTTGGTATATCTTATCGCATTAAACATTCCAACTCTCCTTTTTCAAAACGACCTGCAAAAAAGTGTTCCGATTTGAGACGTTTTGGCAGCGGTAGTGCAATTTATTATCCGCAAAGGAGTAACTACGACCTCGGACTTAGGTCCTGAATTCAACCCAGTAACAGATTTTTACTCACGAAAGTCGTGGGTTCGTTGGTATTGTAACCTATGAGGCAGCCTTTAGGCTGGCTCGGGTTTCGCGCATTAATCAAAACACGGAGGTTTTGAATGAGAATTGCCCCGATTGATATTACACATAAAACGTTTTCAAAAAAAATGCTGGGTATCGATCCGCAGGAAGTTTACGATTTCTTGCGCGATGTTGCTGATCAAATGGAAGAGTTGGTTCGAGAGCGTCAGCGCCTGAAAGACGAACTTGCAAAAAAAGATCACTCACTTGTGGAATACATCGAACGCGATCAAGCATTACGCGCAACGATTCAAGCCGCGTCTAAAATGTCTGACCAGTTCCGCGCAGACGCCGAAAAAGAATCCCAACTGATCATTAACGACGCTCGCCAACGGGCCGAGATGCTGATGAAGGATGCTCGGGATTCTTTAAAGAAGATGTACTACGACATCGCCGACCTCAAAAAAGCCCGACTGCAATACGAAACCACTTTGCGTTCATTGATGCAGGCCCATATCACCATGCTCGATCAAGGCAAAAAAATCTTCCCAGAGCCCGCTTTGGGAGACAAATTGGACTTCGTCGACACGGAAACTCAGACCGAAGCGCCGGACACCATGCGCCCAACGATCATCGGCCAAGCCTAGAAGGTACGGCGTACCTTTTG
>JAYUKO010000358.1:0-7280 GCA_043764415.1 Bdellovibrionales bacterium | reverse complement strand
GCCATGAGTTGTTTGCGTATCGATATAATTTTAAGGACATAATTTTAACGTCCTAAAAAAATATACTCAGTCTCAAGCTCGACGCCCTTAAGTGATTTCACTGTTGATTGAACGTGCTTTCGCACGCTTTCGATATCCTTGGCGGTGGCTCCACCGATGTTGACGATAAAGTTTGCGTGCTTTTCAGAAACCTGCGCACCGCCCACTTGGTAGCCTTTGAGGCCGCACTCTTCGATGAGGCGACCTGATTTGTTGCCAGGAGGATTTTTAAAAACCGAACCGCAACTTGGCAAGTGCAATGGCTGTGTGGCCATCCGTCGCTTGTTGCTCTCTTGCAAACGCTTTAACACCGTGTCGTCTGGTGGCTCTTCCCACGCAATCCCAACGCGAGTGATGATGCCTGGCTGCCAGCCGTTGGTTTTTCGGTAGGACCATTCTAGCTCTGATTTATTTTTTCGACGAATTTTAAGATCTGACGACGCGAGATCAATCCACTCCACCCACTCTACGATTTCGCAGAATTCTTTGGGATGGATATCGTGGCCCACGCCTGCGTTCATCACCACACCGCCGCCCACATCGCCGGGAAGGCCGGCTAAAAAGATGGCGGCGCTTTGTCGTTGTTTGACAAAAACTTTTAACAATTCTGACTTTGGCAATCCCGCTTGGCAAACAGCGCTTGTTTTGTGACCCGCAATCGTCACGCTTTCCATTTTAGAAAATTGCGTCAGCAAAATCACAAGACCTGCAACACCCTGGTCGCTCACGAGCACGTTGCTACCGCCACTCAATATTGTCACCGGAAGGTTTTTTGCGCACGCCCACCGACAGGCTTCGATAATGTCATCCACCGACTGCGGAAACACGGCCCAGTCGGCGCTGCCGCCCACTTTCCACCAGGTGTGCTCTGCTAAGTTGTAATTCTGTTTAAACTCCATCGGCACTCCTGTGCTCCTCAAATAAAGTCGTAAAACTTATTTACGTCACCGGCGCCAAAACAAACCACCACGTCGCCCGGTTTACAGTCTTTAGTGAGCATTTCTTTAGCGGTGGCAAACACACCGACCCACTCGCCCCGGCCACCATCGATCTCAGCGGCCAAGCGCTGTGCGGTGATTCCCTCCATGGGTTTTTCACCAGCAGCGTAGATGTCGAGCACCCAAACTTTTTCGGCCACAGCGAAGGACTGTGTGAAGTCTTTCCAACACAACTGCGTGCGCGAGTATCTGTGGGGTTGAAACAAAACATAAATTTTTTGCGTGGGGTACTTTTCGCGAAAGGCCTGAAGCGTGGCTTTCACCTCTGTGGGATGGTGGCCGTAATCGTCGTAAATCAGAACACTGTGTTTTTCGCCGCGCAATTGAAAACGCCGATCCACGCCCTTAAATAAACCCACACCGCGCAGGCATTCACTCCACGGCACGTCGGCAAGGTGGCTTGCGATGGCGGCAGCTAAGGCATTTAAAGCATTGTGCCTGCCCGACACTTGCAAATTCATGGCACCCAGATTTTTGCCCTGTTTATCGTAGACGATGTACTCGCCGTTTTTGCCCTCGATATAGTAGTCGTTATTTTTATTTAGGCCGTAGTAAATGATTTTTTTCGGAAAATCCTGGTAGATCTCGCGAATGATGGGGTCATCGCCGCAAACCACGGCGGCTCCATAAAAAGGAACCTTTAGGGCAAAATCATAAAACGCTTTTTTTAACGTCTCCATGGATTTGTAATAATCCAAATGATCGTTGTCGATATTGGTCACAATGCAAATTTCGTGGTTAAAGCGCGAAAAGCTGCCGTCGCTCTCGTCGGCCTCCACAATCATCCACTCACCTTTGCCTAAAAGCGCGGTGGATTTGATCAAATCCAAGCGACCGCCGACGGCGATGGTGGGTTCGAGCTTAGCATGCACAAACACCGACGACACAAAACTTGTAGTTGTTGTTTTTCCATGGGTACCGGCAATGGCTAAACCGCGTTTTAGGTTCATGATCTCAGCGAGGGCTTCGGCGCGCGGGATGCGCGGAATGGAACGTCGTTTGGCTTCGAGCATCTCGGGGTTGTCCTGCTTAACGGCGCTGGAATAAACCACCACATCGCAATTTTGGATATTTTCGGCTTTGTGACCAAAGTAAATTTTAACGCCCATGGCTTGCAGCCGTTTTGTTTGCTCGTTTTCTTTCATGTCTGTGCCCGACACCGTGGCGCCCATTTTGTGCAACAGCTCGGCGATTCCCGACATTCCGATTCCACCGATACCTAAAAAATGCACTTGTGAGTTTGCAAACTTCATACGTTGATTTCCTTAAGGAGCGATTGAGCGATCACTTGCGTTGAATTTGAAAAATCAAATTTCTCTAAATTTTGCTTCATCGCTTGTAGCTTTTGCGGATTTTGCAAAAACTCTTGCAGGATAGCGTGCAAGCTTTGCGGCGTGAGATTTTTTTGCTCTAATAAAAAAGCCCCGTGTTGATCCACAATCACCTTGGCATTTTTGTACTGGTGATTGTCGGCAGCGGTAGGCAACGGAATAAAAATAGCGGGTTTGCGACACGAAATCACCTCGGCCACAGTGCTGGCGCCGGACCGGCAGATGACCACATCTGCGCGCTGCAACTCCTGCGGCATATTGTGAATGTACTCAACGAGCTCGATCTTATCCGAAAGCACACCGTACTCAGTTTTCATGCGTTCAAAGTCGCGGGCGCCGGTTTGATGCTTGATGGAGAGCTGATCGAGAATATCTGGATAGGTTTTTAAAAATTGTAAAACGCCATCGTTAATGGCTCGAGCGCCTTGGCTCCCACCAAAAATCAGGAGCCGCGGACGGGCTCCTTGCGATTTCATATTTTTTTCGCTCTCTAAAAAAAACTCGGCGCGCACAGGCATGCCGGCTTCGATGATTTTAGCAGAGGTTAAATATTTTTTGGCTTCTGCAAACACAATAAAGTTTATATCCACCCAGCGCGCAAGCAACCGATTGGTGAGGCCCGGATAGGCGTTGGCTTCCCACAGCGCGGTTTTCGCGCCAAAGATTTTGGCGATTGCAATGAATGGTCCCGATGCAAACCCACCCACACCCAAAACCAGCTGGGGTCGAATTTTAAAAAAGATCCAAGCTGCATGCATCAGCGAAAATGGCATTTGCAGCATCGTCTTGAGTTGTTGCAAGCGCCCCACCGACGAGTGTAAGCGACCCACCTGAATCAAATGATAAGGATACGTGTACTGCGCCCAGATTTTTTCCTCGAGGCCGCCTTGCGCTCCCACAAAATGAATTTTTAAGGCGGGATTATTTTTTTGCAGGGCTTGAGCGATAGCGAGTCCAGGATAAATATGACCACCTGTACCGCCACCTGTGATCACGATGGTAGACATAGGATTTAAGTACGACACTGCCGTTGGATGTTCAATAAGATTCCAAAAAGGACACACGACATTACTAAGGACGCCCCTCCGTAACTCAAAAACGGGAGAGTGAGACCCTTCGTCGGCAGAAGCCCTAAAACCACGCCCGTGTTAATCATGACGGAGTAGGCAAAACAAACCACAAGTCCTAGAGAGAGCACTTTAAAAAATGGCGATTCCACTCGGTGGGCCACTTGTAAACCACGAATCACTAAGTAGCCATAGGCGAGCATCAAAGTAAAAAAACCCAAAAAACCCAACTCTTCTCCCAAAACAGCTAAAGTAAAATCAGTGTGCGCCTCTGGCAAAAAGAACAATTTGCCCTGCCCGTCACCCAAGCCCGCACCGAACAGACCACCCGAGTTAAACGTGAGCATGCTTTGAATCACTTGAAACCCTTTGCCATTGGGATCTTGCCACGGGTCAATAAAAGTCATCAGTCGCGCTTTGCGATAAGGCACACTCATCACTAGAAAATAAAACAAAGGCATCGCGAGCACCGCCGATGCGGCCAAATATTTCCACGGAAAGCCAAAAACAAAAATCACGGTGGCAATTACAAGAATACACATAGTGAACGAACCAAAATCGGGCTGCCGCATAAAAATAACCAGCGGAAGAATAATAGTTAGGGCGCGAACGACCCACTTCCAGCGCCCCAGTCGCTCCTGATCATAAGCAAAAAAGATCGCAAGCAAAAACGGTAAGGCCACTTTGTAAATTTCGCAGGGCTCGATGCGCACACCCATTACGCCTGGCAACCAGCGCGTGGAGCCGCCCACTCTGATGCCAATTCCGGGAACGATGGTTAAAAACAGAGCGATGATGGCAAGGGGCGCTAAGTAAATTCCCAGCACTTCGATCCACCGAGAGGGCGCGCGCCAAAGTGCAATCATAGATGTAAAACCCACAGCTGCAAAAACCAGTTGTCGTCTAAAAAAATAAAGACCGTCGCCAAATTTTTCGTGGGCAAAAATAAAGCTGGAGGAATACACTTGAATCAAACCGAAAACGATCAGTGCAAACACAACTAGCAACACTTCTTGAGATTTGTCTTTCAACATTTTTTAATTGTCCCATGGACACCGGGAAGCTGTCTAGAGAGACACTCTCCCTAGACCAAAGACCAACAAAAACGAGGGAGCTTTCCTACGTTTTACGGATAGTGCGCAGAGACTGCTTGGATAATGCGATCACACATCACTTCGTAACCTTCATCGTTGGGATGGAATTGATCATACATTTTGGATGAATTCCAAAGACCAGCCATTCCGTCCACGACAACCGCGCCGTTTTCGCGAGCTACTTTTGCCATGTCCTGTAATCTCTTGGCGGCCGCAGGATCAAACGGCGGGTTGATAGCTAAATACACAACCACCGCCCCTGCATTTTGAAATTGTAAAATGATTCGCTTGAGTTCACGTACACTCTTATCTCCGGGGTACGAACCAGGTTGGTAATATTCAGAAAGCGCATCGTTTCCGCCGGTGCTAATAAACGCAAGTTTTGGTGACTGCCCTAGATAGTAGGGAACGTTGTCCACCAGCTCGTCCGTTTTAAAACCAGGAATGGCGTAGTTTGAAACCGTTGCTCCAACAAACTCATTTTCCAAACAAGCCGAAGGTGTAAAAACCATATCAACGGAACCTGTGCCGTAAGCCAAGCTATCGCCCATCACATAAATGCGACCTGCACCAGGTTTTGAATTGGTGATTGGAGGGCCCGCTGGGCCACCACCGTCATCGGAACTCGAACACGCGGTCACACAGCAAATAAATAACAGTGAATAAAATAAAGATTTCATAATTCTCCCCTTAAAAGAACATTAAGGAGAGAGCATAGCAGTGACCTTTCTATTTAAAAGACTTTATGCAGCAAATCTAAAATGAGCTCCGGCAACCGCATCTTATCCCTCTATTTATGTTCAATACATTACGCTATAGTAAGATCTTAGAGGCAGTTGGTATCTCTCGCGAGCATGCTGAGGCGCACGTAACCATAATCGCAGAAATCATTGAGGGTGAATTGGCTACAAAACAAGATGTGAAAGAAATTAAGGACGAAATGCAGAAGCTTGAGTACAGACTTATTTTTAAGTTGGGTGCTTTGGTTACAGCGGTCGTTGCTGTTGCCGTAACTGTCTTAAAACTCAGCGGGTCCTAGAACGGACCATCTAAAGGCATGCGCCTCTAAATTAATAATTTAGAGGCCAAGTTTTCCAAATAATTACTGAATGGCGATTTGAGTTGTTTTTTTGATGTAGTCGCAAGTCCCATCAGCGTTGTTAAAATCGACGCTCAATTGAACTTTGTAAGAAACGGTTTCGCTTCCGTTTGTCACTTTTACGCCAACATTAAATGTATCAACACTTACTCCTTTGCCATCGGCTAAGCCCGCTAAAGCGCGCACTGGCTGATCAGCTACAACGCTGATTCCAGCTATGGCTTTGCTTTCTGCATCGATGCTTTCCATGACTTTTTGAACCGCTTGAATCACCACTTCGTTATCACAAAGAACGGCATCGGCGTTGGCCGCGTTGACACTAAAAACCATCAATAAACCTAAAATTGCTTTCATAAACACTCCTTATATTGTGTGGCGTCATAAGTCTCATGGAGGCCTAGAAACTTCCACGCAATTGACGGAGTGTGAAAAAAATGGAGGGTTTTAAGCTTTGGTCAGCGCCGCTGCAACTCCTTAAATTTAGAAGGAGCTGGTTTGTACCTTGGTGTTGAAACTGACTTCTTTGGAGCTATCCAAAATAGCCGTGGTTATCAACTTTTGACTTTGATAGTAGCTGGAACTCAACTGAATGGCACCTTTGGCCTTGCCTGTCGGCGGAGCACGGACAACAACCCATCGCTTGATATAGGATTCCGGGGCAATTTTTGAAGGCACCAGAACATGGCTTTGCGGAACGTTCACGGTTTGATTAAGTCCCTTTGTCCCCGTCACGGCTTGCTGCTTCGCCCGGGAAAGGTCGATGGCTCCCGACGCCACCACGGCGCCAACAGCGGCACCTGCTCCGGCGACCTGTACATTGGAGTTACTAGAAGTCATGGCTGCAACCCCACCTACGGCGACGATGGAACCCAATAGGAGGTCACGATTGTAGTTGGCAGCTTTCAATTTGAGCTCGGCGCCCTCTATCCAAGAAGTCAGTTTGTCGTCGGTTAAAATCTCGGTCTCTTGCCCTTCAAAGTATGTATTTTTAATTTGAATGTCTTTCCACTCAGCGGTCATGTTTTCGATGGTGAACTCGTAAAAATAGTAATACTTATCGGAGAGATCCGTGTTTTTTAGAACGCTCACTGTGACTGTTTTTTCTTTCGACTCAGAGAGTGTGCCTGGATGAGTTGTGGCGCAAGCCACTGTAAAAAATAAGCCTACTAGACCTAATAAAAAGACCAATGATTTAAACATGCCCACTCCCTGATAACTTAAATTAATTACTTAAAACTCGTTACGATGTCTTTATAGTAGTTTCCGCGTTCTACATAGCTATCGAACATATCAAAGCTTGAGCAGCCCGGAGACAAAAGAACTGTGTCACCGATTCGCGACTTTTGATACGCGATTAGCACCGCTTCTTCAAAGGTTCCGATCAAATAGGTTTCGCAAAAATCGCCGATATCGCGGTTGATGCGCTCTTTGGCCTCGCCCACAAGAATCAACGATTTTACTTTTTTGCGAACCATATCGCGCAGAGATTCGTAGCTCAGGTTGGTGTCTTTTCCGCCCATGATTAAAATCACGTTTTCTTCAAAAGCATCGAGAGCGCGTTTTACTGAGTGAACGTTTGTGGCCTTAGAGTCGTTAAAGAACTCCACGCCGCCCACACGTCGCACATACTCAAGGCGATGCGGAATGCCCTT
>JAYUKO010000357.1:0-2190 GCA_043764415.1 Bdellovibrionales bacterium | reverse complement strand
TAAAATTGTTGAGACAGTTTACAGCCATGAAAAGAATATAATCATGACCTCAAATAAACTCGTGGATTAGATGGCGACGGTGCCGGTGGTTCCCGTTGGAGTACTTGTCCCCTCTGGAAGGCGGGGTCCAATAAAATCATTGCTCAATGGAATTTCTGGCGAGCTGTTTACGGTGCCTGTTCCGTATTGCGGTGTGAATTCGAGAAGCGCCTCATTGCTCCAAGTTGTATTGGAAACAGCAGCAAAAGAAGTTGGGAAAGCGTTCGAGGTGGAAACATAATGTATATGCAGTATGTATTCTTTCAGCTCCACGATGCGCGCCTTCGACTCCGGTCGCAAACCAACTTGAATCGATAAATCTAAAAGATTGATTTTCTCAAAGGCATAACGGCTGTTGGACTGTCTTTGCCCTTCGATGCGTGACAGATTGGTTTGTTCCTGTTGAATGGCGTGCAAGAGTTGCGAAGACGCGTTGAGATAGTAGTTGTAATTAGGGTTGCTGTTGCGGAGGTTGAGATAGTATTGCAAGCGCGCGCGGGATACGTTTGCTTGTTCGGAAAGGGCGATTTCGTTGGCCAAAAAGCCTTTGTAGGTGTCTTCGATATTCTTCATGGAAAAAGGATTTGATGAGTTGATTGGCGCGGCGAGGTCTCGAGGAGTGGGTGCTTCGGGGTTGAGTTCTGCACTTCCAGAAAAATTGGGGTAGCTGGCAGGTTGTCTTTCATTCAGCGTCGTCTGAAAAAAGAAAGTCGAAATCGCAGCAAATAAAAAGCCAAAGTAAAAGTATCGCATAAATCCCCCTACCATTTACTTATTCAATTCCAGTGCCGGTTTAAGTGAAGTAAGAGGAGTTTGGCTGCGAAGCACTGTCTGCAGATTAGACAGTGCTCGATTTCTTAGTCGCTGAAGGTTTCTAGCTATCGGAGACATAGCTTACATTTAAAAAGCTGAAATGCTTGATGTTAAAGGGAAAAAAGCAGCTGCCAATCGAGATCGCTTTTGTTCAAATTGGTTTATCAGAATCATTTTAAGCAGTTAGCAATTTTAGAAAGGCAGCTATGAAAGACAATACCAAGACGATTCGAATCATCAAGAGTAAATTGCATAACACGCGAAATCGAGCGTTGCGCATGAAAGCAGAGCTTCTGATTTTGGGCCTAGAAATTGGGGTGAAGGAAGCGTGTCGTCGTCGTGGGTACTCGCGAGTTTATTGGTACAAGTGGTGGAAGCGGTTTAAGGCAACAGGTTTTGATCTACGCAGTTTAGGGGAGAAGAGTCGAAGACCGAAAAGCTCTCCGAAGAAAATCTCAAGAGTGCTTGAAGTCCGTATCAAGCGTTTTGCGAAGAAGGGGTATGGAGCACCAACCATTCAAGCGCATTTGCGTTTAGATCAAGTGATGTTGAGCATAAGCACAATAGGTAAGGTGATCCGCGGTCGAAGAAAGAGTGCTCAAGTTGAGAAGCCCTTGAAGCCCCATCGCCGCAGGTATGAGCTATTAGTGCCAGGAGAGCGCGTGCAGGTGGATGTAAAGTACGTGCCGTACCCGATTGATGGTAGGAGGGCCTACAATTACGTCGCGGTGGATGAGTGCACGCGATTACGATTTATAAAAACTTTTACGGAGTTAAATCCTCATAGCACGGTTGATTTTTTAGAGGAGCTGAAGAGTAAAATGCCATTTAGGATATACTGCATCCAGACGGACAATGGTTTTGAGTTCACAAATAAATTAAATCCTCATGCAAGTAAGTGGGAGCATCAGATGCAAACATGGTGCGAAAAAAACGACATAAGACATCGTTTAATCCCGCCAGGAGAGAAGGAACTGAATGGCAAGGTTGAGCGGAGTCATCGAATCGACGAAGAATTTTTTTATCAGAGAAACGAGAAGCGAAGTTTTATGACTTTTATAAAAGCGCAGGCGGGCTGGTTGAATTATTACAACACGAAAAGACTTCACGGAGGGTTAGGGTTTATAACCCCAGAGCAGAAACTTGCGGAGCGCTATAACAATTTAGAGCAAATCTGCTTTTTGGATAAAAAACTAGAACAAATGCGGATTGATTTTTTAAAGCAAAAGCCGACAAAGCCACAACAAGAGAGAAGTTCGATAAAAACTCTCGAAAAGTGGCTCCTACAAATCAAACACTCGGCCTAAGCCGTGTAACCGATGTCTCGTTCAGCTACAG
>JAYUKO010000356.1:0-7322 GCA_043764415.1 Bdellovibrionales bacterium | reverse complement strand
TTAAAAAACGCGGCAAGTAATTTTGGGCAGCCTTGTTCGTAAAACAGATTTTAAAAATCTGATTGAGCGAGGAAAACGATTAAAACCCAGTTCCTGGCTCCTTATAAACTATAATGCGAACAACTTAGATGATGTTCGCATTGGATATACATTAGGACGAAAAGTTGGCCCGGCCATCGTGCGCAATAAACTAAAGCGCTGGTGCCGAGAGTGGTTTCGAAAACAAAAAGATTTTCCTCATGTGGACATTAATCTTTTGTTCTTAGATGCCAAGGGACAAAAATTTTACAGAGCGCTGAAGCACAATGAATTGGATGCGGTACTAGATAATGCAGGAACAAAAATTCGACAAACATTTCACAAATAAGTGTCTTCGTTTTGTGGTTCGATTTTATCAACTTTGTATAGGGCCTTTTTTAGGTCCTCAATGCCGTTATTATCCGACGTGCTCTCACTACGCCTTGGAAGCCCTGGAAAAAAAATCTTCGATAAAAGCAACGGAGCTTATTTTGCGGCGGCTTTTATCGTGTCACCCTTTTGGAGGCCGAGGTTACGACCCGGTACCTTAAAATAAAATGATAGAACAAAAGCCACCCAATTTTTTTGATAAGAATACGATACTAGCGATCCTTTTATCCTTCGGTATTTTTTTAGGTTGGCAGCAGTACATGCAAAAAAAATATCCAGACGCTTACAAGCAAGATGTGGCCACGACCGAAGAATCTAAAACTGACATCCAAGGCGCGACAACCACGCTGACCAATGAAAAATCGCCAACAGCGGCGGCCGCCACTGCGGAAATCAAAGAAGCCACGAATATGGAAGCACAAAAAATTCCATTTCAGACTGAAACCATGGATTTCGATGTATCTCAGCAAGGTATGGCGATTTCGAATTTGAAATTGCACGCCTACAAACGACGCAATGGTGATCCTATTAATTACAAGCTCCCTGTGCAGCAAATTTTTATTGATGGAAAGACCAATTTTGCTTTAGAAAAAATAAGTGACCTTGAAATTTTAGGTACTCAACAAAGCCCCGAATCGGTCACTCGCGTGGTATATAAGATAGATCCAGCAAGGTATCTGCTAACCACAAAAGTGAGCGTGCAGAATACTGCAAAAAAAACCACTATTATAGAGGCTCTTTCGAAATACGAAATCTTACCGACTCCCAGTAGTTTTCTTTTGCCACCGACGGATCATCAAGAGTTTTTTGTTTCGAGCAATGGAAAAAACAAGCGTGAAAAAGTCGTCGAAAATGCAGGTCTCAATAACATAGTCCAAAGCGTAACAACGGCGGCTTACAATACTCAGTATTTTGCTCAGGCATTTATCAATACGTCGGCACTCCTTCCCGAAGTTACTACGACGGCGAAAGAGAAAGAGGCCGCTTTGAATTTGAAATACGCAAGCGCGCAACCCGTAGACGCTCTTGAGGTTGAGTTTTCAAGTTATTTTGGGCCCAAAAAAGAGGAGCTCCTCAACACCGTGGATCCGAATCTTGTGAATATGATTGATTACGGAATTTTTAGTGTTATTGGGCGCCCAATGCACACGGCGATGCTTTATATCTACAAGCTTGTTGGCAATTGGGGTGTCGCGATTATTTTAATTACGCTTATTTTACGCACCTTAATTTTGCCGGCCGGCGTGTATTCATTTCGCTCAATGAAAAAGATGCAGAAGATTCAACCCAAACTTCAGGCCATCAAAGAGAAATATAAAAACGATGCGCAAAAGGCGAATCAAGAAACACTCCTTCTTTTAAAATCAGAGAAAGCCAATCCGCTCAGTGGTTGTATTCCGGCTCTTTTACAGCTTCCGATATTCATCGCCTTCTTTAGTATGATGAGCAGCAGTTTCGAACTTTACATGCAGCCCTTTTATTTTTGGATTTACGATTTAAGTTCGAAAGATCCGTATTATGTATTTCCGATACTGGCTGGAGCCGCTATGTTTTTCCAGATGCAAATGACTCCCGTAACAACTACGGATCCGGCACAGGCAAAGATCATGAAATTTATGCCACTTTTATTTACTGTATTTATGCTATCTACGCCAAGCGGACTCGCACTCTATATGTTTGTGGGTTCGATATTTAGTATTTTTCAACAGACTATGTTTATGAAGGAAAAAACAACCTGACAGGAGGACACATGAGTCTAATAGGGCGACTTTTCGGAGTCGGTGAGAAAAAAGCAAAAGGACCAAAGAACTTAATCGAGCAAGTTCTAGGTGGATTGATTGAAAAAGCGGGTTTTGATCTGTCTTTTGATATCGAAGAAGTAAAAGGCCAAGAGAATGAAACCTTTAAGGTGAGTTTATATGGCGATGACGAAGATCTACTCATCCAAAAAGATGCAATGCTTTTGGATGCGCTTCAACTCTTTGTTAAGCGGGCATTACAGAATCAATTCTCCGAACAAATCGTAAATGTGATGTTCGATAGCAATGATTACCGTGCTAAAGAGAACGAAAATCTCGAGTCCATGATCGATAAACTCAAAGAAAAGGTATTGGCGCAGGGAAAGCCTGTCTATGTAAAGGCGCTGGCCCCAAAAGAACGGCGTGTGGTTCATCAATTTTTAGCTCGCGATGAACGTATTCGCAGCAAGTCGATTGGTGACGGCCATTACAAAAAAATAAAAATTTATTCAGCCACTGCAAAACAGCAAACAGATTGATGGCTTACGTAGATTTAGTTGAAGAAACGATCTGCGCATTAGTTACGGCACCAGGGCTTTCAGGAATTTCGGTCGTCCGAGTTTCGGGCCCTCGTGCGCTTGAGATAGTAAAAAAGCATTGTTCTTTTCTGCCCGCGTCTGCCGAAAGTCATCGGGCGTACTATGGTAAATTTAAAACGCTTAAAGAAAGCATTAATGAGTTGATCGACGAATGTCTGGTTACTTATTTTGCTCATGGCAAGTCATTCACCGGAGATGAAACTTTAGAGCTTTCACTTCACGGCGGACATAGCTGTGCCCATCGCGTGCTTTCCGATTTACAACTCAGTGGATGTCGGGCCGCCGAACGCGGCGAATTCTCGTTTCGTGCTTTTTATAATGGAAAAATTGATTTAGTACAGGCCGAAGCCATTCATTCATTGATTAAAAGCCGGAGTGATTTATCGAGGTCGCAGGCTATTAAACAGCTGAGCGGCCGGGTTTCGCAAAAATTAAATACCATTGAGTCTCAGCTAATCCAGGTTCTGGCTCAACTTGAAGCCTCCATTGATTTTTCAACGGAAGACATTGAACCTTATTCTTTTGAGAAAATGAAAGAGCTTTTAGCCACCACTCTTCCTTTAGTGGAGGAGCTCGTTCTAGGTTATGAAAAGGGTCGAATTCTTAGTGAGGGACTGCAGGTGGTTTTGGCCGGGGCTCCCAACTCGGGAAAATCGAGTCTGTACAATGCGATTTTGGGCGATGAAAAGGCTATTGTTTCCGAAGTTCCGGGCACAACGAGAGATTTTTTAGAAACCCCAATGACCGAGTTCAGTTTGCCCATTCGACTCGTCGATACTGCTGGCTTGCGGGAAACAAATGAAATTGTGGAACTTGAGGGCATCAAACGAACGCAGGCAAAGTTGCAAAACGCCGATGTGGTTTTTTACCTATTGGACAGCCTGAATCCTCAGGGCTGGGATCTTTCCCCGCTGATTGGGGCCAATTCTTACATCGATAAAACGGTCTTTTTACTCACAAAGAGTGATAGGGTTCCGGATAACCAAGCACTGGCTGAACAGGCCCAGCGATTTTTGACAAACCGTTTAGGTGACCAATTGAATAGTCCAAAAGAGTATTCAGTGTACTCAGTGAGTTCGTTAAATGGTTACGGGTTACAGGCGGTTAGAGATAAAATAAAAAATATTAGTTTGGTAGATATTCACCATGACGAGTCCGTGATTACTCAACATCGTCAGTTTATTCACTTGAATACCTGCAAAATAAGCCTAGAAAATGCCATGGATTTGCTTAATAAAACATCAAGTTATGATTTAGTGGCTTTAGAAATTCAGACGGCCTTAAGAGAGGTTTTCAATCTGCTCGGTAAAGAATTTGATGAGCAGGTTTTGGATCAGGTTTTTAAGCAGTTCTGCATTGGAAAATAAGATGAGTGATATGTTTGATGTCATAGTTGTGGGTGCAGGACATGCAGGAATTGAGGCCGCTCTTTCTGCAGTGAGGCTACAGCAAAAAGTTTTGTTGTTAACGACCCGTCTTGATCGTATCGGCTACATGAGTTGCAATCCCTCCATTGGCGGCCTCGCAAAGGGCAATATCGTTCGAGAGATCGATGTTCTGGGGGGCATGATGGGTCGAGTGACAGACAAGACTTGTGTCCAGTTTAAGCGGCTTAATTCGAAAAAAGGCCCAGCAGTGCGTGGTTCTCGCGCTCAGTGCGATAAAGATTTGTACTGCCAGGAAATGCGGTTTGTTTTTGAAAAAAACAGCAATGTCAAATTGTTAGAGGCAGAGGCAAAATCTCTTGTTGTAAAAGCTGGACGTTGTTCCGGGGTTGTCCTCGAAGACGGCTCCGTAATTCCTTCGAAAACAGTGATTATTACTACGGGCACATTTATGCGCGGAGTGATGCATATTGGAAACCAACGAATTGAAGGCGGCCGGGTTGGCGATAAATCCACCGTTGGGATTTCTGATCAGTTGGCGGAAAATGGCTTCCACGTGATTCGCCTAAAAACGGGCACCCCGCCGCGACTTTTAAAATCATCCATCGATTGGTCAAAAACAACTCCGCAGCACGGAGACGAAAAATTCTTTCCTTTTAGCTACGCAAGCCCATCGAAAACTGTTTTGCCGCAAATTGCCTGTTATCTGAGTTACACCAACGAAAAAACCCACGATGTGATTCGAAAAAATTTGCACAACTCCCCCATGTACACCGGGCAAATTGAAGGATTGGGTCCGCGATATTGTCCGAGTATCGAAGACAAAGTGACTCGCTTTGCCGACAAAGCAAATCATCAAACGTTTTTAGAGCCCGAGGGCTTAACAACCGACTCCATCTATTTACAAGGGATCTCAACGAGTTTACCAGAAGACGTTCAGTACGAATTTTTGCGAACCATCCCGGGGTTGGAAAATGTAAAATTAATTAAACCAGGATACGCCGTAGAATATGATTGCGTGGAGCCAACCCAAATTTGGCCAACGCTCGAGACGAGAAATATTCAAAATCTTTATTTGGCGGGACAGATTAACGGAACCAGTGGTTATGAAGAAGCTGCGGGACAAGGTTTGATGGCCGGAATCAATGCTGCCCACAAAGTGATGGGCAACGAACCGCTTATTTTAGGAAGAGACGAAGCATACATTGGTGTTCTCATCGACGACCTTGTAACCAAGGGAACCCGAGAACCGTATCGCATGTTTACTTCACGGGCAGAACACCGGCTTCACCTTCGAGAAGACAATACCGTGGAAAGATTATTACAAATTTCGCTAAAAAATAATCTGCTAGAAGAAGATTACGCAAAAAAATTAGGTGTGATTATTGAGCGACGAAGATCACTTGATAAAAAACTCCGCGAAACAAAAATCAGCCCCACTGAAAAAACCCAAATCATGTTAGCTCAGATGGGAACGCCGCCCCTTTTAAAGCAGGTGAGTTTGGCTGAGCTCTTACGCCGAGTTGAAATGGATTTCGAAATGCTTGTGAAATCGGGCTTGGTGGAGTCTGAAAGCGAAGAAATCTCCGAGTCCGTAGAAGTGGAAATCAAATACGAAGGTTATATTTCGCGGCAAATGGGGTTAATTTCACTTGCCAAAAAGATGGAAAACATGAAAATTCCTAGTGAGTTAGAGTATGAAAAAATCAAAGGTCTTTCGCGCGAGGAGATGGAGAAGTTGCACCGAATTCGACCCCTCTCGATCGCTCAGGCGCAACGAATTAGCGGAGTAAATCCCTCGGCGATACAAGCGATTTTGATTTACTTAAAAATCCATCGGACGTGATATGCAAACTGATATAGATAAACTGAGCGAGTATCTTAATTTCCTTCCTTTGGAACAATTAGCGGATCTTAAAAAATACTACGAGGCTCTGATCTACTTTAATGCCAAGATAAACCTTGTTTCGAAAAGCACCCTCCCCGTAGCCGCAAAGCAGCATTTCTTTGATTCAGTAAAGGGTTTGGAGCTATGTAACAAATATGCTCAATTTAATGGCACAGTTTACGATTTTGGCAGCGGCAATGGCTTTCCTGGGCTTGTATTGGCTATTTTACGCCGTGACGTGGGCTTGTGCCTTGTAGAGCGCGATATTCGCAAGGTGGAGTTTCTGAAGCACGTTGCGGCCGAACTGAAGTTATCCAACGTCACCGTATTCCCACGCAGCTACTCAGATTTGGATAGTCAGATGGTTAGTCAGGGAGTAACCAGGGCCTTGGGCTCTGTTGCATCCTTGCTTATTCAAATGAATTCTTTATTTGCAAGTGGGGCTGTATTGTTTCATTTTAAATCCGAAAATTGGTCTACGGAGATTGCCAATTGCCCCACTCAAGTGTTTTCAAGTTGGGACATTCAAACAGTTGGTCAATATGCAATCCCAGAAACCAATGTAGATAGATTTATCATCGCGAGCACCCGTCGATGACTATTCAGTTGGATAAGTTCTGAATATGTTCCACGTGGAACAATGTATGAGTAGTCACACGTAATCACAACTGTGCCATTGATGAATTTTGCTAGTGCTTGGCGGGTTCGCTTTTCTTGGGAGAGGCTTTTTTTGGATTTTCGGGGAGTACAAGCCCTGGTCGAAGGCGCCAAATGTACTTTTTTGGATTCGCCTTTTCACGCACGAGGTAGTCTTCGTAATCTTTCTTCACGATCTCTGCCGTTAGAGCTTCGGAATGTTCCACGTAATACTTAGATCGCTCGTTATCTTTGATTTTTAAATAATTAATTTCTTGTTCGATGATCCTCAGGTACTTTTCCTGAATAAAAATCTCGCTTTTTATAAGTTCGGCAACTTTTGGTGTAAAGGACGAATCATTGATGCGATCTTTCGCAATCTGAATGCCCGCTTTAATGTCGTCGTATTCTTTTTGAAACTCTGTGAGCTTTTTTTTGTAATCTTGATGGATCGAATCGGAACCAAAGCTCGGCCGTAAGAGTGTGACCTCTTTTTTACAAGCAGATGCTAAAAGAATAAGAGAAATTAAAAAATAACGCATGTTCCACGTGGAACATCGGCATTATATCTTGAAAAATTAACAAAAAAGATATTACCTAGATGGCACATCACGGAGGACGAATGAGAACCATATGTATAGTGAATCAAAAAGGTGGAGTTGGAAAA
>JAYUKO010000355.1:0-7370 GCA_043764415.1 Bdellovibrionales bacterium | reverse complement strand
CCACCAATCAAAAATCCATTCACCTCCGGCACGGATTCGATGTCACGCGCATTTTGCGAATTGACGCTGCCGCCATAAAGCAAAGGGATGGATTTTCCAAATTCGCCCATTTTTTCAACAAGCTGCTTTCGCAAAAACTGATGAACTTCGGTGATTTCAGCAATGGTTGGAACTTTGCCGGTGCCGATGGCCCAAACGGGCTCGTAGGCCACGGAGAACGGAGTTTTTAAATCAATAACTTCTAGAACGGCTTTCAACTGCTCGGCAACAACCCCGAGGGTTTGACCTTGAGTTCGTTGGTGAGCGGTTTCGCCGATGCAAACCATGGGCGCAAGACCGCCTTGCTGCAAAGCTTTGCTTTTCAGTGCCACGTCGTGGTTTGTCTCGCCAAAAAGTGTTCGGCGTTCGCTGTGCCCAACCAAGCAGGTGGTGCAGCCGAAGTCTTTCAGCATGGCTACCGAAACTTCACCAGTGAAAGCTCCCGAAGCCTGAGCGCTGCAATTTTGTGCTCCATACTGAATCGGCAAAACACTCATTTCGTTTTTGAAAATAGGCAAACTTAAGTAGGAGGGGAAAATCTGAATCTCTCGGTCAGCAATGGGTTTGAATTGCAGCTTGAAGTCTTTGATAAACTCCAACGTCTCAGCGGTGGTTTTGTTCATTTTCCAATTAGCAGCGACTATAAACATCACTGGGCCACCGGCATCACTCTGACATCAAGTATAGCGAGACCTGGAAGAGTTTTACCTTCCATGTACTCAAGACTCGCACCACCACCTGTTGAGATATGGCTCACCTGCGACGCAAAGCCTGAGTCCACGGCTGCCGCCGCCGAATCGCCGCCACCAATCACCGAATAGCCGTCGGACTGTGCCACAGCTTTGGCGATGGCAAACGAGCCTTTGTTAAAGGGTGCGGTTTCGTACACGCCCATGGGACCATTCCAAAAAATAGTTTTAGCCTTTTTAATCACATCGCTAAAAAGAATTACCGACTCCGGGCCGATGTCTGCACCCAGCCAACCCATTTCGATGCTTTGAACAGTTTTGGAGCTCTCGGGCTTATCAAGCGACGTTGCCACGACGTGGTCAATGGGAAGAAGAATTTTTTTATCGCGCGCTTCCATTCGGCCGATCAAATGTCTCGCGTAATCAACTTGTTTTTCTTCCACCAGAGAATTGCCAACCGGTTCACCTTGAGCTTTTAAAAAAGTGTAAGCCATGGCACCGCCAACGATGATGCTGTCGGCTTTGTCGATAAAGTGTTCGATCACAGGAATTTTATCACTCACTTTGCTGCCGCCCAAAATCAAAACAAACGGAGCTTCTGGTTTTTCGCGAACGGTAGAAAGGGCTTTAATTTCTTTTTCGATCAAAAAACCAGCCACTTTGATTTTCATCGCTCGCGGAAGCGCATCGATGCTCGCGTGGGCGCGGTGGCAACTGCCAAAGGCGTCGTTTACGTACACATCGCAGTAGCGCGCCCATTTTTGCGCTAACGTTGCGGAGTTGCCTTCTTCACCTTTGTTAAAACGAAGATTTTCGAGAAGAATAATTTTATTAAATTTCCCTTCGGCCAATAGTCCTCGAGGGGCATCGGAGTCGGGAGCTTCTACAAGGACCACTTCGCGCCCCAGCTTTTGCGCCAAATCCTGCGCCACGGGTTCGAGAGAATATTTTGCGCGGTCTTCGGGCCCGTCGGTCTTTGGGCGCCCCATGTGCGAGGCCATCACCACGCGAGCCCCTTGCTCCAGCAAAAAATGTATGGAGGGCAAAGCTTCGCGAATTCGCGTGTCGTCTAAAATTTTTCCGTTTTTAATGGGTACATTTAAATCAAGGCGAAGAAAAACTTTTTTATCTTTAAGATCCGTTAAGTCTTTCAGAAACTTTATCATCTACCCACCAATTTTCTGAACAGAGTTCATGTACAGCAGCAGATCCACCATGCGCATGGAAAAGCCAAATTCGTTGTCGTACCACGCAAGCACTTTCATAAAGGTTTTATCAAGGGCCACCGTGCTCGGGAGATCCACAATGGAGCTGTGGGGATTGCCATTAAAGTCGATGCTCACAAGCTCTTTGGACTCACAGGCTAGAATTCCTTTGAGTTCCCCTTCGGAGGCGGCGATCAAAGCCTGATTCACTTCTTCCACTGAGGCATTTTTGGATAAAATCACATTGAGATCCACCAAACTGACGTTGGATGTAGGAACACGAATTGAAATACCATGAATTTTCCCTTTGAGCTCGGGTAAAACTTCGCCCACAGCTTTCGCCGCCCCTGTGGTTGTGGGAATCATCGACGTGGATGCCGTACGCGCCCGGCGTGGATCGGAGTGATAACTGTCGAGGATGCGCTGATCGTTGGTAAAGGCGTGAACGGTTGTCATTAAAGCGCGCTCGATACCGAATGTTTCGTGGAGCACTTTTGCCACAGGCGTGAGGCAGTTGGTTGTGCACGAGGCATTGCTCACGACATGGTGTTTGCTTGGATCGTATTTTTTATGATTGATTCCATAAACAAAAGTGGCGTCGACTTTGGCTGGCGAAGACACGATGACTTTTTTAGCCCCAGCATCCAGGTGACCTTGATTTTCTTTTGAATCTTTAAACGCGCCGGTGCATTCAAACACCACATCGGCGCCCCATTTTTTCCACGGAATCTGCGAAGGTTCCCGCTCGCACGAAAACGGAATTTTTTTGCCGTCCACGGTGATGGAGTTTTCGTCGGAGGTGACATTTTTTTGGTAGATACCATGGGTGCTGTCGTATTTGAGGAGATGCGCTTGCTCTTCGGGTGTGCCGGAAGAGTTGTTAATGCCAACGATCTCGACCTGATCAAAAGCGGCACGAAAAAGAATACGACCAATGCGACCAAAACCATTTATTCCCACACGGACCTTGGACATACACATCTCCTTCAGTTTTCAATTCAACAATGATGGCGTAGTTGTAAGCGACAGCGGCTGATCTGTCCATGAAAAACTGACGAAAACAGAACCAAACGTGTGATCGGTATTAGAGTCCTGCCAGAGGCAACTTAGGAAACATTTTTTCAGCGTTTGCTAGCATCTGCTTGGAAAAATCCTGCAGGTTCATGTTTTTTAGCTGCGCTACAAATTGCGCCGTAAAAATCACATACTGTGGGGAGTTTTTGACTCCGCGAAAGGGCGCGGGAGTTAAAAATGGAGCGTCGGTCTCCACATGCAAACGATCCACCGGAACAGTTTCGGCAATTTTTCTGAGGGCTTCGGCATTTTTAAACGTCACGATGCCACTCAAGGAAATATTGTATCCCAGCTTTAAGCACTCATCAGCAAGGTACTGGGTGCCAGTGAAACAATGAATCACGCCGCGCACGCGGCCGGCAAATTTTTGTAAAATCTCCACTGTGTCTTCATCCGCATCGCGGGTATGAATTTCTACCGGTAGGTTTAATTTTTCGGCCAAAGCTAGTTGGCGTTCGAACGCGATTTTTTGCTCCGCGGGTTCGGAATTTTTATAAAAATAATCCAAACCCATTTCACCCAAAGCCACAACGTGCGGCTGAGTTGCATTCTTTAAAATAAACGCTTCGATGTCGTCGGTGTAAAGTTTGGCCTCGTGGGGATGAATCCCCAAGGTGCAGCAAACAACGGGGTAATGTTTTGTCGCGATATCTAAAACGACCTGTAAATCATTGGGCTCGGTGCCAATGGTGATCACGCGCTTCACACCCGCCGCTGCGGCTTTTTGCAAAGACACTTCAACAGTGTCCTCTAAAAAATTAAGATGCGCGTGAATATCCACCCATGAGTGTTGAGCAAGGCCTGGATTTTTTAGTAGCTCGGTTTCAATTTGCGGCATGGGACTCCAAACGAATCGAAAACTGATCCAATAAAAGATGTTTGTCGACGTTGGCTTGCCAGTCTTGGCGAAACTGAAAAACCTCGTCCATTAACGACGTTATGTTTTTACTTTCCGAAAATTTTTGCGCAAAGGTACGGATGTCTTCGTTGTAAATCACTTGCTCGCTGCCTTCGCGCAACACATAGGCGTCGCGCAGGTAGGTCATCCACGAATGAATGACAAACTCGGCAGATTCCGGCTGCGCCAGACAGCTTTGCAGCTCTTCGAAGGCCGCTTTATTTTGCGAGCTGTGCAAAAAATTAATGGCGGCCTGGCGAACGGCCTGCCACTCTTCTTGCATCATCTTTTTGGCTAAACTCACACGCCCAAAACTCCAATGGATTTGCCATGGCTCAATGCCGGGAACTAATTTTTGTAAGAGCTCAGCACTGAGTGGCGAAAAGCCCATCACTTGGCAGCGCGAACGAATCGTTGGCAGAACCTGGGAAAGGTTCGAAGTAATCAAAACAAAATGCACGCCGGCCGGAGGCTCTTCGAGAGTTTTCAAAACTGCATTGGCTGCTTGCAAGGTCATGCGTTCCACATGATTGATCACCACAAAGCGATGGCGCACCCACGATGTGAGAGAGGTAAATTGAATCATATCGCGGATGGATTCAATCTTCACCTTGTCGTTTTGCAGTTCCACTTCGTGCAAAAAGAGTTCTTTCGAAGTGAGTATTTTCAAACATGAGTCGCAGGCGCCGCAGGCCGTAGATGACTGACAATTGAGCTCCTGGAGAAGAGCTTTCGCCAGTTGTTTTTTACCGATGCCCTCAGGACCTGAGAAGATGACGCTCTTAAAGAAAACTTTTTGCAGGGTTTGCGACAAAAGTTTTTCTTTTAAAACGTCATGGCCTAAAATAGCGTCCATCAATCGAGCCATTTTTTTCCTCGCAAGCATTTTAAAACTTCGTCAAAAAGTTGGTCGGGAGTTAAAAATCCATCGAGCACCAGCCAGCGCTCTGGATCTTCTTTGGCTTGCGCTAAATATCCCTGTCGCACTTTTTCGTGGAAAGCTGAGTTTTCTTTTTCCATGCGATCCTGCTCTGTGCCGATGGCGGCGGTTCGTTTTTGGATGCGCTTGGCGCTCTCTTCCACAGGAATATCTATAAAGATGACCAGGTTGGGCTCTAAACCCTCACAGGCATAGCGGTTCAGCCAGTCGATGTCTTCGCGCTTAAGTTCGCGGGCGTAACACTGAAAAGCGATGGTGCTGGAATAAAAACGATCGCTCAGCACCCAAGTTTTTTGCGCGAGGAAGGGGCGAATCTTTTCGCTCACTAACTGAGCGCGAGCGGCCTGATACAGCAAAACTTCGGTGCGCGACGCTGGCGACCACACTGGATCTAAGACGAGGTTTCGCAGTTTTTCGCCCAGGGTGGTGCTGCCGGGATCGCGAACCAGCTCTACTTTTCGAGATTGTCTCTGAGACTCTGTTGGCTGTGTCTGTAAGTAGGTCTGAACCTTCTGGATTAAAGTCGATTTACCTGCACCGTCGAGACCTTCGAAAACAATAAACTTCATAAAAATCCAATGTTAATTAGTATCTGAATAACATAGAGGCCTTGATTATCAACGCCATTTTACCGATAGAATAGCAATGGCATTAGATAGAATTCGTATTATCGTCGCAGATCCCAACTCCACTTCGAGTAAACGCCTTGCTGGTTACCTGCAAGACAGTGGCTTTGAGGTCTACACCCTTTCCGACGGCCTTACTTTGGGACAAAAGATTTTAGAAATCCGCCCCAATTTTATAATTATTGATATGACGATGCCCGACTTTCCTGCAATGAAGTGCCTGCAATTTTTGCAAGAAAACAAAATGCTCGGCGACGGGGCTTTGAAAGTGATCGTTGTTTCTCAACATAACGCCAAGCAGAATGTTGAGGCTTGCTTAAAAGCTGGGGCCAGTGACTATGTTGTTAAACCGATAAATCCCATGGATATCTTAACTCGCATCGCTCTTCATCTGCAGGCGCGCAGACACTTTGATGATGAAGCTTTGGTAAAATCCCTGGAGCTTAAACAGGCCAACTACTATCTCGAGCTCGCTGAGCTGCTAGTAAAAACTATTGGCGTTCGCACCCGACCTCACCAAATCCACTTTCAGCTCCTTCGCATGGTTTCCATGGCAATGGGAGCTGTCCGCGTTTCGTTAATCAAACTCGGCGAAAGCCCAACGGTGATTGCCTCCAGCGACAATGACAAGTTCACACAATTCACCCTACAAATTCAAAAGTATCCCGAGATTGATTATGTGCAAAGAACTGAGCGACCTCTGTTTATAGAAAGCATTAAAGACGACGACATGATGGGCTTTATTAAAGACCAAATGAAGTCGATTTATTTCAATTCCATGGTTGTTCTTCCCATTTTTAGCGACGGAAATCTGCAAGGAATTCTTTCTGCACGAATGCCCGAGTCGACCCATCTTAATATGGCTGATATTAAACTCTGCCAGATTGCTGCACAGGTCATCGGAAGCTATTGGCAGCTCCAACCCCTCAAATCGGCCTCCAAAGCTGCGTAGCGTTGCGACGCAACCCCTTTTAGTATTTGCGCCCTAAGCCAAGGCCTTTTATATTCAACTTCTTTTGGAGGAACTTAATGGCTACGACTCTTGCAGTTTTACACATCATCGTTTGTGTTTTTTTAATTCTTTTGATCATGATTCAGGATCCAAAAGGTGGTGGCTCTGGAATCTTTAGTGGTGGCGGTTCAAACTCCATTCTCGGAAGCTCCGGCGGAGCCGATTTTTTAACCAAAGCCACGCGCTACATGGCCGTTGCATTTGGTGTTCTGTGTATTGCTCTCACAATTTTCTCGCGGCCCACAAAAACCGGCGTCTTCTCTGACGTAACCACGATTCCAGTGGAAGCCGCAGCACCTATTGAAAAACCAATGGATGGCGCGGCCGCCGGAGCGGCTACACCTGCCGCACAGCCAGTGTCTGCACAACCAGCGGCGCAACCAACTGCGATACCAGCGGCACAACCTAATTCAACGCCAGCGGCGCAACCTACAAACACGAATAAATAGACCATCGAATGCTGCTGAAAACACACTGGTTTTGGATCATAGGTGTCGGAGCTGCACTCGTTTGCTTGTTGGTCTTACCTCCAGCATGGATCGAATCGTACTTTGGCCCCTCCACCAACTCTGAAAAAGCGCGCGTTGTTGTTGATGTTTATGGCAAAGTCGAAAAACGCTCGGCTCTGATGACAGGCCAAGATTCTGTTACAAAAAACACCGAGATTCAAAACGGCGATGTGGTGATGACTTTCGAAGACAGCAAAGTGCTCCTTGGTTTTAATCCCACATTCTGGCTCCTTCCCTACTCTAAAATGGAATTTGTAAAAGTAAATGCCCAATGGAACGGTCGCTTGGTTTACGGCGAAGTCCGCAAAATCGACTCCAAGGAAGAGACTAAAAACCCACCCATCGAGCTATTCTATAACCAAGAGCGCATCGTCGATA
>JAYUKO010000354.1:0-2211 GCA_043764415.1 Bdellovibrionales bacterium | reverse complement strand
ATACAGTCTCGCATTTCAACTGAAGGATTTTACATGAATCTCGACCAAGAAGCTCTGCTCTACCACAGCCGCACACCTGCAGGAAAAGTGGACGTTCGATCCTCAAAACCTTGCTCCACAGATCACGAGCTCGCCCTGGCTTACTCGCCCGGTGTTGCAGCCCCGTGCAAAGAGATCGCCAAAGACGTGATGAAAGTTTACGATTACACGGCTAAAGGAAATTTAGTGGCGGTGATCAGTAACGGAACCGCAGTTTTGGGTTTAGGCAACATCGGCCCCGAAGCTTCGAAGCCCGTGATGGAAGGCAAAGGAAATCTTTTTAAGCAGTTCGCCGGCATCAACGTTTTTGATATCGAAATGAAGTGCAAAACCACGGAAGAGTTTATTCAAGCCGTCAAAGCCCTCGAGCCCACGTTTGGTGGAATCAACCTCGAAGATATTAAAGCGCCGGAGTGTTTTGAAATTGAAACTCGTCTCAAGCAAGAGATGAACATTCCCGTATTTCACGATGATCAGCACGGCACGGCGATTATTTCTGGAGCCGCGCTCATCAACGCGTGCGACATTACGAAACGCGATTTGAAAAAAATAAAAATGGTGATCAACGGCGCAGGAGCCGCGGCCGTGGCCTGTGGCCGGCTGTTTGTGAGCCTTGGTGTGAAGATAGAAAACATCATCATGTGCGACTCGCAAGGTGTGATCTACAAAGGCCGCACCGCCGGCATGAATCCATTCAAAGCAGAATTCGCCAACGACACCAAGGCGCGCACGCTTGCCGATGCAATGAACGGCTGCGATGTGTTTATTGGTTTGAGTGCTGCCGGCGCCGTGAATGGTGACATGCTCAAAGTCATGGCCGATCGACCCATCGTGTTTGCCATGGCCAATCCCGATCCCGAAATCACGCCGCCGGATGCAAAAAAAGCACGCCCGGATGTGATCATGGCAACGGGTCGCAGTGACTACCCCAATCAAGTCAACAACGTGCTCGGCTTCCCGTCCATTTTTCGCGGTGCCCTCGATGTGCGTGCCACGCAAATCAACGAAGAGATGAAGTTGGCAGCGGTGCACGCGCTCGCAAAACTCGCCCGCGAGGATGTTCCCGAATCGGTTTCTCAGGCCTATGGCGGACAAGATTTTAGTTATGGGCCCGAATATATCATTCCAAAACCCTTTGATCCTCGAGTGTTAATGACCGTGGCTCCCGCCGTGGCGAAAGCCGCCATGGACTCTGGAGTGGCGCAAAAACCAATTCGTGTTCTGGCAGACTACGTTTACGAACTCGAAGCGCTGCAAGGTACGAAGGTAAGTTTTGTTCGCTCCATCATCAACCGGGTTAAACAGCAAAATACAAAACATAAACGTTTGGTTAAAATTATATTTCCCGAAGGCGAAAGCAGTAAAGTCTTGCGAGCTATTAATCATATTTGCGAAGAAGCCTTTGCCGTGCCAATCCTTGTGGGCCACACCGAAAGAATTCGAAAACTGGGACAGGATTTAGGCTTAGACCACATTAATGAAGTACAGATCATCGATCACTTAGCGCCATCCGCCAACCTCGAAAGATATGTTCAGAATCTTTACGAATCTCGACAGCGCAAAGGTGTGATGCTTCGTGAAGCGCAACAGTTGCTTCGCGATCCCAATTATTTTGCCGCCATGGCGTTAAAAATGGGCGATGTGGATGCCATGATCACCGGCTCCACAATAAAATACAAAGCGGGAGTGAAACCAATTCTTCAGACCATTGGTCCAGGTCGCCGGAGAACCGCTGCTGGCCTGAATATCGTCCTGATCCGAGACAAAATGTACTTCTTGGCAGACACCGCGGTGATCGAAAACCCCACGGCTCAGCAGATTGCCAACATCGCTATTTACACCGCCAAAGTGGCTGAGTACTTTGGGATTAAGCCTAAAATCGCCATGTTGAGCTACACCAACTTTACGTCGCAGGACGGATCGCCCGCAAAAATGGCAGAAGCCGCCCGTCTCGTTAAGGCACAGCACCCAGAGTACATTGTGGATGGCGAAATGCAGGCCGACACCGCAGTGAGCCCGCGTGTGGTGGATAGTATTTTCCCCTTTTGTGAAATCAAAGATGGTGCTAACATATTAATGTTCCCTAATTTAGACGCCGGGAACATAGCCTACAAGCTTTTACAGCAGTTAGGCGGAGGTGAAGTGATCGGACCATTTTTAATTGGTGTGAAC
>JAYUKO010000353.1:0-7383 GCA_043764415.1 Bdellovibrionales bacterium | reverse complement strand
CTAAAAACTTTGGCACATAGTTAATAGTTTCTTTTGGTAACTTCTTTTTGCGCGCCAGTTCCCAAAAATCCCGAGTGTAGTGCTTCATGACTAAGTTTTTTACTTTGTTTTCGCCCACGTTGTACGAGGCAATGGCTAAATACCAAGAGCCAAACAAATGGTACAAGGCTTTTAAATACTGAGCAGCGGCTTCGGTGGATTGCACAAAGTCGCTTCTCTCGTCGGTGTAGTAATCGATTTTTAGATCATAGCGACGAGCCGTTCCGCGAATAAACTGCCAATAACCCGAAGCACGAGCATGGCTGTAAGCCTTGGCATTGAAACCCGATTCAATAAGTGCCAAATAAACCAGATCCTCTGGAAGGCCGTGCTTATTTAAAATCTCTTTCATTTTTGGAATATAGCGCGTGGAGCGCCCCAAATAACGCACCATATGCGGTCGGCCTCTGCCCTGAAAGTACTCAATCCACATATTGACGTTTTGATTAAAATCTTCGGGAAGCTTTTGCATGTCGGACTCAGAATCAGAAAGATCCTCCGTGCGCTTCATAGTTTTTCCAACTTGAATGGGAGCTTCATCTTCGGGTCCGTGGGTCGCTACGGGGCCGTCGTCACCCTCTTCGTCACCACTGGCGATCGTATCTGCGGGGAAAGGTTGACCGTCTGGTGTTACCGATTTGTGCGCACAGCTGATCAAAAATAACACCGCGAAAAGACAACAAAACTTATTCATTCAACCTCCAAAACCACAATTTAGTTTACCTTAAGGAATTCAAAAATCGCAACTCTTGATTTCCCAGATCTCAGTACTAGACTTTTAGGTCCGCAGTTGCTAACTCAATGGCTTTCAAAAGCAATTCATCGAGCTTTTTTATTTCGTCGGACCAGCGATTTTCAGCGGCCACTTTTTGCATCAATTCTTCTGGACCAAAACCTAAGAGATAAAATTTTTCCAAAACTTTATTGAGATCTGTGCCTAAATGCCTACGCACACTGGGCGACGCCTTTTCGATGAGCTTATCAGTTTGTAAATTCGCGCCGCCTGCACCGGAAACCTGCCCCAGAACAAAAGCGGCTAAATTTGTCGCCTCCACACCGAGCTCGCGCCATTTTTTTTGCGCCACCACCGTCGATAATTTTTTAAAGCGAACTCGATACAGCTCCTTCATACCCAGGGGCTTCTGCCACCAGCGCAGGGAACGTGCGGCGTAGCCGAGGAGACCTAAAAATGTCATGCCATACACAGCACACCACAGCAGCCAGTTTGGCGTATTGGAGGCCGAAACCGGTTGCCACTGCGTGAGAAGTTGTAGCTTTTCAGTTGGCGCTTCTTCATTCTGTTTTTGTAAGCGTGAGGACTGCAACCCTTGCTGACCGGAGCCCGGCAACACATTTAACTTAAACTCGGGAGTGGACAGAGTTTCGTATTTTTGTGTTCCTGGATTAAACACAGCTGTTGTGATCGGAGGAATGAGCAACTCGCCCTCTTGGCGAGGAATTAAAAAGACCTCAAACGTTTTGTAGCTCATTCCGTTTTTAAAAAATTTAGAGTCTTTTTTAATATCGTAAATCTCGACGTGGGACGGCAGTGTTGGATTGGGAAGCTCAAACTGTTTTGCATTCCCGCGTCCCTCCAAATGGATGCGTAACGAAAAGGGCTGATGAGCCACAACCGACGTGCTCTCCACCTGTGCCTTGATTTGGTATTCTCCCACAGCTCCCGAAAATGCCGCAGGCTTCCCCGCCTCCGGCAGAGGCTTTACAAGAATGGGAATCACCTGACTGGTTTTTGTGGAGGTGACATTTTTTCCAAACCCTGAAACCACCGTTACTTTGGCTTTGTAACCATCCACGATAGCTTTGCCATCTTCGATGGGAAAAAGCGCATACGACGCCAAAAGAGCTTTATTGTATTGCTGGCCGTTGAGCTCGGCCGGCTGAAAATTTAACAGCGTTGCAAGTTCAATATCCTCTTTCCAAAAACCTTTCAGGTCAGGATATTTAAGAGTGTCGATTTCGCGCACTCCCGCTTTTGTATATAAATACCAGCTAGCGGTGATTTGTTCGCCTTCAAAAACTTCGGTTTTGTCCACTTCGCTCACGATTACGAACGCGTCTTTTTCGTCAAAATCAGGAACCGCTTGAAAGCCTTGAATTCCCCCGCCGCCAAAGCGCCGTTGTAAAAGTTGATTAAAACGATCCTCCATTTTTTTCATGTTTTCGAAGGGATCGGCTCCCAGCATTTGGTCTTCGTCTTCGCCAAAAAAATCAGGTCGCACAGCGCGCTTCGCTTTGCCTTTGCCCGCACCCGATGGGAACACCTGAATTTGCGCCACCGACGACGGATATTTTTGCCCACCCACATCGAGAGTGATGGCTGGCACCACAAGCTTCCCCGCCTGGGTCGCCGAATACTGATAGCTAAAAACCTGCGTCACAGTTCGGCGAAATTCCAACTCGCCTTGTGCGTTCATCATCGCCCCCGCATTGGTGCGCTGAGCCTGGGACTGACCACGAAACGTAGCCCCAGCAATGGTTGGCGGAGCCGGCGTCTCCACATTCACCATCTCATTGGCAGAGACTTCGATCTGCACTACAAAAATATCGCCTTCTTCAATCTCCCTGGGCTGGACCACCGTCTGCACATTGATCTTCGCTTCTGCGGCATAAACCAACGAACTAAAACCTACCGAAAGAAGAACGATATTGAAAACAGTTAGTTTTAAAATGTTCCTAAAAGCCTCGGACAGTCCTCGTCCCTTCGGTCCTGCGGAACTCGTTTTTAGAAACATTTCTAAATTATGAATTAAAAACGCCATGTTATCCTCACCATTGTTTGTCCTTCGGTTCGGCTTTCTCGCCCTTGCGTTGGACTTTGGCTCTGATGCCTTGCTCTTGCTGTTTGAGCTCTTCCATGATGCGCTTTAGATCGTCGGTGGACATTTGCGATTGGTCGAACTCTTTGCCCTTTTGTTTTTCGTTGGTGCGATCGCCGTCGGATGGCTTTTGGTCTTCGTTTTTATCGCCCTCGCCCTGGTCTTTTTTATCCTGCTCGCCTTTTCCATCCTGCTGATCTTTGCTCTTATCTTTTCCGTCGCCTTTGCCGCCGCCGCCGGAGGTGAACATCATTTCGATGTTGGTTTTGATTTCCTTAGAGTCTGGAATTAGCTCAAGAGCCTGCTGATAAGCTTCTAAGGCTTCGTCGATTTTTTGGGTGCCCTGATAATGCACGCCCAGATTGTACAACAATGCAAACTTCACCTTTAGCCATTTTTGTTGCTCTTCGGGTGAAAGGGTTTTTGTCAGCTGCGCGTTTACATCTTTTAAAAGTTGTTTGTATAATTTTTCGGCTTTTTCAACTTCGCCCAAAGCCTGTAACGAACTTCCTACGTTGAACTGCACCGTGGGTTCGTAGGGATCTAGAATCAGCGTTTCTAAAAACAGCTCGTAGGCTTCGAGTTTTTTTTCAACGCCGAATATGCGCACCGCTTTGTTGTTTTGATAAATTAGATCTACGCCTTGCGCCCAAGACGACGAAACCACATACAAGCTTAAAGCAAAAACGAACAACTGCTTCATACCGGGAACCGCCCTTTCCAAACTGCAGAAACCTTTTTGCGATTTCCGAGGGCAAGCTCGATCAACGCCAACAATAATGCGATCCCAAGGAAAATCTGAAAGTGCTCTTGAAAACTCGTGGACGTCATTGTGTCGAATTCTGATTTTTCCAAAAGATCAATGTCCTCTTTCAGAGATTTCATTTGATCGCCACCAAAGGTGACATGATAAAAACTTCCTTGGCCAATTTGCGATAACGTTCGTAAAAATTCGCCATTCACCCTCGAAACCACGGGCTGCCCCGATTTATCTTTCAGATAATCGCGCAATTGGCCATTGGGATCGCGCAGCGGCACCTTGCCACCGGCCTCTGTTCCAAACGCCATGGTAAATAAACGAATGCCTTGGTCAGCCAATTCTTTCGCAGTAGTTTCGGCAGATTTTTCGTGATCCTCACCGTCCGAAATAACAATCACCACTTTGGTCACCCGTGAGGCCTCTCCAACCTCAACGCCACCGCGCACGAAAGCTTCCTTGGCCTCATTTAATGCGCGACCAATTTCGGTTCCTTGGGTTTCCACTGAGTCTGGAGACAATCCTTCGACAAACATTTTTAATGCCGCTTTATCTGCCGTGAGTGGCGACAACAAAACCGACGACCCCGCAAAGGCGATCAACCCCACTTTGTCGCCGTTCAAACTATCTAGCAAATTCATAATTTCTTTTTTGGCGTGCTCTAACCGACTCGGACGAACATCTTCGGCCAGCATGCTACGCGAAACATCCACAAGCACCATCAGCTCCACGCCTTCACTTTTTACTTCCGTCTGTCCTTTGGCCGATTGTGGTCGAGCCAGGGCGATCAACATGAAGCACAGAGCTAAGCAAAAGAAAATAATTTTCCAGGTGGCTTTAACAACTGAGTAGTTTTGTACAAGGTAGGGAACCACGCGCGCTCCGAACGTTCTTTGCGTGATTCGTTTCCAGCGCGAAACGTAAAAAAGAAAAATGGCCAAAAAGATTGGGCAAAGTCCCAGCCAAAATAAATACTTCGTCGCTTCAAAGCGCCACATCAGATTCCCCTCCTAAAAATGGTCATCTGAAGAATTCCGCCCAGCGCGTACAAAAGAACTGCCCAAAATAGGAAATTTTGAAAAAGCTCTTGGTATTTTACAAAACGGTCCACATCGATTTTGGTTTTTTCCAAGCGATCGATTTCGCTAAAAACATTTTCTAAAGTTTTAGTGTCTGTGGCACGAAAAAACTTTCCACCAGTTTCTTCGGCCATCTGCGTGAGTAAATCCACATTCACCGAGCTATGAATGGGTTGATAGCGCTTCACTTGACGGCCAAAAATGTCTTGCGAGTAAATGGGCAACTGCGCATCGCCATCGATACCCGCGCCAATGGTGTAAATGCGGATACCATATCCCTTTGCAATTCGTAAAGCTGTGAGAGGATCGATGAGGCCGGTATTGTTTTCGCCGTCAGTTAACAGCACAATCACTTTGCTTTTGGCGTCGGAATCTTTGATGCGTGAGCACGCATTGGCAAGGGCCACACCGATGGCCGTTCCCATTTTGATGTTGCGCGAAGTTTTGATTTCGGCCACGTTGTCTAACAACAACGGATAGTCCAAAGTTAGCGGAATGCGTACATACGCTTCCCCCGAAAACACCACAACGCCAATACGATCCGACACGCGCTTTTTAATAAACTCTTGAATCGTTTGTTTTGAAGACTCCAAACGGTTGGTGGGCTTCATGTCTTCGATCAGCATGCTCTCCGAAATATCCAGCGTGATCATGATATCGATGCCCTCGATATTGCGTTTAACTTTTTCGTCGGCTTTCTGCGGTCGAGCCAGAGCCATGATTAAAAAAATCAACGCCACAGATTTTATCGCTGTGGGCAGCCACTTCAGCTTCACTCTCCACGTCGAACTTAAATTGCGCAGCGATGAAAAAGAACTGTAGCGCACAAAGCCCCAAAGTTCGGCTCGCTGCCACCACGTCCAGCCAAGAACCACGGCAAGAGCGAGCAGAAATAAAAATGCCCACGCGGAATTCCATACAATCATGTATTCACCGCCGAGCGAGTGGAGGATGAAACCATTGATTTTGCTTTCCACATGGAGTCCACCGCCAACCAGCACAATTGCGTAAGCTGCTCGCAGTCCTGAGGTTTGAGTTCGTGGACGTGGGATTGGGCGCGTTCTAATTCTTTAAAAGCTTTTAAAAAGGGAGATTTAAAATGTTCGTAGGCATTTTTATCTTTTTTACGAACATGTTGAGCAATGCGCGCCGTGGACCAGCTCAACGCCGGAACGGTGTACTCCCGCAGTACGTACATGCGATACACTTCGTTGAGTTTTTCCAGATACTGCTGTGTTTGCGACTCACTCCAATCGGATCTTTGCGAAAACACCACCCCGCGCTTCAGCAAACGAAGATCTTTGCTAAACTGATGGTAGGAGCCCATGGGGCTTTGGAACTTACGAATATTTTTTTCGAGATTTCGGCGCTGTACGGTTCGTCGTACAAAGATGGCTCCCCAACCAATAAACACGGCAACCACCAAGAGCATTGCAAAAAAAATCCAATAGGGCCAATTCATGGACATGGGCTGAATGGGCCCGAAGGGAGCTTGCGGCGGTTTTTGTGGATCGATCACCGACTGCCGACGGATTTCTAGGGGCTGCGAAATAAAACCGCCATCTTTGGCATCACTCACGTGAATAAATGGATGTTTTATCGTTTGCGAAGCGTAACTTGTGGCAAAAAACTGCAACTCGTTTTCGGTTTTTTTAAGCGTTTTCAAATAAACCAGGGAGAATTTCAATGGCTCGGGATTTATTATTTTTAACGGCTCCTCTAAAGTGAGGCCGGCCCCAGAGCAATTCACCTGAAACACCTCGCCCACGGTATAACCCTTGGGATCCTTGGGTTGAGTTTCCACAGTGCAATCCCATTTGGGTTTTTGCGGAATCTCCACTGGAATTTCGACCATCTCTCCGGGTTGGGCCATTAGAAAATCCTCTTGCGAAAATAATTTAACAGCGGATCCACGTAATTTTCATCGTTGGGAATATCAATGCGATCGATCTGTGCTTTGCGAAATTCGGCATCGCGAAACTCTTTGTTTTTTCGAAATTGATCATACACAAGTTTACGAAAACTTTCCGAGCCCGTATCCAGCGTGATCACTTCCTCCGTTTCAGGATCAAAGTAATCAATCAAGCCGAGATTGGGCAACGTGGCCTCGGCAGGATCCGAAACCACCACCGAAATGAGCTCGTGCTTGCGCGATAAACGTTTGAGGATTTGCCCAAAGGGTTCGTCGGACATAAAATCACTCATCAAAAAAATGGTGGCGCGTTTTTTTAAAATCCCCGATAGATAATCCACCGCTTCGGAAATTTTTGTATTTTGTGTTTTTGGCTGGTAAAAATACAGATCACGCAGCAAACGCTGAATATGCCCCCGACCTTTTTTGGGCGGCACAAAATGCTCCACCTGATCCGAAAACAGCAGCAGGCCAACATTATCGTTATTTTTTGCGGCAGCAAAACCCAACAGCGCTGCAAGATTTGTGATCACTTCGCCTTTTAAAAAGTTTTGCGAGCCAAAACCCATGGAGCCGCTCACATCTACTGCTAAAATCAGTGTGAGCTCCCGCTCCTCTTCGTATTTTTTGATATATGTCTTACCAGTACGCGCGGTGAGATTCCACGAAATGGCGCGCACATCATCGCCCGGCACGTATTCGCGAAAGTCAGAGAAGGTCATCCCCTGGCCTTTAAAAGCAGACTGATACTGCCCCGCG
>JAYUKO010000352.1:0-2244 GCA_043764415.1 Bdellovibrionales bacterium | reverse complement strand
TTGAGCATACCAAACCAAAGTCAAAAGGCAAGACCCCGGACCACGGTCTCAATGGACTTGAAGTGGCTGGGATTTTGAGTGGCTCAATCGGCCTGCGCGGCTTGCACGATTTTTTTGATCAAGCTGTAGGGAATTTCCTCAGTGATATTAGCAAGATCAAGCCAGAAAAATGTCTTCTGTTTGGCGCCCTTTGCAGTCATTTTGGCAGACTTTTGAATGCGTCCGTAGATTTCATATTTGGTAATGGAATGCTTGAGATCAAACTTTTCTGGACGTTTGTTGAGGCGCTGCAGGCGCCCGGGAAGAATGGGCATTTGCTTTAAAAAGGGGGCGTAGTCATTTTTAATAAAAGCGACTTTTTTATTTTTTTCGATCCACTCGATATCCCACAGCAAAATTTCGCCCGCTACTTTTGGTTTTTTGACGGGAAGAGATTCCACGAGGCCCTGTTTGCGCCCCTCACACTTCATGTTCCATGGGCAAATAAAACAACTCGGCGATTGGGGCGTGCACACCGTTGCCCCCAACTCCATCATTCCCTGATTGATCGACGAACTGTCATCAGTTTGCGCCATACTGTCTGCAAGCTTTTGCAACTGCGTGCGGTCGGCGGTTTGCCACCATTGATAGTTGATACCCATCACGCGTGAAAGAATGCGAATCACGTTGCCGTCGAGAACGCCCACCTTTTCGCCAAAGGCCAAGCTGCTCACGGCGCGCGAGGTGTAGGGGCCAAAACCCGGGAGCTTTATAAGCTCATCCGCAGTTTGGGCAAAGCCATGCACCGCGAGGTGTTTGGCGGCCTTATGTAGGTTGCGCGCCCTCGAGTAGTAGCCGAGGCCCGCCCAGTGCATTAAAACTTCTTTTTCCGAAGCTTCTGCCAGATCATCGAGCTGAGGAAAGCGCCGTAAGAATTTTTCATAATAGGGAATCACCGCTTGCGTCGTTGTTTGTTGCAGCATGACTTCGGAGATCCAAATCCCATAGGGATTTTTGCTTTTGCGCCATGGAAGTTCCCGGCGATTTTGCTCGTACCACTCGCTGAGAGAAGTTTGCAAAAACTTTAACTTTGCAGGTTGTTTTGTCATTGTGGTTTGTTATCCTACATCCGCCTTTTTTTCAAAAGGTACTTGGAGGTTCTATGAAATATGTGCCGGTTTCGGGTCGTGAAATGCCGCGCTTTGCTGGGATAAAAACGTTCTTCCGTTTGCCCCATGTGCCTGTCGATCAAGACTACGATGTGGCTCTTGTGGGAGTTCCCTTTGATGGATCATTATCTTATCGCCCGGGAGCTCGCTTTGCTCCCTCAAGAATCCGCGAGCTTTCGTCGTTAGGCAGAGCCTATCACTGGGAGCGGCAGATGAACTTTGTCGATCGTTTAAAGGTGGCCGATATTGGCGATTGCCCCATTGTTCCCATTGATGTTGCCAAAACCTATAAATCCATCGAAAAATATTTTGCAAAATTAATGAATCTCGAAAAGCGATTTATTTCTGTGGGAGGAGATCACTCCACAACGCTTCCCATTTTGCGCGCGCTTAAAAAGAAATATAAAAAACCGCTGGCCCTCGTCCACTTTGATGCCCACCTCGACACCTATCCGGCAGCCTGGGGTTGCGAGTATCACCATGGATCTTTTTTACGCCACGCCATTGAAGAAGGCTTGGTGCAGCCGAAAAAAACTTTTCAAATTGGTATCCGCGGACCACTGGCAGCCGCCGAAGACTTGGAGTTTGTGAACAAAAAAGGTTTGCAGCCGTTCACCGTGGAAAACATTCGCTCGGTAAATATTAAAACGGTAAGCGCAAAAATTAATAAACTCATTGGCAATGATCTTTGCTATCTCACTTATGACATTGATTGCTTGGACCCCGCCTTCGCGCCGGGCACAGGCACACCCGTGATTGGCGGTCTAACAACGTACGAAACCCAACAGATCTTGCGCGGGCTTAAACTGCCGGGCCTCGTTGGCGCCGATGTGGTAGAGGTATCACCACCGTATGATCACTCCGACATCACAAGCCTTGCAGCCGTGGATGCGATGTTTGAAATTCTTCACATCTACGCCGGAAAATAAACAGTGTTGCGAGTTTTACTATTAGTTTTAAGTCTGTTCACCGCTTCAGCGATGGCAGCAACACATCGTTTGGATTTGAAACAGGCCGTGGAATTCGCCGTGGAGAATTCTCCCGAACTCGAAGTCGTCCGTCGCGAGATGGCCATTGCGGATATGCAGCGCAAAAA
>JAYUKO010000351.1:0-7508 GCA_043764415.1 Bdellovibrionales bacterium | reverse complement strand
GGGGACTATTAAGACACGTGACGAAGAAAAAAGGCAAGTCAATTTACTTAAAATATCTTAAAAATATTCGATACTTGATCAAAGTCTTGCTTATACCTGGACCAACGTCGGGCCTGAAATCCGCACCTGAACTGGCTTCCACGACGAATGTTTTTTGAATAGGCACCCATTACTTAGAGTTGTGATGTGATGCGATAATTTACCGCACATTTCTCTAAAAATTTACCCGAGAGTACTCGCGAGGCTCCCAAAAATTGTTCTCATGGGCCCAGTGAATCTGTCCATAGCTGTCTTGGAGTTTCAGCCAATCATCATCGCGACCCACTTTTTTAAAAACAGCGTAGCGCTTAACACTCCCCAAATCGGTAGAGGCAAATTTCTGCCCAGGCCCCAGTCGTAGTTTAGCCACGAGGGACTTCACAACAACACAACTCCCCTTCCACGTAAGGTGGCGCGCGTGAACCCAATGCTTTTCGCCCTCAAAATCCTGAACTTCGTACCATGCGCCTTTTTTGTTAATCTCAAGCACCGGCATGTTCTCACCCACCTCCCAGCTTACTTTGGCTTTGGGATCGGGTTTGGCGTGCAATTTAACTTTATTTTGAGCAATGCAAGCGGCGTGGGCAGACACTTGCATAACGAGGAGGAGACTAACGAGGAGAGTTTTCATAACAGTGAGAATAGCAAACTCCACCGCCACTGCCCACCGCAGCTGTTAAATCCACCGGCAAATCCAACTGATAGTCCAGGAGACTGCCTGTAAAAAAGTCATCCTTGTGTTTTGCATAGACAGGGGGAAATTCAAAAAACTGCTTGAGGGTTGTTTAAACCGTCTCATACGTCGGCACACCGGTTGCTATGAACTCTTCGAACAATTTAATTAAAGAGGTCCGCATGTTAAAAATTTCTTTTCTATTTTTATCGGTCGTCTTAGGGTGCGTTTTGGCCCAAGCCGATTGTTCAACTTCGGTGAGCGAGCTCGTTGATAACCCGGCAACAAATGTGATCTTTTCGTCGCAAAAGGGTCAAACGCTCACCTACTGTAATTCGGCTGACGATTACGGCTCTGTCGAATGGTATTTATCCGTGGAAAAAGTGGCAGATGTAAACGATTTTAAATTTGCTGCAGAGATCGCGCTAGGTTACGTCGACATCAACCTGGCCTCTGAGTTTAATCAAAAAATTTCACAGCTTTCTACTACAGATAAAGGGCGAAAACTTGCTCTGTGGGCAATGCTCATAAACACCCTTACCAGCAACAGTTTCGATTATGGAAGCTTTCGAATCTCAAACAGCACAAGTTCGAACTTTGGTTATATCTCTTTAGATGCCAGCAGGTATTCCACTGATTCCTTCGAAACTCAAATCGATGAACTTCTCCTCACTCTCAAACATGAATATCTCCTTTCCATCTATTTCAACAAAAAAGTTTCAGTAAACGTTTCGGATGAGTTGAATGAAGACAACTTACGGCGCTTAATGAACCCAAATTTCAAAAAAATCATCGATCAGTCGCCAAATGTAAAAATGATTTCTGTGTATTCTTGGTTAGCAAATAAACATCTCAGTGTCGACGAAGGTATTCTAAGGATCAATCCTCGTCTGTTTGTTGAGTTTTAAAATGAAATTCACGCATTTATTAATCGCAATTTCCGCATGTCTCATCTCCAGCTTTGCATGGGCCGACGTACCCGTCGTTGATGGTCTTGTTTACATCGAAAATCCCGGTTCCTTTTGCTCGGGCAGTATTTTCGCCCCCCAGGGCTACGACAAAAATCAAAAAGCCTTAGTCATCACCAATGGTCACTGCACAGGAATGGGCAGCGCGAACATCTTTGGCGGCACCTACCTAGCAGCCACGGAGCAACTGAATTATGTTGAAGCCCCAAACACCTACCTTGTGCTTTTTAAAAAGAACACGGAGGGAGGTGACATTGATATCAATTACAACAGTTCAGCTCGGCTGCTTGTCGCAACGATGTACAAAAAAGATCTCGCCATTTACGAAATCGAACACACTTACGCGCTCCTTGAAGAGGGTGGATATTATCCCCTCATCTTAGGTTCAAAAGTTCCATCACTTCAATCACAAGTGGTCTACCACTCCAGTGCCTGGGGAATCCAAGTGAGTTGCCAGCTTGAAGCCTATGCCGACACGGTGATTGAAGGGTTTTGGGTGTGGAACAACGTTCTGCGCTTAACGGGCGAAAACTGCTATGCCCAGGGCGGCGCCTCGGGCTCCCCAGTTCTTGATGAAGATGGAAATCTCGTAGCCCTTATGAATACAGTGTACGAGGGTGGTCAGAAGTGCACGATCATGAATCCCTGCGAGCGCGAGCGCGGCAGCGGCAACTCCACAAGTTACAACGGCGCGATCTACGCCATTCCCATCGTTGATCTCAATGCGTGCTTCGATCAAAATAAAAAACTTGATCTCAAGCTCTGCAACCTTCAGTAATTTACATCTTTAGCAGCACGGGGCAATGATCCGAACCGTGCTGCTGATCCAAAATGTCAGCGCGTTGAATATGCGCTTGCAAAGTGTGACTCACGCAAATGTAGTCGATTCTCCAGCCGCGATTCGCGGGTCGTGCTAATTCTTGGTACGACCACCATGTGTATTTTTCTTTTTCGGTCGGATGCTTGTGGCGAAAGGTATCGGTAAACCCCGACTGAATAAATCCATCAAACCACTTGCGCTCTTCCGGCAAAAATCCGCTCGTGTTTTTGAGTCGAACGGGATCGTAGATATCGACCTCTTTGTGGGCGATGTTGTAGTCCCCGACTAAAATTATTTTTTTGCCCAGGTCCATTTGCTTTCGTAAATGCAAATGGAAAAGTTCTAAAAACTCTTGCTTAAAATTATGGCGCTCGAGGCGCGCGGCCCCGTTTGGAAAATACACATTATAAAGAATAAAATCCTTAAAGTGCGTGATAATAAAACGCCCCTCAGAATCAAACTTTTCCAGGCCAATTCCATGCTCCACTAAAAGCGGCTCTTTTTTCGAATAGGTAACAACTCCGGAATAGCCCTTGCGTGACGCCGAGGACCAATAGCTCGAGTAATCCGGCGTGGGACTAAAAAGTATGGGCTCCAGCTGATCTTTGTGAGCCTTCGTTTCCTGCAGGCACAACAAATCAGGGTCCTCCTGCTTAATAAATTCCAGAAGTCCCTTTTTTTGCACTGAGCGGATGCCGTTAACGTTCCAAGAAATGATTTTCATGGCAGCAAGCTATCAATTCACGGTGATTTTGGGTACGCACCGATCCAACATGACGCAGATCTCAACCAAAAGGTACGGCGTACCGCAAGCGGTACGCCGTACCTTTTTGCCTAACTTGTCCTTTTGCCTAACTCTTTTGCCTAACTTGACTGGGGTGGGTTTGCCGCGCAATATGGGCTTTCAATTTTATACTCAAAGGAGTTTCTCATGCCTATGATCGGACAACCGGCTCCCCAATTTACAGCACCTGCTGTCATGGATGGCGGCGAAGTTAAAGACGTCAATCTTAGCGATTACAAAGGCAAATGGGTTGTACTTTACTTCTACCCACTTGATTTCACATTTGTATGCCCCACCGAAATTACGCAGTTTCGCGATTTTCTGCCAAAGTTTAAAGAAGTAAACGCGCAAGTTTTGGGCTGCAGTGTCGACTCCGTTCATTCGCACAAGCGCTGGATCAAAGACGATCTTAAAGATCTCGGCTATCCACTGATTGGCGATCTCACAAAAAGAGTTTCTCGCGACTACGGCGTTCTTTTAGAAGATAAAGGAATCGCAACCCGCGGCACTTATATTATCGATCCAGAAGGTATGGTTCAGTACATGGGAATTCATAACCTCAGCGTTGGTCGTGATTGCAACGAAATCCTTCGCGTTCTCAGTGGTCTACAATCTGGAGAGCTTTGCGCTGCCGGTTGGAAGCCAGGTTCTAAGTTTATCAAAGCTTAATGGTTTGTGCCCTCATTCGTGAGGGCCGTATAAAAAGCCTGCCGCTTGGCAGGCTCCTTTCTCTGGAATCGAATTCAATGCACGCATTCTTTTCGCAGTATCAAGCGCACTTGCGCAAAAACTATCCGACACTCTCGGACACCTTGGTGCAATCTCTGTCGCCCCAGTTGGCGTCGCCCTTTGTTTTTAAACTCAAACGCCAGCACTTTGAAGAGGCACAAAATATTGTGCGCGATCTTGCGAAAATCCTTCAACAAACTCCCGAGCCAAAAAATCCTTCAATCATCAATAGCCTCGACATGCACATCGACGCCCACGACCAACTCAAAATTATCGAAGTCAATACCAACGCCTCTTCCTTTTTAGTCAATGCCGAGCAATACGAAGTTAAAAATCTTCCTGATTTTAAAAATGCGAAGGCAAAGTTTATAGCGAGCTTTCAGCAAGCCTTTGGCGCAAATTTACAACCGGGAAATTTGTTTTTAATCGTCGACGAAAATCCCGAACAGCAAAATATGTATTTTGAGTTTTTGATGTTTCGCGAATTCTTAAAAAAAGAATTTTCCATCGACTGCGAAATCAGTTCTCCGCAAGAATTAACCATCGACTCTGACCACCAAGTACTTTGGCGAAACAAAAAAGTGCATGGCATCTACAACCGCCACACGGATTTTTATTTCGCTAACATTCCTGTATTGGCAGAGGCCTTCCGTTTTGACAAAACTTTAATTTCGCCAAATCCTTGGACCTATGGTGCCATTGCCGATAAAAATCGCCTGGTCGAATGGTCGCAGAAGGATTTACCCCTTCCTCATTTACAAAAAGCTCTGCTAAAAACATTTCGTTTTGCAGATTTTAAAGACGCCGGAGACCTCTGGTCGAAGCGCGCCCAGTTTTTTTTCAAACCACCCAACGCCTACGGCAGTCGCTCCGTTTATCGCGGAAAGTCCATCAGTCGGACTGTGTTTAACCGCATCTACGCTCCCGACTACTTGGCTCAGCAAATAGTGCCGGCACCTGAGGTGACGTTTAACTACGAAAACCAGGACCATACTTTTAAATACGATTTGCGCTTTTACTTTTTTGTTGATGCAACTCACGCCGAAATTCATCTCGCCGTGGCTCGCCTTTACCAAGGCCAGCTCACCAACTTGCAAACCCCTTTGGGGGGCCTAACTCCGCTTGAAATAGTGTAAGAAACATGTCAGTTTCATCACCTATGGAACCACTACAAAACTTTTTATTGCCTTTTGATTATTGCCATCGTTGGATTCGAGCCGCGTTCAACATGGTGGAAAAACATTTTTCGCTTTTTGCTTTCTTAGGTGTCATTGTTTTTATCACCGAGGCCATGATCAGTGTGATTCCTTACTTGGGCTCTCTTGCGAATCCCGTTCTGCGCTTTATCTACGCTTTTGGTGGTCTAAGATTGATGGACGCCCTGATGCAAAAGCAAACCCATACCATCGAGTCTTATTTCAAGCTCTGTTTTGACGAAAGCCTTTTGAAACCTTTTAAAAATTATCTGCTCGCCTGTGCGGGGATCGGTTTGGTTGTGGAGATTGGTCTTCGCGCCAACATTCCCCATTTTTATTGGCTCACAGCACTTACAACCTTGGGGATTTACCTCATTCCTTTTATGGCCTATTACCAATTTCGAAATCCTGGCATGACCGAAAAACAATCCATGGACTATGTGCTTTCGCAAACCTGGAAAAACATTGGAAACTTGCTATGCCTGACCATCTTTCTTTCAACTCTGGGTCTTGCCGCCATGGCCCTCTGTGTCGTTCCCTTCTTTCTCTATTTCATGCCTTTGACCTTTCCGTTGGTCTATCTCGTTTATATGGGACTTTGCGAACATAAAACCATCGAAGAGCTCAACCTGATCTGGAACTCTCGCGGTGACTCCACCAACGTGCAGTGATAAGAAACTAGCGATGATTATTGTTACTGGCGCCACAGGATTTATCGGAAGTGCTCTCGTATGGGAACTCAACCAACGCGGTCGAGAAGACATCGTTGTTGTGGATGTGATTCGCCCTGATTTGCGCCCAGGAATTTTAGCAAAAAGAAAATACGAAAAATTTTTAACCCATACAGAGCTTTGGGATTTTTTAAATACCAAACCTAAAGTTGAAGCCATCTTGCACATGGGCGCCTGCTCCTCCACCACCGAACTCAATCGCACGTATTTACGCACAATCAATACCGAATACACCCAGCGACTATTTGAATGGTGCACCGAAAACAAGACACGTTTGATCTACGCCAGTAGCGGCGCCGTTTATGGGGATGGCGCGCAGGGCTTCGACGACCAAACAGACCCGCGTTTTTTCCAACCCTTAAATCCCTACGGTGAATCCAAACTCAACTTCGACATTTGGGCTGTTCAGCAAGCTAAAACCCCTCCGCTGTGGATGGGCCTGCGCTTTTTTAACGTCTACGGCCCTAACGAGTATTACAAACAGGATATGTCCAGCGTGGTGTTTAAGGCGTATCGCCAGATTCATGTCAACAACGAGCTCAAACTGTTTCGCTCCCACAACCCGCAATATGCGGATGGCAAACAGCTGCGCGATTTTATTTATGTGAAGGACGTCACTCGTTGGATTGCTGAAATTCTTTTCGAAAACAAAGGCTATTCAGGAATTTTCAATATGGGCTTTGGCGAAGCCCGCACCTGGCTTGATTTGGCTGCGGCTGTTTTCAAAGAGATCGGCAAGCCGATGAACGTGGAGTGGATGGATGTTCCCGAAAACCTTCGCCCGCGCTACCAGTATTTTACGCAAGCAAAAATGGATCGTTTTTTAAGCCAAGGATTTTCTCGACCCGAGTGGTCGCTAGAGAAAGGCATAAAGGATTATGTTCACAACTACCTCAACCAGCCCGACCCTTTCTTTTAACAAGGACGAATGGATGAAAAAGTTCAAACAGATTATTGAACAAATTCCTCCTCATCTTAGGCAGTATATTATCGAACAAGATTACTCGCGCTACACTCCCCTCGAGCAGGCCACGTGGCGCTTTACACTTCGTCAACTCAAAAGCTATTTGTCCAAAAATGCCCACGAATGTTATATCGCCGGTCTTTCCAAAACGGGCATAGATACCGAATCTATTCCACGCATCGAAGTGATGTGCGAAAAGCTGCAAGAATTTGGGTGGACCGCCGTTCCCGTGAGCGGCTTTATTCCGCCGGCGGCATTTATGGAATTGCAAAGCCTCAATATCTTGCCCATCGCGTGCGACATGCGCAGCATCGATCACATCCTTTACACTCCGGCGCCTGATATTGTGCACGAAGCTGCGGGGCACGCTCCGATTTTAGTGGATGAGCAGTTTGCCTCCTACTTGAAAGAGTATGCACGGGTCGCCAAAAAAGCCATTATCTCCTCTGAAGATCTTTCGCAGTACGAAGCCATTCGCGATCTTTCCGATATCAAGGAGGATCCTCAGTCAACACCAGAGCAAATTCTCGCAGCCGAAGAGCGTCTCACCAAAGTCAACGCCTCCATCAGTCACGTTTCAGAGGCCTCACTCCTCGGTCGAATG
>JAYUKO010000350.1:0-7540 GCA_043764415.1 Bdellovibrionales bacterium | reverse complement strand
TGTAATTCGCCGTACTCTTCGAGGACTTTTGTCATTTCGTTTTCGTCGAGGGGTTCGGCAAGCTTTGCTTCGAGAACTTTAAGCCGAGCTTCGATTTTTGGGAGGTTGCCATTGGCCGAAAGCACTTCTTCGAGAACTGTTTTGCCACTCATCTCTTCGATATTTTGCGAAAAATAGCCAATCACCGTTTTTTGCGGCTTTGCTATCTGTCCCTCATCCGGAGACTCCTCGCCCATGATCAATCGAAAAACAGTGGATTTTCCAGCCCCATTGGGACCCACAAGACCAATTTTTTCGCCGGGGTTGATCTGAAAATGTCCATTTTTAAACAGAACTTTATTGCCATATTGCTTGCTGATATTGGATAAGTGAACCATGAAAATACATGTATCGCATATTCTAGTGACTTACCAGTATGAAGCCGAGGATTTGCTCAAAAAGATCAATGAGGGCGCGGATTTTTCAGACCTGGCCCGACGTTTTTCGAAGTGCGGTTCGGCTGCGAACAGTGGCGACTTGGGGCCGGTGGAGAGTGGTCGCTTGGATGAAGCCTTCTCTGAGGCGGCAAGTGCGCTTGCGATTGGCGAGATCTCACCCATTGTGCGATCTCGCTTTGGTTACCATTTAATTAAAAAAATTAATTGAGCTTTGTTTTGAGTTTGTATGTGGCTTTGGAAGTACAAACCTTGCCAGCGGCATCCGTTGTGCAATCCGCTTTGCCACAACTTACGCTGAGGATTTTGTTTTCCTTGTTATCTTTGCGAAAGTCTTTTTCCCACTTTTCGCAAGCCTTTTTCCACGATTGATTGGCGTCCTTTGCCATAATTGTGGAGTCGCCGGAGATGTCCGCATTGCCTTCGGCAACTTCCCAAATCGGATCACAGGATTTGTCAGTCGCAGACTTTTTGCCTTTGCTGATGGAAATGGTGGTTTCCTCGTCGCCGGCCTCGATATCTTTCATATCCACTTTTTGTGCGAAAACGAGGCTGGGTGTTAGAATCAGAAACATTAAAATTGTTTTCATTGGAATCTCCTTTGAGGACCTTTTGTTTAACTCAGATCCTGTCCAAACACCTGAATCGGGGCAAGGGTAAAAGCAAGTGACACCTTGCATGAGTTGACCCAACAGTAAAAAGTGACTCTTGATTTGCGTCCGCCTATACTTTTTTCATGCGTCAGATTCAGGATTTAAATTTTGTATGGTTCTTTTCGCAAGTGGGATTGACCAAGGAAACCAGCTTTTTTGCTGAACTGAGCCGCCGCCTGCAGGAGCGCTGGTTGCCCAAACTCCGCAGCGGGCAAGATGTGGTACGTTTTTTAGAAGAAAATTTTCCATCTCCTGGTGATGAAGAGATCTTCGCCTTCCCTGACCTGCAAAGCGAGGATCTGGAGGCGCTGGAGCCGCAGCTTTTTGAGGCCTGCCATATTTTAATGTTGCGAGTGGCCGGGCTGGGCCTAGATCCGCTGATCGCAGAAAAATTTAATGACCGAAAAGATCTGTTGGAGGTTTTTTTAAAACTCGGACTGTACACTCCGGGCGATCAAGAAATTCGCAAAGAGTTAGAAAAAGTTCGCGACATTTTGGAATACATTCGAAGTTTGCATGCGGAGCAGGGCACTTCGATCAGCCTCACTTATAAATTGATTGTGATTGAGGAGCTGCTAACTAGAGCTGATACCCTCTGCACTCTTCTCGCAGAAATCCACCGCCCGAGTTTTAAGCATGTATTTTTATCGGCCATTCGAACCATTTGGCAGCAGAACCGTGACTCCTTTAAAATTCGTGACTTTTTTATTTTAAACATTGAGCGTTTGGCCTATCAGGTGACGCTGATTACAAGCAGCACGGGTGAATCCTACATCAGCTCGACTCGCAAAGAGTTGGGGCATATGTGGTGGAAAGCCATCAAAGGTGCCATGGTGGTTGCTGTTCTCGCCTTTCTAAAGGTGCTTGCCTCAAAACTTTCCTATCCGCCCATGATTCAGTTTTTTATATTTGGCTCCATCTACGCCGCGGGATTTGTGGTGATCCATTTAGTTGGCGGCGTTTTGGCAACAAAGCAGCCGGCCATGACGGCGTCCACCATTGCTGGTGAGCTTGGCAACGTCGACGAGACTGAGGAGTCCTTCGCAAAAGTGACGAGCACCATCGTCCGTTTGCTGCGAACGCAGATTGCCGCTCTTTTGGGAAATTATATTTTTGCATTTCCCCTCGCCATTTTGTTGGTGTTCCCCTTTTTAGTGGCCGAACATCCCCTTGCTGGATTTGATAAAGCAAAAATTTTAGTTGAAGACTTGCATCCCTTTTGGAGCTTGTCGTTTATGTATGCCGCCATTGCCGGTGTATGTTTGTTTATGGCTGGGTTGGTTGCTGGACTGGCAGACAATTGGTTTTCCTATCAGCGCATTGCCTATCGTTTGCGTCACTCCATTGGCGGCGGCCGAGGGGCTGCGATTTCCCGCTGGGTGAAAGCCAATTTTGGCATCATTACTGGGAATGTGGTTTTGGGTTTTATGCTCGGTGGAATGCCATCAGTGGGGCGTATTGTGGGCTTACCTTTGGATATTCGTCACGTCACTTTTGCGTCGGCGGCTTTTGGAATTGGTTGGATCCATCAGCCGGAGCGGATGGCTTGGGCCGACTTCGCGGTCATCGCCATAAGTATTTTTGTGATGGGGCTGGTGAATTTGACAGTGAGTTTTTCGCTCTCGCTCACGGTGGCCATGCAATCTCGAAAATTAAAATTCTCCCAGGGACGAAAGCTCGTATGGAGCGTGGCGAAACATTTTTTACGTCGACCCCAAGATTTATTTTTCGATCCCGGCGTTAGGAGTCCGAAATGATGGAACATAGCGCTTTATTGTATTTTTTTGGCGGAGTGGCGATTTTTATTTTTGGCTTAAACATTGTCAGCGAAAACTTGCAGCATCTCTCAGCCGAAAGAATTCGCGACACCATTCGTATTTTATCTAAAAAGCCCTACTGGGGTGTATTTTTAGGCATGGGACTCACCATGATCTTTCAGAGTTCGGGGGCGGTGACTTCCATGCTGGTTGGCCTGGGAGCTGCAAAAGTTATTAACCTGGCGCAGGTGATGAGCTTGATTCTTGGAACGGCCATTGGCTCGACGTTTACCGTGCAGATCTTAAGTTTTAACATTAGTAAATACGGCCTCGCCATTTTTGTGCTTGGTTTTTTTGTACAGTTTTTAACCAAGCGAAGAGCCTTAAAAGAAGCAATGACTGCGCTGATGGGCTTGGGCATGTTGTTTTGGGGTTTAGACCTCATTCGCGAGAGTACGCAAAACTTAGCGATGAATCAGGGATTCAAATTAGTCCTGGACGCGCTCGTGGAAACACCGGCCCTCGCTATTCTTGTCACCAGTATTTTTACGGCCATTGTTCATTCCAGCGCAGTCACCATTGGTTTGGCGATGACGTTTACGGCGCAAGGACTGATTCCCATCGAGGATAGTATTTATTGGATCTTTGGTGCGAATATAGGAACGACTGCCACGGCGCTGTTGGCCTCAGCAGGAGCCAATACCATTGGGCGACAAGTGGCGTGGGCCCATTGTTTTTACAAAGTCGTCGGTGTGATTGTATTTCTGCCGATGGCCCGACCCATGGCGGAGTGGTTGGCCGTGGGCGAACCTTTGCGAGATGTGGCAAATATTAATACCTTTTACAACTGTGTTGCCGCCATCATGTTTTACCCGTGGATCAATCAAGGTGCGGCTTACATCCAAAAACTTTTTCCGCCCACGGAAGAGGAAAAAGAATTTTCAGCTCAGTTTTTAAAGAAAACCGATTGGGAGTCGCCATCGGTTTCGGTGGCCCATGCAGAGCGTGAGATGTTACGGATGTCCGACATTGTGTCGAGTATGATTGTGGACTCTTTAAAAATTGTTAAAAAGTCCGAACCAGATTTGGTTGCCAGTATCCGTAAGCGTGACGATCAGACAGATATGCTTTCGCGCGAGCTCAATTTGTATCTTGCGCAACAGCTGGAACAGGCGCCCACGTCGATCCAACTCGATATGATTCGTTTGATGAACTACTCTGCAGATCTCGAAGCGGCGGCCGATGTAGTGGATAATCAAATCATCGAACTCGCAAATAAAACCCATCACCTGAAAGTCGTCTTCCCCGAAGATGGATGGCAGGATTTGTGTGAAATGGCAGATATGGCCATTCGCATTTCGAGCATGTCTATTGCTTGCTTTCAAACGCGAGATAAAGATCTTGCTGCCAAGGTGATTTATCTAAAGCGCGATGCACGTAAGATGGAGCAAAAAATGCGTGAAGCGCATATCACGCGCTTGGTGAAGGGCAGTCAAGAGTCCATCAATACATCGTCCATCCATTTAGATCTTTTGGGAGAGTACCGTCGCATCGTGGGATTGATGTCGAACCATGTTTATTCGCTCCTAAAGGATTCTGATCCTTACAATCTTTTACCGAGAAAAGTTTAAAATGAGCGACCAATCTTCTGACCAGCCTCCAGCCAAGCCAACCCGACGTGTTCGCTATAAAGGAACGCATCCTAAAAAGTTTCACGAAAAATATAAAGAACTCAATCCAGATAAATATTCTGACGACATCGATAAGGTGAAAGCGCGGGGTATGACTCCTGTGGGAACGCATATTCCAATTTGTGTGGACGAAATATTAACTCTCCTTAATCCTCAAGCGGGACAGACTTTTGTGGACGCCACCCTGGGGTACGGCGGTCACAGCCTGGCGTTCCTAGAAAAACTGAAGCCCGGGGGAAAGCTTATCGCCTTCGACCAAGATCCCATCGAGCGAGTCAAGACGGAAGCTCGACTGCGCGAAAAGATTTGGGAATGGGACGTGGAACTGACCGTTGGCGGGATTAATTTTTCGGAAGCCTGGAACTATATTCGGCAATCAGGAGCAGGGAAAGTGGATGGGGTGCTGGCTGACTTAGGACTCTCGTCTATGCAAATTGATACTCCCGAGAGGGGATTTTCTTTTAAAACCGAGGCACCATTGGATTTGCGAATGAATCCCCACAAAGGCAAAGCCGCCGCCGCTTGCTGGTCGGAATTTACTCCTTTGGAGTTAGAGGAGCTCTTGCGTGACTATTCAGACGAGCCCCATGCCCGGCAAATCGCTGAGCAACTTTTAAAGGATTGTCCACAAACCACTCTGCAGATGGCGGATTCTGTACGAAAAGTTTTAAGCAAACTCAGTCGCAAAGTGCAAGAGCAAGAGCAGGACACCCCTATTCGGCGTGCGTTTCAGGCTCTGCGTATCCACGTGAACCAAGAGTTTGAAGTGTTGGAAAAGTTTCTGTCTGAAATTCCCAACTACTTAAAGCCAGGAGGGCGTGTGGCGATTCTTACCTTTCATTCGGGAGAAGACCGCCGCGTGAAAAAATATTTTCAACATATGTATCGCGAACAAATCTACTCGCAGATTTCCGATGAGCCCTCACGCCCATCGCCGCAAGAGCAATCGCGCAACCCGCGCTCCAAGGCTGCAAAGCTCCGCTGGGCTCAGAAGAAATAAACTGTGTTCTTTTTCGCGGCGATCTGAGGCGTTGCATTTATTTTTACGAGTTGCTACCTTTAAGGTATGGAAAAAAAGAAATTTCTTTTTGTGTCGTTATCTGGATTGATCGGTGATATCGCTTGGCAAGTTGCCAAAGAGGGCCATGAGGTTTTGTATTATATCAAAGCCCAAACGGAGCAAGACATCGCCGATGGTTTCGTAAAAAAAACCAGTGATTGGGAAAAAGAAGTGGACTGGGCCGATGTGATTGTCTTTGACGACGTTCTTGGGCAAGGCGAAAAGGCCCAAGCTCTGCGCGCCAAGGGCAAATTTGTCATAGGCGGAACAGCCTACACCGACATGCTTGAAGACGACCGCTCGTTCGGACAAGAAGAGCTTAAAAAAGCCGGCGTCAATATTATCCCGTACAAAGATTTTTTTAGTTTCGACGAAGCCATCGCCCACGTAAAACAAAACCCCGGGCAGTATGTGATCAAGCCAAGCGGTGAGGCGCAAAACATCAAACGCCTTTTGTTTGTGGGCGAAGAAGAAGACGGCGTGGATGTGATCCGAATGCTCGAAGCTTATAAAAAAGCTTTTTCAAAAGAAATTAAACAGTTTCAGTTGCAACGACGCGTGACGGGCGTGGAAGTGGCTGTGGGCGCATTCTTTAACGGCAAAGAGTTTATTTATCCGATTAATATTAATTTTGAACATAAAAAACTCTTTCCCGGAAATCTCGGTCCACCCACGGGGGAGATGGGAACCTCCATGTTTTGGAGTGTTCCCAATAAACTTTTTAATCTCACTCTTAAAAAGATGGAATCCAAGCTGCGCGAAGAAGGCTACGTGGGCTACATGGACCTCAATTGCATAGTGAACCACAATGGCGTTTACCCCTTAGAGTTCACCGCCCGCTTTGGTTATCCAACGATCAGTATTCAGCAAGAGGGAATTTTGAACCCCGTTGGCGAGTTTTTTTATGAGATGGCTGCCGGCAAAAGTATAAAGTTGCGAGTACGCAGTGGATTTCAGATTGGTGTGCGAATTGTTGTTCCACCGTTTCCTTTTGAAGATGAGCACACGTTTGATTCCTACTCACGAAATGCTACCATTGTTTTTACAAAGCCCGTGACCGAAAATATTCATATCGAAGATGTAAAGCAGAAGGATGGTCAGTGGCTGGTCGCTGGAACATCCGGTGTTGTTCTGGTGGTGGTTGGACTTGGTCAAACCATGAAGCAAGCGCAGGCCCAGGTGTATTCAAAAATTAAAAATATTTTGATTCCCAATATGTACTATCGCACGGATATAGGTGATCGATGGGCGGAAGATAGCGACAAACTCCATAATTGGGGCTATCTCCGAGAAATTTAAAGTCGATTCACAGGCCTTTTAGATATCGAATCAGCTCGTCGCGCTGATCAGCTGTGGGTATTCCACGGGGTGGCATCTGATCTTCCTGTTCGGCGTGGGATCCCGTGCGGTAAAGGATTTCGGCCATCAACGTCCCTCGCTTGTAGGAACCTTGATTCAACATGGTTTTTAATCGTGCCGGATCATTAAACGGAATTCCCGGAATCGTGCTGTAACTGGCTTCGTCGACGTGGCAGGAGATACAACGCTGGATGAGTGGCTTCTTCGTCGTGTTCACTGCCGGCTGTAGTTGCCTTTGCGACACAAAAGCTTTTACTTTTTCAAGGGAACCGAAGTTTTCTAAGCTTTTGGCTTTGAGTTCTTCGCAGTTTAAATTCTGGAAGTCCTGATCGCGGAAAAAATGCCGTTCGAAGGCCTTTCGTACCACAGGGGCGGGATTACCCGTTAAACCAAAACGTTCAAACGCGGCAAATCGACCGCCGGTTTTAAAATCCATGGACCAATCTTCGGTGCTCACAAAAAATGGTTCAAAAAGCAAGTTGATCGCGTGTGAGTTTCGCAGGCGCACGGGACGCTTGATGGGTGGATTATACTTGATCTCGCCATCCGTAGGCTCCGGGTTTGGCGTATTTTGTTTTAACCACTG
>JAYUKO010000349.1:0-2262 GCA_043764415.1 Bdellovibrionales bacterium | reverse complement strand
ATACGTGTTCCAATGGGTTCTTTTGCAGCGTTAATCAAAACGGCCGCGTTATCATCAAACTTGATGCATGTTCCGTCTGCACGACGAATCATCTGCACAGTTCTTACGATCACAGCTTTTGCAACCTCACCTTTTTTTACTTTTGAAGTGGGAAGCGCTGATTTCACAGATACAACGACGATGTCACCAACAGCCGCTGAACGCTTTTTTGATCCGCCAAGAACTTTAATACACATTACTTCTTTGGCGCCTGAATTATCTGCAACTTTCATTCGACTCTGTTGCTGAATCATAAATTACTCCTGACCCCGGCTCGCTTTTTCAACGATTTCCGCAAGTTTCCAACGTTTTGTCTTACTCAAAGGTCTCACTTCAAAAATGCGAACTTTGTCACCAACTTTTGCCTCACCCTTTTCGTCGTGTGCTTTAAACACAGACGTTTTTTTAACAAACTTTTTGTACTTGGGGTGCATCACCGATCGGTAAGTCATCACTGTGATCGTTTTTTGCATTTTATTTGCAACAACGGTCCCAGTTTCTTCTTTACGGCGACCTCTACTATTTGTTTCACTATCTTTCTGGCTCATGGAGCTCCTCTTAATTTAGCAGTCAATACAGTTTTTAAACGAGCAATGTCTCTTCGCATTCCACGAATAGAAACAGGATTTGTCATTTGACCCATAGAGTTTTTCATTCTTGCTTCGAACATTTTCTCTTTGGTCTCGCGAATTTTTTTGTTTACTTCTACAGTCGAGAGTTCTTTTACATCAGAAAACTTCATCTTATACCTCTCTCGCTATGAACTTTGTTTTAAACGGCATTTTGTGCCCAGCTAAGCGGAAAGCTTCTGCAGCCTGTTCACGAGTTACACCGTTAATTTCAAATAAAATAGTTCCAGGCTTAATAACAGCCACCCAGTACTCTGGATTTCCTTTACCAGAACCCATTCGCACTTCAGCAGGTTTTTCAGTGATTGGCTTCTGTGGGTATACACGAATCCAAACTTTTCCACCGCGCTTGATACTACGGCTGATCGCGATACGACCGGCTTCGAGTTGGCGTGCAGATAACCATCCGTTTTGCATGACTTTTAAACCAAAATCGCCAAAGGCCAAAGAGTTTGCACGGGATGCTAGACCCTTCATTTTACCTTTATGCTGTTTTCTCCACTTTACGCGTTTAGGACTTAGCACGGCCTGCCTCCTCAGCTTCACGTGCACTTAGCACGTCACCTTTATAGATCCACACTTTTAAACCAATAATGCCATAGGCAGTGAGTGCCTCAGCTGTGCCATAATCGATGTCCGCGCGAAGTGTATGAAGAGGAACACTCTTCTCGTTGTACCACTCTGTGCGTGCGATCTCGGCACCATCAAGTCGACCAGAAACTTTAATTTTAATTCCGCGAACACCACTGCGAATTGCAGAAGCGATGGCTTTTTTCATAGCTCGTCTCCAAGAAACGCGCTTTTCCAATTGCATTGCAATGTTTTCCGCAACCAACTGAGAATCCATATCTGGCTTGCGAATCTCTTGAATGTTTACGAACACTTCGTTCGTTGTCATTCTCTGAACTTCTTCTTTAAGAGAATCGATACCAGCACCTTTTTTACCAATAACTACCCCTGGACGAGCTGTTGAGATGATAATTTTAAGCTTTTTCGCAGCTCTTTCCATTTCGATTTTAGCGACACCGGCGTGCTTCAATTTCGCCTTGAGATACTTGCGAAGTCGAATATCTTCATGAAGTTGTGTTGCGTACAAAGGACCGCCCGCAAACCAGCGAGAATCCCAAGTTCTGATAACACCGACTCTGAATCCAATTGGATTAACTTTTTGTCCCACGAATTACCTCTCGTCCAATACGACGTTGATATGGCTTGTTCTCTTTTTGATCTCGGTCGCACGTCCTTGCGATCGAGGCATGAATCTTTTAATAAATGGACCGGCATCTACATAAATTGTCTTTACGTAAAGATTGTCCACATCAATCACCTGTTTTACCTCAGCGTTTGCCACTGCAGACTCAACGAGTTTTTTGATCATTTTGCCGGATTTTTGTGGTTCGAAAGTCAAAATTCGAATTGCTTCGTTAATCGACTTGCCACGAACCATGTCCGCAACTATACGCGCTTTTTGTGCGCTCACTCTTGCAAATTTTAATCTCGCTTTTACTTCCATAAATTCACCCTATGCCTTAGCTGGTCCGGCTTCTTTAGCCTTGTTTTCTGAGTGTCCGCGGAACATACGAGTATGCGCGAA
>JAYUKO010000348.1:0-2268 GCA_043764415.1 Bdellovibrionales bacterium | reverse complement strand
AGGCGGTCATTTATGGAAATTGGAACCCACATCGATCCATCCACCTCTTTTAAAGAAAGCCCGGACAGGGCTCAAAGTAGTCTTCGAATCAAATACTCAGCAGAAACTCAGCTTATCGTTAACAAATGGGGGAGGCTGGAAGACATACGAAAAACCCTAGGTTTGAGTCAAAGAAAGATGTGCCAGTTGCTGCTAGTTGATCCGTCGGCATGGTCTCGATGGACCAAAAACCCCCATTCCGACGATGCTCCACCGCATATTTTTCGCGCTCTTAGTTGGTACTTACTATTGCTCGACAAAAGTCCCGAGCTTTCGCCCTATGTTTTTTTACAAACGGTAGCCCGCCCAGGGCTTCCTGAAACAGAAATTCGGAAACTCACAGAACGAATCACCGACGACGTGCACGAGAGCTTGAAAATAGAGCTCAGCGCTCTTAAAAAGCACAATCGCATCCAGCGCGGACTCTTGGGAGCACTTCTTTTATCAGTGGTCGCTTATTGGGGTTTTTTGCTTATCTTTTAGTGACTCACTAGGCTTCATCTCATTTCGATAGCCCCGGAGACACTTTTAATGAAAGTGTCGAAACGGTGGACGCTCATTACTGGACGAAGGTTTGATTGTTTGACGATTTAAACCGTTAAGTTTGTATGCGTTTAAATGGATTGAACTTTATATTACTGATCACGATAGCGTGCCTTACACAGGGTTGCTCGACCCTTAGAGATGAGGAAACCGCTGGCACCTCCTATAAACAGATGATGTGCCTGGCAGAGGCCATTCACGGTGAAGCGCGCGGGGAGGCCGAAGAGGGAAAGATCTTCGTGGGCCGAGTGATTGTTACGCGTGTACAGAATGGCTTTGGCAAAAACTACTGCGACGTTGTTTACTCCAAGCGACAGTTTGCACCTAAAAAACGCCCGCAACACGCCTCGGTGAAAGCTGCTAAAAAATCCTTACAACTTGGCGCTAATGGCGTAACACATTTTCACTCTTACAAAAAACAACGAAGCTCAAATGCAGGTTTTTCCATTGCCCCGCACTGTGTGGCACGCGGTAAAGTGGGAGGACACTGGGGCTTTACCTGTCACGAACACGGCATTCGCAAAACAGCCAGCACCATTGATGACTAATCCGCGCTACCACAGCATTTTTTAAATTTTTTGCCACTGCCACAAGTGCAGGGATCATTGCGACCGACTTTGGGTTGCTCGCGCACAATGGGTGCCACGGGCTCTTGATGGTGGTGGTGCTGATGACCTTTGCCTTCTTCGTGGGTGTGCGAATCTCCATCGACAAAAAACCATTTGTCGCCAATTTTGCGAAAGGTGGCGTACTCATGGTGTTCAAACACTTTTCCTTTTGATTTATACTTGGCAACAAATTCTACCTTGTTGCCTTTGGCCTCGGCGATTTCTAGACCCAGCCATTCGGAATTGGCCCAAGCGAGAACATCTTTTTCAATAAACGTCGAGCGTTGCTCTGGCGCAAGTGTGGCTCTCAAATAGCTTATTTCTTTTTTAACATGGGCCGTATAGCGCGAGCGCATGAGCTGCTCAGGACTTTGTGGTGTTGCGGTTCCCTTGATAAAAGGTTCACAACAATCGACATAATTTTTTTGGCTTCCGCAATCACATAGCATGAGTTTTTTCCTTCTGTAATTTATCCCATTGTTGACGAGTTAACAGGTTGATGGACTCGGTCTCAGAATCAAAGGTGATTAAAAATTCTTTTTTAGTAATTTTACTGTGAATTTGTGAAAACTTTTTTGTAGGGTCGACTTCGTTGAGACCATAATCTGTACCTTCGCGCAAAATAAAACTCTCAATGATACCCTCAAGAGCCTCTGGAGAAAGATCTGCTGGAGAAATAAGCACAGGCGGTTGCGGGCCGTTTTCGCTATTGGTTGCTATGAACTTACTCATGGAAAGATCATTGCACAAATTAGGCACGCAACATAGAAAAAACCCCGAAAAATCTTATTTTTCGGGGAGAAGTGTCGTTACTCACTCTGCGCAACACAAGGCTGCACTTATTGTTTAATCGTTATTGTAGTTAGTGCAGGTAAACTTAATCCATGCCATTGGACGACTTGGAGTTAAAGACCCGTCGTCTCCAATTCCGTAGCTCGATCCACCATCTTTAAAAGAAACCTTGTATGGTTTGGCTTCGTCACATTTTTTTCCGGTTTGTTTGTTGTAGTAGTTTCCAGCTTTCATTTTTTTAAGCTCAGTCGCCACTTTTTTCTCAACTTCACCCATCGAGTTTCCA
>JAYUKO010000347.1:0-7583 GCA_043764415.1 Bdellovibrionales bacterium | reverse complement strand
CTCTGCCGGGTGGCAGGTTACCGGTCCAAAAGTTGCCTATTGGACGGAATGGTGGAGGCGCCCCTACTCTAGGGAAACAACAACCTCGCACGGTTGCTTGTTATATTGCAGTTGAACGGAACAAAGTACAGATCAATCTACCGGAGCTGGCATGTTTGAGGTGGGTTGAACGCTGGAGCTACGAAAAGCTCGCGGAATATTTCAATTTAAGCGAAGCGTCGATTAAAAGACGTCTTCAAAGGGTCAGGCTCTACGATGCCGACCTGTCGAGGGATTATTTTCGCGGCTTGAAGTAGGACTAAAACCAAGGAGGGTTTTATGGATGAATTTAAAATAGCCACAAAGTTTCTGATGACGATCGTCAGTTTTCTATTGGCATTGGGTTTAATCGGTCAACTTAAGCTGTTAACGATGAAGATGGCCACTCTGGCCATCGAGGCCCATCAGAAAGATCAAATTTCCTATGGAAAGTTCTCTCGCCAACTTTGGCAAAAATCACGAAGCCGATGAGTTTTAATCGGCTTCGCGCTATTTATTGAAGTAATTTATGATCGAATTCAGTTTTAATAAACATATCCGTTGCTAACCTTCGTAGAACTAGCGGCCTAAATTCTTCACCGAGATGCCCGCACTGATTTCTCCAAACTCAGCCTCGAGGGTGCTAAGATTTCTTAAGCGAAACCCGTCCCTAAGATTCAAAGAAACCTCTTCATTGACGTCCGGAATTCGAATCAACTCGCTTGCGAGTACGTCATTAAAAAGCATATCTCTATCCACTAACGACAGCCGAAGTGCATAACGATCTACGTTAGCCCCAAGTGTTTGAATCGCCTGAAATATTTCCTCTCTAGTGATGTATGTATCTTCCAAAAATGTTCTTTCCGTGGGCCGCCAAGAAAGACTGTAGCGGAGGAACATTCCTTCACTTTCAGCTAAAGACGTACACTGCCTTGTGGCTTGCACCGGCTGCATTCCTCCTACGCATAACTCGATTCTGATGTGATGAGTGGAGCCCAGGGAGAACGCTTCGGGGGTAGGCCCGGCGCTCTCAATTTTAGTCCACGATATACGATAGTCATTTATTACATTTTGACCCGCGGCCACCCTAAAACTGACACCTAACATGAGAAATACGGATATTAATATTTTCATCTGAATGCTCCTTCTAGCACGTCTTCCTGATAAAGGAAGAATGATTTCTGACTTTTACGCCTATCTAATATTACTTAATGAGCAAGTTCTAGGCCAACCAGGACGGTTGTAGTCCATTCAAAACTTCGTTGATTCTTATCTCCCCGTGCAGCAAGGATTATCCGGTTTACAGCCGAATCAAATCCTGTGCAATATCTTGAAGATCGAAACGGGTTTGATTGCCATTTTTTGTCCTTTACTGACAAAAAGCGAATCTTTCGAAGAGATGCCCTGTATCGATAGACCGTCGAGTTCTGTTCAAATCTAATATGTTTGATTTGGCGCATCTAAGCTCCGAACCGTTCTCGATTACCACCCAACGACCTCTGCTCCTATGTCCAAAAAAATGAAATTTTCTAAGCAAAAGGGCAGCTTACGCAAAAGCAGGAACGCGCCCCTTCGGTAGCGCCCGACCCAGCCCGCTTCAAATGCCAGGTGTTGAAATCAACACTTAGCGCAGCGAAAGATTAGGTTGATTTACAAAATCTGCCGCCGATCCTTCAAGATTCCATACATTTGATGGGTCATTAAAAAAAGTCAAATTTTCATAGATGTATTTTTTTTGGTCATTTATATTTTTTCATCGGGAGACACATCGCTCATAAGATTGGCATAATCATTGTATGTGTAGGAGTACAACATAATTCAAAGGAGAATTTATGAAGAAAATAATTTTGGTTTGCTGCGCGACTTTAATGGTTGCGGGCGTAACATATGCAGATATCGTCCTTGCACCAACTGAAACTACGATTTCAGGTTCTGATGCAAATAGAATTGCTGAAATGATGATTTCTGGCGGCGATTCAAAAGGCACCTACGCTGAAGGGGACGTTGCTGTTTCATGCGTAAAGAAAACAAAAGAAAAAGATTTTACTTGTGTATTAAAAGTTAAGTAAAGAGCTTATGGAGACTGTTCTTTCTTACAAACAGTCTTTGTTTTTAATGCTGAGAAGCAAATTGCTCTCAGCATTTTTATATTTTGTGGATTTGGCAGATATTTGTCGATCTTCAATTATTCGCAAAACAATGAAAGTTAGTGTTTTCCGCACTTTATTTATTCATAGACCATATCGGCTAGCAGTATTTTTTGTTTTATCATTGATTACAAACTTCTTTATCTCGATCTTTTTCCCTTTATATGGATTGCTTTTGGGTCCCATTATCTTTGGGATACCCCACATGTTTGCCTCTCTCAGATATCTACCAAAAATGGCAGTTTCTAAACAAACACCACAAGCCATGATTAATTACGTAGGATTTATTTTTATAATTGCGGCGACTATCCGCATAGCTTTCAATGAGTATCACTTTGCACTAAAGTTTTTACCTAACGGCCCTGAACTGTTTATGGTTTGTATAAGTCTATTGTCAATTGCGTTTTTGACCAAACAAAAGTTTACGAATCTGATTTTCACTTTTTTACTTGTCTCCATGCTGTCCATTTGCTCCTATGCATATCCGTATCAAACAATTGGTGCTCTAGTTTTGATTCACAACTTCTTAAGTTTTGTGTTTTGGCTTAAGGCGAGCACTTCAACAAAAGATACGACTGTAGCTGTTGTTTCACTTTTAGTTTTCAGTCTCGTTACATTTTTGATCCTATTCGGAACATTTGATGCTCTGATGATTTATCGTCCTACAGGAATTTTAAACAACGCTTTAAACGACCTTTCTATTGGATCTATGATTTCGCCAGGCAGCTCCTTCGAGTTTTGGAGTCGCGCAGTATCAGCTTATGCTTTTGGCCAGGGCATGCATTACTTCGTCTGGCTTAAGGCCATTCCTGAACAAGAATTAAAAGATGGACCGACAATCAGCTTTAATAAGTCGTTTAAAATGCTTGAGGCCGATATAGGTAAAAGAACTATTTTTGCCTGCATATTATTAATGCTGTTTATATTAGCGATCTGTCTGTTCAAGAGTTTCCCAGCTGCGAGGTACATCTATTTGGTTATAGCCTCTTTTCATGGTTACTTTGAGTTTACTTGTTTATTTTTGGAGAAAGAACAAGTGGCTGTATGACAGATCATTGTTACACTCCATTGGCCCTTTTTGAGATGCTTTTGTCGAGAGATACCTTAGATACTATGTGCATTGCGGCTCTCAGAGGTTCATACGTAGTCACAAATGTGAGCGCGTCATTTTATCTGCTTGTGTTCTTTACGACATGCCTATTAGAAGCTTTTGTTTATTTTCCAGCTGGGCTTCAGCAAAAGATAGCCATAAAAACAATACTCGCTCAAATATTTATACTCAATCTTGCAACCCATCCTTTTATTTTCCTCTTAGTACCAGAAATTGCGGCAAAGTGGCATGTTTCAACGCAATATGCTCTCCTCTTTAGCGAAGCTTTTGCGCCTACAGTGGAAATGCTTCTACTAATACTTCTTTATAGATACAGAATTATTTATGCCTTGGTAATTGCAGTTTGCGCTAATCTTTTGTCTTGGTGGCTGGGTATCCATGTATTTTCTTTCTTCTTAGAATAAAACCACTTCAATAAAACCTGCGAGGCCATCATTTAGTTGGTGGACCTCTTTCCAACAGAAAAATCTTGGATCGAAATTCTCGCAATCCTGACTTTTTCCTTCTTAAAATTTACCTTTAAAAATTAAAAACGTACTCATCCGTGTACTCAAATGAGTACGTTTCACCTCAAAAACTACCGTCTTTTTTAGTTAAGTGTTTGAAATAACTCAAACGCACCTGTTGGCACAATCTTTGTACACAGTTTGGTCAGAGCGATTGATTTACGTGTATGCGTTCGTTTCGCAGTTCGTAAAAAAATATCAAGTCTCAGCATTTTTTTAAGCCCCATTAAAAATTATTTTCCACGCACTTTTTTGCAGAGTTTGTGGATTTTATTTTCCTGCACGAGGTGTAGGAGATCGGAGTTTTATGCAAAAACATAGAAGAAAGCCTTTTTTTAAAAGGCGACGGTATAAACCTATGACCACAAGGACGCTTTCGATACGCGATCTAGCGGTGTTTGAATTCTTGTGGTTGTGGAAAGTGGCCACAAGCCAGATGCTGGCTCAATTTGCGTTTAAGGGGAAATCCCAGTGGTGGATCTATAAAGCGCTGAAGCGGTTAGAAAAAGAAAACTTAATCCTCAGACTTCCACGCTCAAGGAACATCGATCAAGAGTTGTGGACGCTGACCGAGCACGGGTTTGAAATATTCTTGATGGATCGGGATGATATTAAATCTTACAGATACAGAGTTCATGCTCCAAGCCATGACTTCTTAGCGACTTGCCTGCAACTGGGTGACTACTGGCTTACGGAGGTTGATAAAACGTACCTCACCGAGCAGATGCTGGCTTCGCTTGCACCGTCGAATTTCCCAAAAGAGATGCGTGAAGTCCCAGAGCATGTGCCCGACGGGATTACGACCTTTAATGGCGGGATTAAAAAAGCCACTGTTGGATACGAGGTGGACCTCAACCTGAAGGATGACGAGCGCTACGTGTTCACGCAGCGGTACTATAACAGCGTCAATCCGGCGCTTGTGGTGTGGCTTGTGAAGAACGAGTGGATTGCAAAACGTATTCGCGCCGCCTGCGAGCAAGAGTGGTCCACCACCGAGATGCGGGAAAAAATTGTGTTTGTGCTGGTCGACGATTTTAAAAAAGGTGTCTGGGGTGCTCAGGTCATCAGCGGCAAGTATAAAGGCGTAAGTCTTCTCAAACTCCATGCAAACGTAGTGCAATCGGTTGGGAAAGCCTTGCCAAATAGTATGCAAAATCAAATGAAAGATTATTTCTTTCAAAAGTATAAAAGTCCCCAAAAATTAGTCGCTTAGACAACGAGCCGCATTTCAAAAATTGATTAACACCCTTCGGGTTAAGGGTGTGTCGAATTATTTTAACAAGGAGTATTTTTATGAGTAATAAATCTGATGAGTCGTCAGAATTTATGTCCTATGTAGTTGCCATTATCGTGGGCTGCGCATTGATTGCCAAATGTATTACCAGAGATGGTGAATGGCTTTCATCTGCGGGGGACGCCGCAATATCACTTTTTACCACTCTTGGATGGCTATTGCTCCTAGCGGGCATCGGCTGCGTAGCCTATTGGTCTTTGGATTATATAACAATGTTTGTAAAATCTGACGACCATGGAACTGATATTGAAAAGTCTTTTGAACACAGACCTCAAGAGATTTCAAATTATGCAGAAACATCTGCGCAAAAGAAATATGAGGTCATGGAATGGAGACTTCGTAAAATGGAGGACGAATTAAAACAAACTCTCAAAAAGACATCTGAAGTTCCAGATTTTCAACCTGTCACAGAGCCGCTTGTTGTATCACACACACCCGATCAATCTGAGTGGTATGATGTGTATGAGGAAGACTTGGTTGAAGAGGACGATGAGCCCAGAGAATTGAGTCCCTATTAACTGCACGTTTATTAAAAGGAATAGTTATGAAACCCAAATATTGGCCCTGTAAGACGTACCAAACGTCTTACAGGTTATTAACCGATAAGGAATATCAGGAAAAACTTGAAAGTTTATTAAAATTGGTGGAAGTTTATAAAGCCAGCTCACTTCCGTTATCAGCCCCAAATGTATCAAGCCCCGTGCGAGTTTTCCCAAAAAGGAGAGCTGCATGATTAAAAGGTATAAGATCGGAATTTACCAAAGAGTCTCAACCGAAGAGCAGGCCGAAAATCCCGAGGGGTCTATTCGGAATCAAGAGGAGCGGCTTAAGGAGTTTGTAAAACTCAAGAATTTAGCCAACCCGTTTGGCGAGATTGTGGACTCTTTCACGGATGCAGGGATTTCTGCAAAAGATATGAACCGCTCTGCGCTTCAACGTCTCTTAAAACGCATTGAAGCAAAAGAAATCAATATGATTCTTGTGACCGAGCTATCGCGGTTTACGAGATCTATAAAAGATTTCTCGCTGCTCCAAGAGTTTTTAGACAAGCACCAGTGTAAATTTTTAAGCATCAAGGACAATTTCGATACAACAACTGCCGCAGGAGAGCTCGTCATGTACATGATGGTCAATCTTGCCCAGTACGAACGTAAAATGACGAGCGAGAGGATATCCCACTCGTTCTTAGCCCGCGCCAAGCGCGGGCTCTTTAACGGTGGCTCAGTGCCTCTGGGCTTTGCTATTGATCAGGAAAAGCGTGGATGTTTAAAAATCGATGAGAACGATGCAGAGATTGTCCGACTCATTTTTAAAACTTTTTTAGAAGAAGGGACTTTGGCGAGAGCTGCTAAAGCATTAAACAGAAGCGGCATTGAGATGCCCAAGCGTCAGTTTGGTGGAAGATCTCGAAATATTTACTTTGGCTTTGATTTTATTCACGCGGTAATTACGAACAGATGCTATATCGGCGTTCGTCGCTATAAAACTCGTGAAGGTGCATGGGAGGAATCCAAAGCCAGTTGGCCAGCAATCATTCATGAAGAGACTTTTAATAGGGCGCAGGCGCTTTTAAAGAAGAACAAGTACACAAAACGGCTTCACCACGCAAACCGATACCCATTTGTTTTGAGTGGGCTTTGTGTGTGTTCTCATTGTGGCGACAGAATGAGCGGAAAATCAGCTCATGGTGCCAGCACCAAGGTTCCCTATTATCAGCATCAGAAACTCACCAAGAAAATGGCAGTGACTGGTAACGTGCTTGAAAAGTGCCAGCCGTTTCGGATTCAAGCGAAGGTGATTGAGCCTGTGGTATGGGAAAAAGTGAAGGAGTTTGCAAAGAGCGAGCCGTTTATGAGCCAGCTTTTGAAGCACTCCGAAACTCCAAGGCAGATTGACGTAAAACCCATTGAGCATTTTGAAAAGCAGCTTGCAAAAATCAATGAGCAAATGGCGACCCTTGCCGAGCGCATCGCCACTTTACCAAAAGGCGTTGATGAGTCTGTATTTTATCAACAAATGATCAAACTCCAGGCCGCTAAAGAGGAGATGGCCCTCAAAGCCAAAGAAAATCCTAAAGCTTTTGATTTTGACTCCCCTGCGAAAGCGGAAGACTTAGCAAGCTTTCGGGAATTGATGGCTGGGTTTTTGGACGCTGCGGAAAGTGATCTCAAACTCAAAGAGCAGATGATAAAATTCGTCATTCACAAGGTCGAGATTTTAAAAGACGGGATCAATGTGCATTTTTATATCGGAGAGAGCCATTACAAGGAGGTATTGGCTCGATTTGATGGGATTAGGGATTCGGAGGACCCCAAAAACAAAAGGCAGGTTGCCCTGCCTTCGTTTAGTGATCTTTTATTTTCAAAAAAATTTGTTAACCCGTGTTCGACCAGGTTGACAATTGGTGGTCGCTACAAGACTCGAACTTGTGACCTCTTCCATGTCAAGGAAACGCGCTACCAACTGCGCCAAGCGACCCAATAGATGAAGCATAGTTTGTATTCACT
>JAYUKO010000346.1:0-2270 GCA_043764415.1 Bdellovibrionales bacterium | reverse complement strand
GATTGTAGACATGTTTCCAATAGTGTTTGGTCTTGGCCTTTGATAGCTTGCAGTAAAAGTGGCGTCAAAGATGTTGCGGTAGATTCTAAAACAATTTCTTCTTCGTCTTGGGGTTCTGTTCTTGGAATCAAATCACCTAGTGTTGGTTCCATCTGATCCATGATAGCAATTTTTGAGCCTTTCCGCCAAAGCCAATACAAAACTCGAGCCCATGAGTTATCAGTACACCCGCCTTGAAGGCACAAAAACAAAAGCCATTGATGCCATCGTTAAAAAAAATAAACTTGTTTTAAAAATTGTCGAAAACAATAAAGCCCAAGCCAAAGAAATTCCAATTTCTACCAGCGTGTTTTTTAGCACGTTTCTCCCACATCTTATGCTCAAAAATCCAAAGGGATTGTCGGTTGGCAATAAGTTTTCCTACGACGCCGTGGCCGAAGAAGATGGTGCGGTGGAAAAAGGCGAAGTGTTTGTTAAGGAACAAGTGAAAGAGCGCGGCCTGGATACCTTTCGTACGCTCAACACTTTTAAAAAAGAGCAATTCGTCAACTGGGTCAATTTTAAAGGCGAGTCCATTAAAACCGAAGTGCCCAGTTTAAATTTAACAGCAGAGCTCGTCACCGAACCCAAACAGGCCTACGGAGCCTTGCCGTTTAATACCAGCACCATTCAATTGCTGTTCGGAAAAGTTCCCGAAGGCAAAATAAATATGCTCAGCAAACAATGACCTATTTTTTTCGCCGCCTCACATCTTTAATTCCAGTTATGTTTGGCGTTGTGACCATTACTTTTTTTTTAATTCACATGATCCCCGGCGATCCCGTGGACATTATGCTTGGCGATTACACAAGCCAAGCAGACCGAGCGGCACTTCGAAAAGAGTTGGGTTTAGACCAACCTCTTTTTGCTCAATATAAAAACTATCTCTGGCGCAGTTTGCATCTAGATTTCGGGCGCTCCTTGCAATCACAAAAACCCGTGTTTAAAGAAATTCTCGATCGCGTCCCCGCAACGTTTGAGTTAGGGCTCGCAGCTCTTCTGCTCGCTGCCTTCGTCGGGATTCCTCTGGGCGTTGCAGCTGCAATTAAAAAAAACACATGGTTGGATCAACTCATTCTTGTCATCGGCTCCCTCGGTTTATCATTTCCGTCGTTGTGGTCAGGACCACTTCTCATTTGGCTTTTCGCCATCGAATTAGATTGGCTTCCCATTGGCGAGCGCGATAGCTGGGACAGCTTAATCCTGCCTTCTGTTTCCTTGAGCATCGGCTTAATTGCTTTACTCATGCGCATGACCCGCAGCTCAATGCTCGATGTAATGAAGGAAGACTACATGTCGGTAGCACGCGCCAAGGGTTTACCTGCTTATAAAATCTATTTTCTGCACGGACTTACTAACGCCATCATCCCGGTACTTACTTTGCTCGGACTCATGCTGGGGGCCCTTCTCACCGGCACGGTCATTGTTGAAACAATTTTTGACTGGCCAGGAATTGGACTTCTGCTTTATCAATCCATCCAAAATCGTGATTACCCGCTGGTGCAAGGCTGTGTGCTGTTTGTGTCGGTGATTTATTTGTTCGCTAACTTTTTTACAGATTTAGCTTACGGATATTTCAACCCAAAAATCAGGTTGGAATCATGAAGTTTCCCTGGCAGCTTCGCATTGGACTTTTTTTGATCGGAAGCATTTTGCTTTTAGCCATAGCGGCTCCCTTGATCGCTCCATTTGATCCCACCGCCATCCAATTGGAAAATCGATTTCTGCCTCCGGGAACAACCAATTGGTTTGGCACCGATCAAAATGGTGTGGATGTGTTTAGCGAGATTTTATTTGGCGCGCAGGTCAGCCTGGCCATTGCTCTCAGCGTGGTAAGTATTACCTTGTTCGTTGGTCTCCTTTTAGGCTCGGTCGCCGGGTTCGGGGGCGGCCTTTACGACCAATTGCTCATGCGTTTTGTGGATATGATTTTTGGCTTTCCCGGTTTTTTACTCATTTTGGCCATCGTGGCCGTTTTGCAGGAAGCCTCTGTGCCCAACATGATCTTTGCTTTGTGCTTAACTGGCTGGGCTTCCTATGCGCGGCTTGTGCGCGGGGAAATTTTACATCTTAAAGAAAAGGAACATGTCCTCAACGCTCTGGCGCTAGGTTTGCCAAAATGGCGCATCCTAGTTTTTCACATATGGCCCAACTTGATTGGCCCCTTGGTGATTCAGGCGTCCTTCGGTTTAGCTGTCACGATCATCACTGAATCCAGCCTGAGTTTCCTG
>JAYUKO010000345.1:0-7607 GCA_043764415.1 Bdellovibrionales bacterium | reverse complement strand
TCGAACTGGGCCGTGCCCTCCTCAAGGAAGGCTATCAATTTACCACCGTGACCCCCGAAACCCATCGCCGCATTTTGGCGCGCGAGCCCGATAAAAATGCAAATTCCTTGCGTGTACTCTTTGGCTGGAATCGTCCCCTGCCCGTCGTAAACCTACCGCCTGCAATTTTACAATTGGCTGAACGGGCACAACTCATCGAACGACAAGGGAATCAGGTCACAAGCAAAGTGCGTTTTTCCACATTGAACCAGAATATTTTTATGCATTCCGCTTTCCCCACCGATCAGGAGGATGCCGTATTTTTTGGTCCAGACTCCTACCGCTTTGTGCGATTTCTGATGGATAAAATAAAAAGTGCCAAACAAATCATCGATATCGGTTGCGGGAGCGGCGTCGGCGGTCTTGCCCTGGCCCGGCATCTCAAAGAACATCACGAAAAAGATCACACAAAAAATTTCACAATGGAGCTAGAAAATCTTTTTCTCTCTGATATCAGTGTGCGGGCCTTGGAATTTGCGCGTATCAATTCGAAAATAGCAAATGCGAAAATGGCGACTGAAAAACCGCCGCAGTTTTTGCAGAGTGATCTTTTTAAAAATATTCCCACCGGCATCGATGTTGTCATCGCCAATCCGCCTTTTATAATGGATCGGCAAGAACGCTTTTACCGGCACGGAGGACAAGCCCATGGCTCCGAACTTTCTGTACGCATCGTTGCAGAAGCTTTGAATTATCTTCAGCCCGGCGGCCAACTGGTGCTTTATACAGGCACCGCCGTGGTGAATGGTCGCGATATTTTTCGCCAGTCCATAACTCCTTTCATCAAGGATTTGGATTTTTCCTACGAAGAGATCGATCCCGATATTTTTGGCGAGGAATTGACTGAAAATAATTACTGCGATGTCGAACGCATCGCCGCCGTGGGCCTCGTCGTCAAAATAAAATAGCCAAAAAATAGTTAAAAAATTGAATCCATTTCTGACGCAAGTTAAGATGAAGCTAATTCAAGGGGATGTTTCAATGTTAAAACAATCACCAAAAGCAAAAATGTACACAGAGGATCGAGTGCAGAAAACAAACGGTCTTGCTCTTGCTTTGGATGCAGATTTGGATCTCGAGGATTACCTGCGCAGCTTTAATTATAAAACATCCTGTGAGTGGCGGTTCACCTCTGCTAGCATTGTTCCCGATGAGAAGACCTACAATGCGCTTGCGTACGAAGAGTTTATGAAACGTGAAGAACGCAACCGTATCGTTTGAATCGTAAAAAGCGCGACTTTTTAATCGATAGAAGAGATACATTTAAACGTATCGGTCTTAATGGACCCTGCGAAGCCACCCATGGTGTATTTTTCGAGAACTGGTTCGTCGTCGAAAAGACCATTCAGCTTGTACTGTGTTCCCACTAAGCCTGAGGCAGACTGACCTTGCACTACGGTCACCGTAACCATGTCTTCACCATTACTGTTTTGAGTTGTTTTGGCGGTGATACCGGGGCGCGGGGAGATCCAGTCTGAGTCTTGCGCCAATTTTAAATTCCAATTTTCACCGACAACACCAGAATAATCGTCGTCTCCGGAAGAAATCTCGAGTTCGTACCCGGTGACAGTTCCGTTGTCTGGATTTACGGTTTTTCCGCAGATGTAATAGCTGCTGCCAAAAGCCGAGGCGGAAACTGTGGTTGCGAAGATTTGAACAAGTATCGATTTTTTAGTCATGCGAGCTCCCTTGATAAAAACACACTTAACAAGAACGACTCAAACACACACCCGAGTTTTTTGTTTATGTAAAGTGCACCTTTGGACTGTAAAATTCCTCTGAAAAGAATTCAGAAGCCTATTTGTTAAGCATAATGTCCTATGGCAATCCCCACCTCGCCTTTTTCGCCAAATCATGTACAATCTCAGCTATGGAAGAAATTTTAGTTATCTGCACGTGTCTTGCCCTGAATGCAGTGTTTGCAGCCTATGAAATGGCTTTTGTTTCGGTGCCAAAACCAGAACTCCGCAGCGTCGCCCGCAAAGGCAATTTGTCAGCGCGAAAACTTTTAAAACTGCGCGAGAATCCAGAGCGATCACTGTCGGTGATACAAGTAGGTATTACCCTCGTGGGAGCCATTGCTGCCGCCGTTGGTGGCGCTGGAGCGTCGGATCGCCTCGAGCCCTTTTTAATCAGTAGCTATGGCTTTGAATCACTACACGCCCAAATATTGGCGATGGTGGCCGTGGTTTTACCCATCACGTATCTCAATGTGGTGATCGGCGAGTTGGTTCCTAAAACTTTGGCGTTAAGGAATCCATTAAAGATTGTACTGTCCGGCGCAAAATTTCTGTTTATTGCCGACAAAATATTATCGCCGGTGGTCACAGCGCTTGAAACCTCGACCAAGATTTTGCTGAAAATATTTTTTCGAAAAAGATCCGTTCAAGAACAGTCGACTCTTATATCCATTGAAATTGATGCCTTGTCGCCGACACATCAAACCTTAATGTTGAATATGGCGCAGATCGAAAATAAAAAAATCACCGACGCCCTGGTGTCATGGACAGAAACTAATTTTGTAAAAAAACAGGACACCATCGCCGATGTTTTTCAGGCCGTGCTCCAATCCGGTCACACTCGACTCCCCGTCCTCGAAGCCAACAAAGTGATCGGCATTTTGCACACCAAAGAGTTTATCGCCTACCGCGAATCTGGAGAGACCAATTGGCCAGCCATCATTCGACCCACCATGCATGTGTTTGGAACCGATTCGGTGTTGCGAACCATGCGAATGATGCAGGATAAAAAAAGCCATATGGCCATTGTGGTAAACGACGTTTTTCAAATTTTAGGTGTGGTGACATTGGAAGATTTGATCGAAGAGGTCATTGGCGACATTTACGATGAAGATGATGACGGGAAAATTCGCAAAATTTACGCGGCAAAAGCGAAAGGTCGCTTTATTTAAGCCGAGGCCGCTTTTTGTGTGCGGCCCCTATGAAAGTAGGATTAAACGCGTTTTTTATCGATCACAATTCGGTAAATAATCAAAATTATGATAGCTCCTAAAACCGAAGCTAAAAAACCTGCGAATTCTGTATCCGTGTACCAGCCAAGATTTTTGCCGATAAAGTTTGCAACAAAAGCCCCAGCGACGCCTAAGAGCATGGTAACAATCCAGCCACCAGGATCACGACCAGGCATAATAAACTTAGCAACAAGCCCTACGAGCAAACCAATAAATAGCGTCCATAACATTGTATTCTCCTTGAGAGTCATTAATGGGGATCATAACAAACCCCCGATTTCTAAGGGAATTGCATTTCTGGTGCCAGCACCGAACACAGAGAAAACACATCTGTTCGCTTGCAACTGCCTCGACGTCCATATATTCCGCGTGAGTGAAACAATTTTTAACCGTAGGCTTTAGCAAATTGAAAGCCTCGAAGTTTTCCGTCCTGCGATGAAAATTGAATCTGTATAGGATTGCAGCACACTTCGCAGTCTTCGATATAGATTTGTTCGCCCTCGGCTGACAGATCTAAAAGCATGGAGATTTTTTCAAGGCAGTAGGGACATTTAAAAAACTTTTCGATTTCTTCCATGGCGGCCTACTTTTTAATCTCTTTGCTTAAAAAGATTTTCGCTAAGCGATTCGCTGGAAAACGTTTTTCGATCCACTCGCGAAAACCATCAATAAATAGGAAGGCTGCAGGAATCACCACAAGAGTCAGCAACGTGGACGTCACCGTTCCACCGATCAAGCCCACCCCCATACTTGTGCGTTGACTGGAAGCTTCGTTAAGACCGATGGCTAAAGGGAGAGTCCCTGCAATCAATGCCACCGATGTCATCAAAATCGGCCGCAAGCGAGTTTTACCGGCGGCGATGATGGCGGAAATTCGGTCCTCGCCATTTTCCATGGCGTGTTTGGCAAAATCCACAAGCAAAATGGAATTTTTGGCAGCCACTCCTAACAGCATAAAGATTCCTAAAAAAGCAAAAAGGTTCAGCGATTCGCCTGCCACCAGGAGCCCAACAAAAGCCCCACCCAGAGCTAGCGGCAACGCCAACATAATCGTAAGAGGCGTCACAAAAGATTCGTAGAGACTGGCTAACACCATATAGATAAAGATAATGGCAAACATCAGCGCTACGCCGAGCGAGGAGCCCATTTCTTGAAAGCTTTCGGAGTCGCCCACATACAAAAAGCTCATGCCCGTAGGAAGTTTTAAATCTCCCTCCGTTAAACGCGACGATGTTCGCGCCATGACGGCGTTTAAATCTCCACCTGCGCGGATATCTGCACTCACTAAAATTTTTCGCGAGCGATCTTGCCGATCGATGTTTGCGGGGCCCACAACATCACTCAGGGTGGTCACGTTGCGCAATTTCACCAGCCGTTGATTGATATTTGGAACGTAGGTCTCCAAGTAAGATTCGCGAAGATTTCTTTGATCCTCTTGTAAGCGCACGCGAATGTCGTACTCTTCGCCCAGTTCGCGAAATTTCGCAGCCTTAACACCTTCCACTTGGGCGCGCAGCTCGGCGCCAATGGAACGCGAGTTAATGCCCAAACTTTCCGACGCCTCCATTCGCGGACGAAACTGCAGCTCGGGTTTTCCAAGACGATTGGAGCTATCGACTTCTTTAAGATCCGGCTCTTTCTTGAGCTCGTCCACTAACTTTTTGGCCATTTCTTCGAGGTTTTTCTGATCGTTTCCTAGGAGAGCTAACGAGAATGGTCTGGTCATAGCCCCACCCGTTGGATCGTAATCCTTTACTTGAATTTTTATGTCTTGATAACTTTTGAGCTGCTCGCGCACACGATCTTTCATATCCGAAGTGTTTAGCGTGCGCTTTTTAAAATCGATCATGCGCACGTAGCAGCTCGCCACCTGCGGCTCATCGTTAGTACCGCCCACCGTAAGACTTGTGAGCTCGATTTCTTTGTTTTGGCGAACAACGCCATCAATTTCCTGAGCCACGCGCGACATTTCTTCGAGGTTTGTTCCCGGAGGAAGTTCCAAATCCACAACGAACTCGCCGTTATCTTGCGGAGGAATAAACGTTCCAGGGATAAACGCCACCGTCGACATACAAAGCACAAACACCACAAACGAAAGAATCAGCACTGTGATCGGTCGTTTTACAACTTTGTTTAAAAGTTTTTCGTACTGGCGTTCCAGAGAATTTTGCATTCTTTCAAAACGACTGAGAACTGGTTGAGTTAAACGATCCCAAAAGCCACCGGTGTGTTTGGCTGAATGGGGTGCGCCCGCAAAGTACGACGAAAGCATGGGCGCCACTGTGAGGGCATCAAAGAGCGAAATCACCATAGCAAAACAGACCGTTAAACCAAACTGTCGCAAAAACTGCCCCACAATGCCTGCAGTAAAGGCCACCGGTGCAAACACCGCAATCACCACAAGAGTGGTCGCGATCACCGCCAGTTGCACCTCTTTTGTTCCTTGAACGGACGCCGTGAAAGGATCTTCACCGAGTTCGAGCCTGCGAAAAATATTTTCTCGGACCACGATGGCATCATCCACCAGCAACCCCACCGCCAAAACTAAAGCAGTCAGAGTTACGATGTTGATGGAAAAATCATTGAGCGCCATCAAAATAAATGCGCCAATGATGGAGTTTGGTAGCGCCAATGCTGTGATCACTGTAGAACGAGCGCTCCCCAAAAAGAAATACACCACAAGGACCGTGAGGAGAATCCCGAGAAAGATTGTTTCCTTTACATCCACAATATTTGCATCAATTTCGCGACTTCCGTCTTGAATGTATTTTAATTTTACATCGACACCGGCTGTTTTTAAGCTCTGCTCAATTTTGGGGAGTTTACTCTTTACTCCGCGAACCACCTCAATGGTGTTAGTTCGCGATTGTTTGTAGATGTCCACAAACAAGGATTTTTTTCCATTCACAAACGCCCGACGTTTTTCGTCCTGGAGAGAGTCTTTCACCGTGCCCACGTCCTGCACACGCACCGAGGAATCATTAAAGAACAAGGAAATGATCGTGTTTGAAATATCTTTGAGGTTTACAAACTCGCCCACACTCTTAAAAACGGTTTCCTTGGTGGCCTCGTTGATTTTTCCGGCGGGGATATTTTCGCCCGTCATTCCCAACAGCATTGCAACTTGTCCTGCAGACACCTGGCGATCCTTTAATTTTTCGCGATCCAGATGAACATGGATCTCGCGCTTTCGGCCACCGGTGATCGAAACCAGTCCCACATCCTTCACTTGTTGCAGCTGGGCTTTAATTTTTTTATCCACCAGATCGTAAAGTTTTCCATCTTCCAGATCTGCTTCCACGGCAATTCTCAAGACCGGTGTATCCGACGGATCGATTCTGCGAATCACCGGTTCTTCGGTCTCCTTGGGAATCTTGGTTTTAACCAAGGCCACCTTGTCGCGCACTTGCTGTTCAGCAAACTTGATGTCGGTTTCCAAGGTAAATTCCGCAATCACTTGGCTGAATCCCTCTTGGCTGGTGGACGTTAATCGCTTGAGGCCAGAGATCGTCGACACTTCGTCTTCGACGGGCTTTGTGATCAGGGTTTCAATCTCGGAGGGACCAGCTCCCGGGTACACCGTTGTTACGGTGATGATCGGAAAATTCACGTCGGGAAACAAGTCCACCGGCAGCTTGTAAATGGCCGCTGTGCCCACAACTAACATCATAAAAATGATACAGGAAATAAAAATGGGTCGTTTGATCGACAGCTCTGCTAAACTCACTGAATTCTCCCGGTATAGAGTTGACCCTGCAAACGAAGACTCGTGCACTCAAACAGTGACTGCGCTCGCGCTCGCTCGGAGCGCAAATACTCCTGCTCAAAGTTTAAAACATTAAAAAGGGAGGATCGCCCTAAACGAATAAGACGTTTCTCCTCCTGCATCTTTTCAAGTTGGGCTTTTACAATCTGCCCCAACAGATCCAAACGATTCAAAGACTCTTGATGGTTAGCAACGAGGTCCGCCCATTGCAGATCTTGATCCTTTTTCTTAAATTCCAAATCGGCATCGGCGGCCGCCTGCCGAAGGCGCGCCCCTTCGCGAGCATCGGCACTCGCAGCAAGATGCAGCGGTACGGTAAATTGCACACCATACGCATAGCTATTTCGATTGGATGTATTGGCGTTAGAAATGGCGTCTGACATGCGAAGATCATTCCGCCCATTCATCGCATAAGACCCAACAAGAGAGAACGCAGGCTTGTTGCGCTCCTCGGCCATTACGGCCACGGCTTTGGTAAGCTTTGACTGCTCTTGGGCGATAGTCACATCCAAGCGCTCTCCCGGTCTTTGCTGAGGGAGAACAGTGCGATCAAAACTTTCTAAATCAATTGATTTAAGAGCAGGAACGCTATCCCCTGAATCTGCAAACCGCCAACGATTGAAATTGCGCTGAGCGCTTCGCTCTTCGTCCAAGGCCAGCTTGAGGTCGAGCTCGTTGGCCACATAGGCCGCCTTGGTCTGCAGCACATCTGATTTGTCCCGCAGATCCATGCGCGCCTTTTTTTGAATAAAATCAAAAAGATCCTTCGATCGCGCAAAGGCCTCTTTTTGCAAGCGCACCACGGACTGCGCCGTCGCCAATCTCCAGTAG
>JAYUKO010000344.1:0-7610 GCA_043764415.1 Bdellovibrionales bacterium | reverse complement strand
GGCTTGGAATTTGATCCGTCGGTGCGAGAGTTGCCGCACTTTAGAATGTGGCAACAAAAACAAAATGGTGTTTATGTGCGAGCAGCGCTCCTCGATCTGGTCGCGCGAAAGAATGGGTATTAATATGAAAAAAGGCTTTTTGGTTTTAGAAGACGGAAAAATCTACGACGGCGAATGGCTCGGCGGAAAACCTCGCGCCGGCGAAGTTATTTTTAATACCTCCCACAACGGCTACGAAGAAATCGCCACCGATCCTTCCTACTACGGACAGATCATGGTGATGTGCGCTCCCATGCAAGGCAACTACGGCGTGGACAAATCCTTTTGGGAATCCCAGCAAATTTGGATCGAAGGTTTTATTGCGCTCGATATTTACAAACAAGACGATTCTTGGATTCGCCGACTGAGTGATGCTGGAGTGCCAGTACTTAACGGCATCGACACTCGGGATCTGGTGCTTTATTTGCGCGACAAAGGAACGATGCTTGGTGCCGTTGTGCAAGCTGAAAACCTCGACGAAGCGAAAAAAGAAGCAAAGGCGCTCATCGAAAAACATCGCGGTTTGGATAAAGATTGGGTGCACCATGTTTCGACTCGCGAAATGAAAACCTTGAGCGGAGCTTCCTCATCGGGACCGCGCGTGGCGGTGCTGGATTACGGATGCAAGCAAAATATTATCCGTGAACTCCTTAAACGTTGCCGCGAGGTGGCGGTTTTTCCTTCGCGAACATCGTTCGAAGAAATTAAAAAATGGAATCCCGACGGTATTTTACTTTCAAACGGTCCTGGAGATCCCGCGGATGTACAAAAGACCGTTGAGGTTGTGCAAAAGTTCTTAGGACAAAAAGTTATTTTTGGTATTTGCATGGGGCAACAGATCTTAGCTCGGGCTCTTGGTGCAAAAACCTACCGTTTAAAATTTGGCCACCATGGAGCCAATCATCCAGTCAAAGACCTGCGCACCGATGAAATCTATGTCACCAGTCAAAACCACGGCTACGCCATCGACGCGAAAACTTTGCCTTCCGACGTAACGGTAAGCCACGTGAATTTGAACGATCAAACTATCTCAGGAATTTACTATAAAAACAAAAAATGTTTCAGCGTTCAGTTTCACCCAGAGTGCTATCCGGGGCCGCGCGATGCTGGAGTTTTATTTGATGAGTACATCGATTGGATCCAACATGAGTTATGAGCTGTGCCTAGAAACATTAACCGAGTATTTTTCTTCTGCTAAATATCAAAAGGAAGTGGTCAAAGCTAAAGAGCAGTTCTTCGGGGACATCGGAGTGAGCGAAACCGACACCTCCGATTTCGAACGTCATCTTACCTTGTTTTTTGATTGGTATCTCCTTACGCGCCCAGTAACAGGCACTCTGCTGACGCCGGCAAAAATGGCGCTCAATCTCGATGGCTTCGAAATGAGTGTCGAGCTGCGTCCTTATTACGAAGCCTTGGCTGGCGCTCGCTGTTCACTTTTTGAGTTTATTAAAACCAAAGGGCAAGATCATTACGCTAAAAACTTGTTCACTGGTGAAAAAGTCATCGTCAAGAAATCTTCGGTAAACTTTTTATCTCCCAAAGGAAGTATCTTTAGTACGCACTTTTCTAGCGATAAACTCAATAATTTCTTCACCACGGGAGTTATTTTTCATCCTCTCGAGACAAGAAAATTTATTCTGGAGCAATGTAAGAAGGCACAAAAGCAAAGTTATGAGGAGCAAGTCGTCCTTATCTATAACTTGGCGCGAATGTATTTTAAGCTTGAGCGCTATTCACACGTAACTCACCAACAAATTTACAGCTTAAACAGTGCAGTGAGGTTTTAATGGGACTCGACCCAAAATATAAAAAAGTTTTAATTCTTGGTAGCGGTCCGATTGTTATTGGACAAGCTTGCGAGTTTGATTACTCGGGAACGCAAGCGTGCAAAGCTCTCCGCAGCCTTGGGATTGAGGTGGTTTTAATCAACTCAAACCCAGCAACCATCATGACCGATCCGGACGTTGCTAATACAGTATATATCGAGCCACTCAAAGTTCCCTTCGTCGAAAAAATTCTCGAAAAAGAAAAGCCCGACGCCATCATCCCAACCTTGGGTGGACAGACCGCACTCAATCTTGGTCTTGAGCTGTCGTCTTCGGGAATTCTAAAGCGTCTGGGCATCGAAATGATCGGTGCCACGGAACAAGTGATAAGAGCTGCCGAAGACCGCGAACAGTTTCGCCAAATTTTAAAAAACCTCGGCGCAAAATACGCAAAAAGCGAAATGGTGCGTAACCTCAAGGATGGTTTAGATGCGGCCAAAATCATTGGCTTCCCAATCATTCTGCGTCCCAATTACACTCTTGGCGGCGGTGGCGGCGGGATTGCTTATTCACTCGAGGAGTACGAGCAGATGATTGCCAGAGCCCTCAGCGAAAGTCCCACCTCCGAAGTTTTGGTTGAGGAAAGCATTGCTGGTTGGAAAGAGTTTGAGCTTGAAGTTATGCGCGACAAAAAAGGCGTGTTTGTTACTATCTGCAGTATCGAAAACTTAGATCCTTGCGGCGTACACACTGGCGATAGCATTACGGTGGCTCCGCAGCAGACTCTTTCTGAACGAGCCTATCAAGATATGCGCGATGAGGCTCGCAGAATACTAGATGCCGTGGGTCTTGAGTGCGGCGGTGCTAACATCCAGTTTGCCGTTCATCCCGAAAGCGGCAAGCGCGTCGTCATCGAAATGAACCCACGGGTGAGCCGTTCGTCAGCTTTAGCAAGTAAAGCCACGGGCTTTCCCATCGCGAAAATCGCAGCAATGCTGGCTGTAGGATTCACCCTCGAAGAAGTGACCAACGATGTTACCAAATCCACACCGTCCTGCTACGAGCCGGCGTTGGACTACGTCGTTACCAAAATTCCGCGTTTCGCCTTTGAAAAATTCACGGGTTCTAAGGATCTACTTTCAACACAAATGAAGAGCGTTGGCGAAGTGATGAGTATAGGTCGAACTTTCAAAGAGTCCCTTCAAAAAGCCATCGTTTCCATGGAAACGCACAGCGGCTTCGAAGAGGTCAATTTCCTCCCAGAGAAGTTGTCCTATCCTAATTCGCAACGACTGTATCATGTGGCTCAGGCGTTTCGCCAGGGTTTTACAATTGAACAAGTTTACGAGCTCACGCAGATCACTCACTGGTTTCTTCACCACATCAAAGAGATCGTGGATCACGAGATACAATTGCAGGAAAAACAAAGCCTCACCGAACATAGTTTGCTGGCGCTGAAGAAGAATGGATTTTCCGACAAACGAATTTCGCAGCTTTTAAATCTGCAGGAAAGCGAAATTAGAGATAAGCGAAAGGCATGGAATATCCATCCTGGATTTTATCAAGTGGATACCTGCGCAGGAGAATTTGAATCACAAACCCCGTATTATTATTCCACCTACTGGACAAAAAACAGACCGAAGATCGAAAACAAAGTAAAGCCGGTGATGGTTTTGGGCAGCGGTCCCAATCGCATTGGCCAAGGTATCGAATTTGACTACTGCTGCGTTCGCGGCGTTAAAGCCTTTCAAAAAAATGGTTATCCCGTGGCCATGATCAATTCCAATCCCGAAACTGTTTCTACCGATTACGACACCAGCGATTACTTATTTTTTGAACCCCTAGTTGCAGAATACATTTTAGAAGTAGCCTCATTAATTCAACCAACGGGAGTCGTTGTTCAGTTGGGCGGGCAGACGCCGATCAATGTTGCTAAAGAGCTTGAGCAAGCCGGTTTAAAACTGATGGGCTCGTCCCTAAATACCATCGATCTTGCCGAAGACCGTGCGCGCTTTAAAAAAGTTTGTGATGAGTTAGGGTTGCTCGTGCCGCAAGCGGGACTCGCCACGCAGTTTTCCGAAGCACAAACTGTTGCAGGCGATATCGGTTATCCCATTATTTGTCGCCCGAGTTATGTTTTGGGCGGACGTCGCATGGAGGTTATCGAAAATGAAGCCGAGCTTGCGGAGTACTTTCAAAAGCATGCGCCGGTGATTTCTTCGTCGGCTCCTTGCTTTATGGATCAATTTCTTGAGGGTGCCCTTGAGGTGGATGTCGACGTTGTTCGTGGTGTGGATTGGTGCTTTATCGGCGGTATCATCGAACACATCGAGGCGGCAGGAGTTCACTCGGGCGACAGCATGGGCGTTATTCCGCCACAACGCTTAAAGCCTTCAACACTCGATAGCATCGAAGACATTTGTAAAAAGCTCGCTAACAAACTTGAAGTCCTCGGCCATATGAACGTGCAACTGGCTCTAAAAAATAATATTGCATATATTTTAGAAGCCAACCCACGCTGCTCACGAACAGTTCCGTTTGTTGCCAAAGCAGCAAGAACACCGCTCGTAGATCTCGGCGTGCAGGCTGTTCTTGGGGTGAAAAAGCAAGATATGAAATTGGATTCTTATAACTACCGAAATCTCAAACAAGTTTGTGTTAAGGGAGTTGTCTTTCCATTTAATAAATTTGTCGATTCAGATTCAATTCTTGGACCCGAAATGAAATCCACTGGAGAGAGCATGGGGCGCGGAGCTGATTACAGCGAGGCACTGTGGAAGGCGTTCATCTCGAGTCACCATCGCCTGGCAAAAAGTGGGGAGATTTTTCTGTCCCTTCGCGAAAAAGACAAAACCACACTCATTCCAGTGATTACCGGATTACAAAGCTTGGGGTATACCTTTTCAGCCACTCAAGGTACGGCCAAGTTTTTATATGACAGCGGCATCGATTGCATCCCGGTAAAGAAGGTTCATGAGGGTCGGCCTCACTGCGTGGATCGCATCCGTTCAGGGAAGGTCATGATGGTTATCAACACAACTTCGGGTCGGCAGTCCATCGATGCAAGTTTTCAGATTCGAAGAAGTTGCACGGACTATGCAATCCCGTGTATTACCGAGGACCACGCGGCAGAGGCACTTTTATTAGCGCTTCGAAAACTGCATTCTGGACAATTTGACGTCGTTCCAATTTAAGTTCATAGTTTAGGAATGACATTACAAGTTCGAAATTTATGTAAGACATTCCGCGATAAGTTAACTCTACAAAAACGCCAAGTGCTTTTTGACGTGAGCTTTTCAGTGCCCGAAAAATCCATCACTGGGTTTTTAGGTAGCAATGGCGCTGGAAAAACCACCACAATGAAGACAATGTTGGGATTGCTCCAATACGATAAAGGAGAAATGTCCTTTTTCAACAATCAACATAAGGATTTTCGCGAATACATTGGCTACATGCCCGAACGTCCGTATTTTTACGAATACCTCACGGGCATGGAGTTTTTAGTTTTCTACGGACAACTTTCTTTAAAACTTCCTAAAAAAGAGATTAAAAAAAAGGCAGACGCGTTATTAGAAAAAGTTGGCTTGGGTCATGCAAAAGACAAACTCCTGCGCAATTACTCTAAAGGGATGTTGCAAAGAGTGGGTTTAGCACAGGCAATTATTCACCAGCCTAAATTTTTAATCTTGGATGAGCCCATGTCTGGTCTAGATCCCGATGGACGTTACCAAATCACCGAGTTGATCAAAGAATTGGGCCAGGCGGGAACTACACTTTTTTTTAGCAGTCACTTGCTAGATGACGTGGAAAAACTCTGCGATCGTTTAGTGATAATTGATAAGGGTCGAATCCTCTTCGAAGGTCTCAAAAGCAACTTCATTCAATCTGGAAACGTCGGCTACGAAATTACTTACACAGTCAATAATGAAAATATAAAAAAAATGGCAGTGGATTTGACGGCGGTGCAAAATATTATTACAGACGTGAAAAACCAGTCCGGAACATTGATTTCGGTGAGGGAACCGCGAGTTTCCCTCGAAGAGGCCTTCGCAAAACTGAAGCGGGAAAAGAGCGTTACATGAAAAATATTTATGTCATTTCGCAAAATACGTTTTTAGAACTTGTTCGCAACCGGGTTCTCTATATGTTTCTCTTCTTCGCTGTGTTTCTTTTATTTCTTATGCTCGCTCTCGGGCAACTGAGCTTTGCGGAACAGTTTCGTCTGTCTATCAGTTTGGGCCTTGCCTCGATCCATATGTGTTTGGTGGCTTTAACAATTTTTATTGGCGGATCCATCGTTTACAAAGAGATTGATCGGTTAACTATTCTGACGGTCCTTGTGCGACCTCTCTCGCGACCGCAATTTTTAGTTGGCAAGTACTTGGGCTTTTTGCAGTTGATGTTCAGTTTTAATCTTGGATTTTTCCTTCTCTACACGGCGAGCCTGCTTTTTATGGGCTTTTCATTCGATACATTTGATATTTTCTTGGTTTTTCTAGGATTCGCGCTCGAAGTGATGATCCTACTGGCGGTGACGTTATTTTTTTCGACGTTCAGTGCTTCATTTTTAACGATCATTTTTACAATTTGCTTTTTTATCATCGGTCACTGGTCGGAAGCGCTGTCGCAAATGGTTATGAATAACGTCAATGAAAATTACGTCATGATTGGCAAGGTCGTGAACAAAGTGTTGCCAAATCTCGAGCTCTTTAATTGGCGCTTGCAACCAGTGGATGCTTTTTTACAAGTATCTTATGTTTTAAAATCCAGCGCCATTTCTCTGGCGTGGACCTTTTTCTTTTTATTTGCAGCCTCGTTGGTTTTTAGAAAACGGGATTTTGCTTGATTTATAATTTTGAGTCTCTTTACGTGGTTTGGTTTTTTGTTTTAGGTGCCATTTGGGGTAGCTTTGCAAACGTGCTCATTTTGCGTATCCCCGATGGCAAAAGCATTGTACCCGGAAGTCAGTGTGCAAGCTGTGGAAAAGGCATTCGTTGGTTTCATAATATTCCAATTTTTTCATGGCTGTTCTTAAAAGGAAAATGTTCCTATTGCAAAACTACCATTTCTGCTCAGTATTTCGTGGTTGAATTGTTGATGGCGCTACTATTTGCGGCGGCGTTTCTTAAGTTGGGTTTATGCTGGTTTCTTTTGGAAATCTGTATTTTTATTTTTGCTTCCGTCACAGCTTCCTTTATTGATCTTAAGCATTTTATTCTTCCAGATGTTTTCACTCTTGGTGGCTTGGTGATTGGACTCATCGGTGCTGCGCTAAACCCCGAGCGCGCTTTTCTTGATGGATTTTTAGGTTTTTTTGTTGGCGGTGGTTTTTTATATCTCACGGCTTATGTTCACTTTCTGATTCGCAAAGTTGAGGGTATGGGTGGTGGTGACATCAAGCTCGTAGCCTGGATTGGAGCCGTCTTAGGATGGCAATGCCTGCCCTTCGTGTTTCTTATTGCGTCCGTCACTGGATTGATCGCCGGGCTGATACGCTCGTCACTAAAAAAGGGTAGTCTGCAGGAGCCGATTCCCTTTGGTCCCTTTTTGACTTTGGCAGCTTTGTGTTACGTTTTTCTTATTGGGCCTACATTGGTCCAGTCACTCTTCTTCCCTCTTTAGAGATTAAGCAGGCTCTTAGGATAGGTTCCTCCGTCTAGTTTGACTTTAGGACAGCTGGATTAAATAATTTGATGAGGACCGCATTGGACCAAGGTGTATCAACATAAGGTGTTGCAACGATGTTTTTTAAAAAACCCCTTCTAGGACTCGATTTGGGGTCCAGCTCAGTTAAGATAGCAG
>JAYUKO010000343.1:0-7633 GCA_043764415.1 Bdellovibrionales bacterium | reverse complement strand
ACCTAATTCGCGAATGATTTTTTTTCCAGGAATCTCTTTGATGTCATCCTGGCGTGGGAAAATTTGCTGATTTTTATTCACCGGCAGAGTTTGCATACACTTTCGGTTTTAAATGATAATGAAATGCATTGTCAATACTAATGACATCAGTTTTCATTTAGGCGTGGTGCGCCTTGCTCTTTTTTACCTTTTTATACAAATTAGTGAGTAATAACAAGGAGTGGTTATATGCAAAAAACAAGCAGCAAGCCACAGGAAAAATCCCCCGAAAAACACAAAGCCGACCAACAAAAACAGCTTTTGTTCCAAAAAGTGGGTATTTTTATTGATGCTGAAAACATAGAATTATCCGGCCTCAAACACCACGAAGGCCGAACCGATTATCGTAAAATTTTAGAAAAAGTGGGCGATCGAGAGATCACTCGCATTCTTTATTACAAACCTGAGTACAAAGATATTTCGCCTGAGTTTCAACATTTTTGGTCAAGCTTAGGTGGCGAAATCAAGCGCCCGCAAAAAAATGCAGATTCCTTTATGGTCATCGATGCGGTGACCATGGCTGACAAATTGGACGTGGTTATTATTCTGGGCGGGGATAAGGATTTTCTCCCATTGGTGTGGTATTTGCGTTCGCGAGGTTGCAGAGTGGAAATCTGGTCATGGCCGGAGTCCACTTCCCCAGAAATTAAAACAGCGGCCGATTTCTATTTTCCGTTGACAGAAGATTTTGTCGTCGACGATAAAAAGAAGCGGCGTTAGATTTTAAGCATTTTTTTTACGCACCCATAGCTCAATTGGATAGAGTATCTGACTTCGGATCAGAGGGTTTGAGGTTCAAGTCCTCATGGGTGCACCATTTTGGCGAGGCTCAGAGTTTATTATGTCGACATCAAACCCCCTCAAAGCCTGCCCCGATAAACCCAATTGTGTTTCTACATTTAGCCAAGACCGGCGGCATTCCATGCTGCCGTTGAACTTCAAAGGGGACCAAAGAGAATCTCTCCAGCACCTTAAAAAAGTTGTGCTGTCGTTTCCTGGAACCGAACTTCTATCTGAAAAAGAAAACTATCTTCATTTCACATTCAAAAGCGCCTTTTTTGGCTTTATCGACGACGTGGAGTTTTATCTTGAGCAAAATCAAAAGGTGATTCATTTTCGCTCGGCTTCGCGCGTAGGCTATAGTGATCTCGGGGCCAACCGAAAGCGCATGAATGCCATCGTTGAACGGTTCTCACAAATCTCTATCTAGAGTCTCTTAACCAATAGCTTGTCAATTTTTCAAAAATCTTTGACGATTCTTCCCCATTCGCTTTGCTGCTTGAAGACCAAGTCCCTTTTTTGATAGCAATTCCCTTTCAAAGGTAACAGATCGGAATTTTATGAAGCCGTCCTTCACAGAAGTTTTACTTTTTGTTTTGCTGAGTTTTCAAAATCTTTATGGGGCAGAGGTTTGGTCGACCTTGCCTTCGCAATCTAAAGTTTTTTTTGCCATCGGAGGGGATCAGCCTCTTGTGTACGAAAATGGCAACATTTCTAAGCCAGCTTCGCTGGCGAAGCTTTTCACTGCGCAGATGGGGTTATCGCTCTTAGGTGCTGATTACGTTCCCGCTATCAGTGTTTCGTGGAATCAAGGCGCAAACGTATCTACCATTCAGGATTTAATGCTCTCGAGTGGGGGAGCCCCAGAGTTTGATCCTGCGGCACTGATTCAATTGTTGAGATCGCGCGGAGTAAGAACCATTTTAGGTGACATACAAATTGACCAGTCTAACATTCAAAAACCAGACGACATGCGTGCCAGCAAGGACTCTGGGTATTGCTACAACGCAAAACCTGCAGTTTTAAACTTTCAACAAAACTGCGTTTCATTGCATATCACAAGTCGTGGGGCCCAGATCGCTGATCCAGATTTGGATGTTAACGTTCGATTGGATTTGCAAATCGGTGCAAGTTACAATGGCACACGCCCGCATTTTGTGTGGCTCAATAGTTCAAAAACAGAATTTGAATATGTGATAACAACGCACTTAAAAAGTAGTGGTTCAGCAGTGGACGTCGATGTTGTGGTGCCCGATACGTCGGAGTGGATGAAAAATAAAATCATTCGGATGGCCGGCCAGGCGGGGATTGAATGGAGTCCAAATCGTGGAGCCTCCGGCAAACGCATCGAAACGGCAATTGCTGGCGGTGATATCGGCAATGTTCTATGTTTAGCTTTGAGAGATAGCAGTAATCTTTACGCAGATTCAATTTTCGGTATGATCCCACAGGCCGATCGCAGATCATTTTTAGAACAATATGCAGCATCACTCGTCGACGGGAGCGGGCTTTCTTCGTCCAACAAAGTTTCGGGAGAAGGACTCCTATTGATGTTGACGCAAATTCAAGGAACTCGTTCTTTTAGTTTTTACCAACAATGTTTGCCTTCACCCGGCACGGGGACCCTTGAGAGTCGGTTGAGTCGCTGGAGTGGACGTTTCCTTGCAAAGACAGGTTCGCTGAGTGGACTGACCAACCTGGCCGGTTATTTTAAAAACCGCAGCGGTCAGTGGATTCCGTTTGTTTTTTTATTAGAAAACGGATCCATGAAAGTGGCGGACCTGCGCAAACTTCAAGACCAAATTTTGGACCAGATTTTAGCATCTTACTGATTTTGTAGTTCTCTCCACAATTTTTGCACTTAAGTAGCAATTCAATCCCTCCCTGGAAGTGTAATTTTATTGCCTTAAACAAATAGCATAGGGAGCTACAATGAAATTATCAGGGAAATTACCAGAAAAATTATTCGGTAAATTATCAGGCAAAAAAATTGCAATTTTGGCAACCGACGGATTCGAGCACTCTGAGCTATTCGAGCCCCTTAAAGCTCTCAAAGCCGAAGGCGCCACCGTGGAAATCGTATCTCTTAAGATGGGTGAAATAAAATCTTGGAAAAACGATAACTGGGGAGAGACGATTGAAGTCCAAAAAATGGTGAATTCTGTGTCGGCCGCCGATTATCACGGGCTTGTGCTTCCCGGCGGAGTCATCAATCCTGATCGACTCCGGGCCGACGATGACGCCGTCGAGTTTGTGGCCTCCTTTTTCGCAGATGGTATGCAAAAGCCAGTGGCGGCTATTTGTCACGGGCCTTGGATGCTTGTAGAAGCCGACGTTGTCTCTGGTCGGCGTGTGACGTCCTATAAATCCATTCGCACAGACTTAGAAAATGCCGGCGCGGTTTGGCAAGATGAAGAGGTGGTGGTGGATGCGGGTTTAGTGACGAGTCGCTCGCCGAAGGATCTGCCAGCCTTTATGAAATGCATGGTTGACGAGTTTGCTGAGGGAATCCATAAAGTAGAGTCCCAAATCGGAAACGGACCCATCACTAACGAGTCTATTTTAGGCTCCGCCGGAGCTGATAGAGTATAGCCTCCGCCTGACTGTAGATTTTAGGCTCCGCCTTACGGGATAGCTTTTTGCCCTATTGAATATTGCCTTTGGACGGGATTCAGTTTACATGTTTGGTAAAATATGAAGCTTTTAAACGTCCTTCGAATCTTGATCTCAATGGCATTGCTCTGCGCGATCGCTAAAACTACGTATAATATCTGCACTCAATCCGCCGTTTTGCAGCATCAAAAGTACGACGAGGCCAATCTCAATCATATGAAGTACGGCATTTTTAATGTGAACGCTTGGAAAGAGAAGATGGCTGGCATCGTCGTTTCCGAGATCGAAGAGTTTCAAATCGACCCGCGAAATAAATCAGATCTCTCGAGCCATGTTCAAGGGCAGCTTTCCGCCTTGATTGAAAAGCTCGACCAACAGATCAAAGAGAGTAACAAAAATTCCACCAAAGGCTGGATCAAACAAAAACTCATCAATACATTTGTCGATATAGAAGATATCAAAAAAAATGTACCTGATTATGCAGATACCATTGTTAAAGAAATGACAGACAAGGATAGTCAAAAAAAACTCAAGCAGGTTATTAAGGAAAGAGTTCAGAAGTATTTGGATGAAACTTTCGAGCCTCAGGACATGAGTGAAGTGAACAGTATAATTCAGTATTCCGGCCAAAAGACAAAACAAGGGACCAGCGACTTCTTGGCAAAAACGGTTCAGCCAAAAATGAATGAGTTGTTTCGACTGACTTGGATTCTACTAGGCCTCTCCGCTTTGCTATTTGTCTGTTCGGGTATTTTCAAAAAAATCCCAACCGCTCACTTTCTGCTTTGTAGTGCAACACTGATGTTACTTCTCTACGCCGGAGTTACTTGCCCGATGATCGATATGGTGGCAAAAATTGCGAATTTTAACTTTATGCTGTTTGGTCACAAGGTCGAATTCACCAATCAAATTGTGTATTTCCAAAGTAAAAGCATTCTTGATGTATTTTGGGTTCTGATGAATGATCCTGCTGTGCCTATGAAACTGGTGGGCGTTTTGATGATACTGTTTAGTGTTGTTTTCCCGGTCATTAAAATTATTTCGTCGTTTCTTTACTATTTCAATGTTGCGGGTGCGCAGGGTCGTTTTTTAATTAAATTTTTTGTTTTAAAGTCGGGCAAATGGTCCATGACAGACGTGCAAGTTGTGGCAATCTTAATGGCCTACATTGGTTTTAATGGAATGGTTTCAACACAATTTGATATCATTCGTGCCACAATTCCACAGTTTGAGTTGATCTCTAACAATGATACCACCTTGCAAATTGGCTTCTATATCTTCTTAGCCTATGTGCTCCTCGCCATGTTACTTTCGGTGGCCATTGAGCGCAAAGGTTCGACAGTCATCCGACAGTAAAAGGTTCATAGTCCGGCATAGAGGATGCATTCATCTTCCTAAAGGCCTAGAAATAGGCGTTTTAGTGCTTAAAAACCTCAAAAAAAGGAACGTCTATGACAAAAATTGCTCTTTCGCTCATGTTCACACTCTTTGGGCTCAATGCTTTCGCTGCTCCAGATTATGTTGGATCGTGGTGCCATCGCTACGACGATTTTACAGAAGTCCTCGTGATCGATGCTAATAGCCAGGCTCGCTCTTTTTCGATTGGTAATCAGGCGGGCGAAGTTGTGCAGCCACAGTCAGGATACGTGTCGATGGGTGCAAGCAAATTTCAAATTGTTATGAACGGCTCTGATATTGGAGTGATCGACTTTAACGTTCGTAGAACGTTGTTTGCGAAAAAGCGAATTCTCACTCTTAAGATGGATGATGGAGAAAAGCAGAGATTTACCGAGTGTACGGTTAAATTCCGCTAACGTACTGACGAATCCAAGATAAGTATTTGCTCGCGATAACGGCCTTCGAAGTGATTTGCGATGTGTTTTTGCAACCATTCGAAAGGCTGTTCACGCCAATCAAGTAGCGGCGCGAGTTTACGATTTTCATCACCGGTCCACCCGAGTCGCCCTCACAAAGAGCCTGATTCACTTCGGGCGTCATAGAAATGCCATTTTCTCCATAAAAGAGTGCGACGGGTTCAACGATGGCACTCATAAATCCCCAGCGCAATGTTCCCACTCCAGCCCCTGCGGAATTGAATTTTCCGTAGCCGTAGATGCGAGCCTGATCTTCCTCTTGCATGTACTCGTTGGTATTTCCAATCACAATGGGAGTGATCGCAAATGGGAAGGTCCCCGAAATTTCAATGAGGGCGATGTCATTTTTTACGAAGGTTCCCGACGACGATGTTTTTTGCATAGCGAACTGAGGATGTGTGATCAGTCGCTTGACCGGTGCTGCGTAAAAGACGCCGTTCGCGTCGCGAACAAGAATTCTTGCGCCGCTGGCGTTTGCTCGATACGTGCAGTGGGCCGCGGTTAACAAAAAGAACTTGCTGATGAATGTTGCCGTACAATTACCAAAGCCCGTCGAGAATTGAGCGATGGAGCGTGACAGTCCATTTTCTGCTGGGATTTGCCAGCCGTTCTGGATGCGCTCATTGGCAAAACTGTTTGCGAAAAAAAACAACGATGTAATCAATAAAATGTGTCTCATCCCCTACTGATCGAGAAAGAGCACTAAAAACTAGAGTCCAGGGTTTGCGTATTCGTGGGCTGGCTGTGGGTCTAGGGTATCAATCGCCAAAAGAAGGAAAAGCGGGATGGATCCTTTTGACGGGCCGTCGGACATGATTTTTCGTATTTTCTGCAGAGTTCGTTTTTGCAGCGCTACGATATCCTTGAACGCCTCAGGTGTTACCGATTCAGAATAATTAGCAAGCAGTGAGTGCAAACTAGTTTTCGCAATGGGATTTTGTGTTTTGATATAGTCGGCAACAATTTTAAAGTTATTTACAAAACTTTCTTGATTGATGGTGAAATCTTTTACTTTCGTAAAAAGCACATTGTTATCGTTTTGCAGGTAGCCCTTCTGAATCAGAATTTCCGCCTGACTCAGGCCATGGCGACCAAACAGATCACTGAGTTTACTGATGCGCAGCCCACTGGAGTTGGCCGACAGCTTGTAGATGATGTACTTAACTGGATCTTTAAGTTCAGCGTTGAGTTCTGAATCATACTCGGTTCCAAACTCTTGAGCCTGAGGAATGATCGACTCTAAATATTCTGCGATGGCACCTGGATAATTTTTTGCAATCAAAGCTGTGTTTTTCTCACCGCTGAGTGTGGTTAAAATATCGAGGATGGTTGTTGCTGTTGGAAGTGTTTTAATCTGACCTTTAATAATTCGACGAAGGGTCGGCTCGCTGACGGTGCATTTTTTGCTGAGACCGTTTAGACTGCGTGAAGGCTTTTCGCTAAGATACTGTTGTAAAATACCCTGGAGTGCACTGAGGAGATCCGTTGGTGCAATTTCCCTTACAACTTCTAGATTCAAAATAACCCCCTGTTAATTGAATACTCGCGCTTTATGTGTTTAAAAAATTAAGCTGGCATGGTCACTGGTTATGTCACTTTGGACCACATTGGAAAAATTTTCATTGCAATGTCGGCTTCCTAGAGCTTCGATTACACTAATTCCAGTGGAAACAAAAAAAACACGCCACTTTAATGGCGTGTTTTTCGGAACTTTCGCTGATAAAATACTAGAACTCTTGGCCGTTTGCACAGGCAGGAATTGTGAATTTGCCTTTAACAGATCCGTTGCGGCCGTCAGACATATCTTTCTTAGATGCGTAAACCCACACTGGTACTGCAGCTTGGTTTAGAGTGTATGTTTCCCATACTAGGCAATCACCACCGCTAGAATCGCTTTCGAAAGTTTTGCAACGTTGTGCAGTGCTAACTACAGGCTGAACAAGGACTTTAGAAACTGTTTTGCAGTTTGATTTGTAGCCAGATCCGCTTTCGTCGCAGTATTGAACTTCGATAGTTGCTTTGTTCTTGTGTTTAAGAACGTCGCCATCACGACATACTTTAGCAGCAGGTACGTAAGTAGCAGCAGCTTGGAATGTAACAGTAGCTTTGCTGTATTCACCAGCAGAAGCTGTGAATGCGAAAAGTGCAGATGCGATTAGTAATAATGCTTTCATTTAAACCCTCCTCAGAGTTATTTTTTTTGTTTGTTGCAAGGAGAGTAATAAATTTTTTTTGGTAAAAACGTCAAAAGCATTATTTTTTTTACAAAACAAATTGTGTCGCAGGATTTTTTTAAAATGGAGCATGACAGACGAAGTGGTTCAAAA
>JAYUKO010000342.1:0-7668 GCA_043764415.1 Bdellovibrionales bacterium | reverse complement strand
GTTTTTGACTGGTCGGAAAAACTTGGCGAAAGATCTGATGCTGAAATGTCTGGTCCCTTTGGACTTTTTGGCGAAGAAAAAATTCACGACAGTTTACGCACCTGGATTGATCAAAATTACGAAAAAAGTTTACAGCCGGCGGGTTGGAGTGCGTGGTCGGATTTTGGTACGTTTGAGGCGCAAGGTCCGTTTCGCGTTTCGCAGTTCTTTCAAAACGAAAAATGGGTGGAAAGTCTTTTTAAAAATTTAACTTCAAAAATGGATTGGCCACGCTCCAAATGGGCCGAGATGGAACAACCGTTCAATCCCGTGCACGACTACTGGACACTCACTGCAACCGGCCCAAAAGTTCGCGGGATTAGTTTATTGCCCGAAGATCAAGTGCGCTTCCAGATCAATCGCGACAAAAAATCAATTCAGATCAACGAGCAGGAATGGTCAGCGCCCTTCTTTGTATTTTTTCTAAACTCCTACGAAATGGCGCCCTTTTATGACGAGGGAATGGCGGCCTTGGTGCGTGGGGAAACATTGCGTCCGCGACTTTGCTGGCAAAAGCTGCAAGTTCAGATCGAGACCTCTGCGTGTTTGCAAAAAATGCCACAGCGAACGCTGCTGGTTCCTCGCGCCGAAGATCCGTGGGTCGAACAAAACTTTTTGGTCTTGCACAAGAATAATAATAAAAATGTTTTTGATGTGTGGTTCCGCTCCTATTTTGATTTTCATCAAAAGGAAACCTACTTCAACAAGGTTCAAGAAAAAATCACTGCCGAGCTGAAAACCAAGTTCAATGCGGAGGCTGTGACGTGTGTGCAAAAGCCTCGGGAACTGCTCTCGGAAAACTTTTATTCGCTGTTTCCAATTTATGACCCCGTGGCCTGGGAAACCCAGTCCTCCTGGTATGTGGATGGGCTTTTTTACGTTGGCACAGAAAAAGTGAATGATTTCTTTTTTTCGACCTATTGGGCTTTGCAAAATTTAATCGTACAAAGTTTAAAAGAAGGAAAACAGCATGGTTGATCGTTACACGCGAAAAGAAATGGGTGATCTTTGGACGCCGCAGTCGCGTTTTGAAAACATGATGCAGGTGGAAGTGGCGGTTGCCCTGGTTCAAGGCGAAATGGGTCTGATTCCAAAAACAGCGGCCGCGAAGATTTCGGAAAAAGCGGCCATTCAATACGATCGCATTTTAGAAATCGAAAAAGAAACTCGCCACGATGTGATTGCGTTTGTGAGCAACATGGCCGAAAACATCGGCCCCGAAGGCCGTTATGTGCATTACGGACTGACAAGCTCAGATGTTTTAGACACGGCTCTGAGTGTGCAAATTCAGCGCGCAGGTGTGGTTCTTTTAAAATCTGTTTATAAACTTTTAGCGGCGCTCAAAAAAATCGCGATCGATAACGAAAAAACTCTCTGTAGCGGTCGCACCCACGGAATGCACGCCGAGCCAACCACGTTTGGCTACAAGATGGCGGGGTATTATTACGAGGCCCTTCGCAATAAAAAACGAGTCGAACAGGCTTTACAGCAAATGGCGATTTGTAAACTGAGTGGGGCCGTGGGCACCTATTCTTTTTTGACTCCCGACTTCGAAAAACAGGTGAGCGCTCGTTTAAGTTTGCAGCAGGAAACTGTTGCGACTCAGGTGATTCCCAGAGATCGACACGCAGAGGTGCTAACGGCTTTAGCGATGCTGGGCACAGGACTTGAAAGATTGGCCACAGAGATTCGCCATCTGCAACGCACCGAAGTGAACGAAGTCCAGGAAGGATTTTCGCCGGGACAAAAAGGTTCCAGTGCCATGCCTCATAAAAAAAATCCCATCGGTGCTGAAAATCTCACAGGCTGCGCACGACTGCTCAGATCTTACGCGCTCTCGGCGCTGGAGAACGTGGCTCTTTGGCATGAACGAGATATTTCCCATTCCTCAGTGGAGCGGGTGATCTTTCCCGATAGTTTTATTTTAGCTGACTATGCCTGTGATCGTTTAGCCACAATACTTAGTCAGTTGCAGGTGAATAAAGAGCAAATGCTGGCCAATATGAATTTATCGCAAGGTCAGTTGTTTAGTTCGCATTTGCTGTTGCATCTTGTGGATCAGGGGCTTTCTCGTGAAGAGGGCTACAAACTTGTACAAAGTGCAAGTCACCAGCTCAAACCTGGAGAACAGCTCAAGGAAAAATTAAATACTAGCCCCGAAACAAAAAAATACTTCGACACCAAAACTTTAGATTCGATATTTTCGGGCGAACGACATATTCAGCAGACGCGAAAAATATTTGAAACCTTGAGGAGTGAACCATGACCTGGCAAAAAGCAGAACAGCTCTATGACGGCAAGGCAAAACGCATCTTTGCCTTAAAAGGCAAAGATGGCTTTGTTCTTCAAGAGTTTAAAAATCAGCTCACGGCCTTCAATGCGCTGAAAAAGGAAGAGTTGGAAGGTAAAGGTGAGCTCAACTGCCTCATTACTACTAGCATTTTTAAATTCTTGGCTGATAAAGGGGTGCCTACGCACTTTGTGGAAAAACTCTCAAGCACGTCGCTTGTGACGGCTAAGCTTTCGATGATTCCGTTGGAAGTTGTGGTTCGTAATATCATGGCGGGCTCAACGGCAAAAAAATTAGGGATTCCAGAAGGCTCCAGTATGAGTAAAGCCCTCGTCGAGTTTTATTACAAAAAAGACGAACTGGCAGATCCTTTTATCAGTGACGATCAAGCTCTGCTTTTAAATACAGTGCAGTCGCAAGCCGAGCTTGATGAACTGAAGGTTTTGGGCTTGAAAGTGAACGAGGCTTTAAAGACGTTCTTTTTGACCTGCGGAATTAAGCTGGTGGATTTTAAATTGGAGTTTGGGAAAAACGAAAAAGGCGAAATCGTTCTAGGCGACGAAATCTCCCCAGATAGCTGCCGCCTGTGGGACGAGGCTACTAACGAAAAATTAGACAAAGATCGTTTTCGTCAAGATCTCGGCCAAGTGAAAGAAAAATACCAAGATGTTTGGAACAGAATTCAAAACAAATGGAGTCAATATGTATAAAATAGGTGTACGAATCATGCCGAGAGCTGAAGTGCTTGATACCCAAGGTCGCGCTGTGGGCATGACGTTGAAGTCTAAGGGCTTTCAAGTAATGGACTGCAAAGTTGGAAAGTTTGTTGTTTTGCAGATCGAAGGGGAATCTCCAGCCCACGCCCGCGCCCAAGCGACAAAAATTTCCGAAGATCTTCTTTGCAATACACTGATCGAAACTTTTCAGATTGAGGAGCTGCCGTGAGCGACAAAATTGGCGTGTTGCGATTCCCTGGAACGAATTGCGATTGGGACATCTACAAAGCCGTTGAGTGGAGTGGCGCCAAACCGACATTTTTGTGGCATCAAGATACCTTCAACGTCGAAGACTATGATGGGTTTGTTATACCCGGTGGCTTTAGCTACGGCGACTATCTGCGCTCCGGGGCCCTTGCTGCCCACGCTCCGGCCATGAATTCTCTCCGCACGGCCGCCGAAAAAGGCTATCCTATTTTTGGCGTCTGTAATGGATTTCAAATCCTTTGCGAAGCAGGCCTGCTGCCTGGAGCGCTGATGCGAAATGCGGGATTGCGCTTTATCGATCAAATGATCGAAGTAGAGACGCAAAATTCCCATAAAAGATTTGGTTTAAAACTGAAGAAAAATCAAAAATCGCGCATGCCCATCGCCCACGCAGATGGACGGTATTTTGTGACTGATGATGAACTTAAAAAAATTCAAGATAACGATCAGGTGTATTGCACCTACACAGCCAATCCTAACGGGTCGGCAGGGAATATTGCCGGTGTGATGAACGTGCAAAAAAATGTCGTCGCTATGATGCCACACCCAGAGCGCGCCATTTATGAGTGGATGGGAAGCAGCGATGGCCAACTTTACTTTAGGAATTAAAAATGACTGAATTACAAACAAAACTAAAACTATATCGTTTGAATCAAGACGAGTATGCACAGATTCAAAAGCTCTTGGGTCGCGATCCAAAAGGTTTAGAATGGGCGCTCTTCTCGGCGCTGTGGAGTGAGCACTGTAGTTACAAGAGCTCGAAAGTCCACCTCAAGCAATTATTTTCTCAGTCACCGCGAGTTCTACAAAGTTTTGGTGAGAACGCCGGGATTGTAGATCTTGGTCAGGGCGAAAAGATTGCGTTTAAAATGGAAAGCCATAATCACCCAAGCTTCATCGAGCCGTATCAAGGTGCTGCTACAGGAGTGGGCGGAATTCTTCGTGATATCTTTACCATGGGCGCACGCCCTATCGCCCTTGCGAACTACCTTTGTTTTGGTGAGCCGAAGGCCCACCGCATGGAAACTCTTGTGGATGGTGTGGTTCGCGGGATTGGCGGCTACGGCAATTGCGTGGGTGTTCCCACCATCACTGGGCAAACACACTTTCACAGCTCCTATAACGAAAATATTTTGGTGAATGCCATGGCGGTTGGTTACTTTGGTAAAGCCGACCCTATCTGTTTGTCGAAGGCCAAAGGCGTTGGCAACCTGGTTGTGTACGTTGGTGCAAAAACCGGTCGCGATGGGATTCACGGAGCCAGCATGGCCAGTGAGTCGTTTGACGACAACTCTGCGGCCAAGCGCCCCACCGTGCAAATCGGCGATCCGTTCTTTGAAAAACTTTTGATCGAGGCCTGTTTAGAAGTGATGAAAAAAGATTTAGTTGTGGCCATTCAAGATATGGGTGCCGCTGGCTTAACAAGCTCCACTTTTGAAATGGCTGAAAAAGGCGAAGTGGGAATTGATATGAACCTAGATCAAGTTCCACTGCGCGATTCAACGCTGACTCCGGAAGACATTATGCTTTCCGAGAGCCAAGAGAGAATGCTGTTAATTTGCGACCCAGCAAAATTAAAACCGCTTCAGGAAGTGTTTGAGCGCTGGGGTCTTGATGCGTCGGTGATCGGAAAAGTCACTCAAGGACCAAATGTTCGTTTGTTTTGGAACATGGAATTGATCACAGATATCAATCCTACAACTATCGTGAGTCATGCACCTCAGTATCAGCGCCCGTATGAAAAATACAATTCCCCTTACTTAAAACCGCAAACCGCTCCTGAAGATGGGGGCAACACGTTGCAAACTCTTGAGACGATTTTAAAGTCGGAGCACGGAGGAAGTCGTGAGTGGGTTTACCGCCAGTACGATCAGCGCGTGGGTGCCGCCACCGCGCGGGACTGTTCTGATCCTGTGGGTGTGGTGCGTTTGCCAGAGTCAGGACGTGCGCTGGGGGTGGTGCTTGGTTGTCGGCCCCATATGATGCGGCTTGATCCTCAGTTTGGTGGGCGCGATTCTATTTTGCATCCGGCATTGCAACTCGCCGTGATGGGCTTTGAGCCCTTGGCGGTGACCGATTGTTTAAATTTTGGCAATCCAGAAAAAACCGAAACTATGACTCAGTTTGTGGCCGCCCTGGACGGCATGAACAGCGCCTGCCGTGAATTGCAAGCGCCCATCATTAGTGGCAATGTGAGTTTTTATAACGAGACAAAATCCAAAAACATTTCGCCAACACCAAGTACGGGCATTGTCGGCTTGCGGTCGATGATGGAAAATCTGCCAACCACAGCTTTCACCGCCGAAGGAGAGGATATATACACTCTCACTTGGGGTGATTGCTGGGCTGAGGGATTGCTTGCTGAAATGCAAGACCATACAGCGAAGGCCTTTTTAAATTTCGAAACGCAAGGTTTTGATCAGTTGATAAAAGCACTGACAAAATTGGGAACAAGCGATCTGCTTAGCAGTGCTCGCGTGGTGAGCAAGTTTGGTTTGCTGTATGCACTCACACGCATGAGTCTCAATGGCATGGGTGCACGTATTGAATCGACGCAAAATCGTTTCGTCGAGCCGCTCTATCAAATTGTGGTGAGCACAAAAAATGCTGCCGCTCTCGAAAAAGAAGTGCAGTCGTGGGGTTTAAAACCTCTAAAGTTACAAAAAATTGGCCAGACCCAGAAAAACGAACTGGTATGGGCTGATCTTAAAGTTAAGTCCGAAGTGTTGAATCAGCTCTATACAAAATCTTGGGAGGCGCAATTTGAAAACCTGGCGTGATGAGTGTGCGGTCTTTGGAATTTGGAATCACCCCGAAGCCAGTCGAATGGCTTATCTCGGTCTCTATGCTCTTCAGCACCGAGGGCAAGAAGCTTCAGGAGTTGTTTCACTTTTCGAAAACCAACATCTCGAGCACAAAGGTTTTGGTCTTGTGGCCGATGTGTTTCAGGAAACCGCTCTGGATCGCCTCAAGGGTCTTGCAGCCATTGGGCACAATCGATATTCTACAACCGGTGAAAATGAGCGCTTTAATATCCAGCCTCTCAAAGCCGTGCTGTACAACGGACCGGTGTCGCTGGCGCACAACGGAAACATCGTCAACAGCGCCAAGCTTCGCCGAGAACTGCAAGCCAAGGGTTCGATTTTTCAAGGTACTAACGACACAGAGATTTTACTCCATTTGGTTTCGCGAAACGAGAGCAATGATCTTGTGGAATGTTTAAAGCAAGAGCTACCCAAGCTCGAAGGTGCCTTTAGCATGGCGATGTTGAGTCGCGATATGATGATTGGCATGCGCGACGCCAATGGCTTTAGGCCGCTGGTCTTAGGAAAACTAAAACACGAAGCAGGAACGGCATGGGTGTTGGCTTCAGAGACCTGCGCCTTTGATTTGATCGGCGCCGAATTTGTCCGCGAGATTGCCCCTGGAGAAATATTTTGGTGTGACGATAAGGGAGCTTACACGGCCACGTTTAAAGAAGTCACAAATAAGCGACCCTGTGTTTTTGAATATGTTTATTTTGCCAGACCCGATTCGAAAGTATTTGGTCGTAGTGTGTACCAAGTGCGAAAAGAGCTGGGACGCCAATTGGCGCGCGAAAATCCCATCGATGCCGACATTGTGATTCCGGTGCCAGACAGTGGAGTACCATCGGCGTTGGGTTATGCCGAAGCCAGCGGTCTGCCGTTTGAGTTGGGAATCATTCGCAATCACTACGTGGGGCGAACCTTTATTGAGCCAAAACAAAGCATTCGAAACTTTGGCGTAAAGATCAAATTGAATCCGCAGTCCGAAATTTTAAAAGGCAAGCGGGTGATCGTGGTGGATGATTCCATCGTGCGCGGAACAACCAGTAAAAAAATCGTTGGACTGATTCGCCAGTTTGGAGCCAAAGAAGTTCATATGCGGATTGCAGCGCCGCCCACGGTGAGCCCGTGCTACTACGGTGTGGATACACCCCAAAAAACCGAATTGATCGCGGCCAATAAAAGTGTGAAAGAAATTTGTGATTTTATTGGTGCGGATAGTTTAGCGTATGTTTCGAGCGAGGGCTTGATTAAAGCATCGCAATCAGAAACCGAAAAAACCTTTTGCTCGGCCTGCTTTGGTGGAGAGTATCCAACACCTCTGTATTAATTTTTTGTATTAGTTTTTTAATGGAAAGCGCTGAAGAGTCTCTGTGGAAATCTCGTAGGAGTATTGAGCCTTTTCGCCAACCACGTCTTTAATATAAATGAAGTTATGGATATTATCGTAGTATAAACTTTGGGTTTCGAGCTCGATGATTTTTTTCTTATTTTTTTTGTTTTCTATAGAAAATGTAGCTGTTTTTGAAAAGTAGTTCCCAGCTAAAAG
>JAYUKO010000341.1:0-2300 GCA_043764415.1 Bdellovibrionales bacterium | reverse complement strand
GTGCTGGAGAGAGTAAAAAAATAGCCGAACAAGTGGCGGCGCAAAATGCGCTGCAGAGGTTTCAAGATGTCGTATAGAGCAGGTTTTATTGGAATAGTTGGTTTGCCGAATGCAGGGAAAAGCAGTTTGCTAAATCATTTAATTGGCGAGCACCTTTGCATCGTCAGTCGCAAGCCCCAGGCCACGCGCCGTCGTATTCAGGGTGTGATTTCTTCAAAAGATTATCAGATCGTGTTTGTGGACTCTCCAGGGTTCTTAAAAAAAGGCAAAAGTGGAATGACCGGCTTTATCGCCGAAGAGGCTCGCCGTGTGATCGAAGAAGTGGATGCGCTCCTCTTGATGATTCCGGCAGATCTCGAAACCAAAAGAGAAATGGAACCGTTGTTAGAACTTGTCGAAAAAGCCAACAAGCCAGTTCTGTTTTGCATGAGCAAGTCGGATCTCAAAAAGAGCAAAGCCACACAAGAGTTGTTATTTGAGTTGAGCTCCAAAGGCTATCATGGCTTTCCGACATCGATCAAAAAAACCAAAGCTCCAGACAAATTAAAAATTTGCCAACAGATTGCGGCGGTGTTGCCAGAATGCCAAGAACCCCTTTTTGACGAGGAAGCCTACACCACCGAAAACATCCGCGCCATTGCGGCCGAGCTGATCCGCGAAGAGTGCTTTGAGTGCTTGGAGCAAGAATTGCCTTTCAGTATCGGCGTGGTGATCGAAAGCTTTAAGGAAGAAGAAAAAATCACCCGCATCGATGCGTCGATCATCGTGGAAAAAGAAAACCACAAAGGCATCGTGATAGGCAAAGGCGGCTTGCAATTAAAGAAAATCGGCGAATTTGCACGTAAAAAAATAGAAAAAATGTTGGGCCAGAAGATCTTTCTTGGATTGCATGTGAGCCATAAACCCAACTGGACAGAACAAAAACGCATGATGAAAGAGTTGGGCTATGTCAGTGAGTAGGTTAACAAGTATTGCCATTATCGGGAGACCGAATGTGGGCAAGTCGACACTTTTTAATATGTTGACGGAGTCCCGTAAGGCCGTTGTGAAAGACCAACCCGGTGTGACTCGCGATTTGCTTTTTGAAGAAGCAGACCTCTGGGGCAAGGAGTTTGAAATCATCGATACCGGTGGTTTAACTGAGGCCGACGATGATTTTTCACATTTGATCATGGAGCAAGTGGTTTCGTTTTTAAAATCTGTGGATTACCTCTTGGTGGTCATGGACGGGCGCGATGGTCTCTGCCCTGAAGATCGTGATATCATTCGTATCGCCAAAGAGTCCGGCAAAGAATTTTTGATCGTCGTGAATAAGGTGGATAAAGTGGCTGAGCTGGATCTCGCCGGTGCTGAATTTTATGAATTCAGCCAAGAGGTGGTCACCTGCTCTCTTGAGCGACGTTTTGGTTTAGATCCGCTCTTACAATGGATCTTTGATCATGTGTCTTCTGCAGCATCTACAAAGACCGACGAATTCACTTTAGCCATTGTTGGCAAACCCAACGTTGGCAAAAGCTCTTTGTGCAATCGTTTGCTAGGAAAAAATCGGTTGCTGGTTTCCGAAGTGGCGGGAACCACAACGGACTCGGTGGAGGTTCCTTTTGAGTTTAACGATAAAAAATATGTCATTGTGGACACCGCAGGACTTCGGCGAACCAGTCGCCGTTATGACGACCTTGAAATCATTTCGGCTTTTAAAACCAAAAAAGCCATTCACCATGCCGAGCTTGTTCTTTTGGTGATTGATGGCATGATCGGACCCACAGATCAGGACTCGAAGATCTTAGAGTCCATCATGGAATCCCACAAGGGTGTTGTCCTCGTAGTGAACAAAGTGGACATCGCCGAAGAAGAAATGGACGAGTTTCGCAAAACGACCCGCGCAAGGATTGCTAAAGAATTCCACTATTACACCGATATTCCAGTGGTGTTTATCAGTGCGTTGACTGGGCGAGGCCTGCAAGACATGTTCGCAAAAATTGAAGAAGTCCGTGAAAAGCTATACATGCGTATTTCTACAAACGAACTCAACGAGTTTTTTATGCAAACAATTCGTCTGGCTCCTGCGCCGGTTTTTGGCGTGAAGGATGTGAAGTTTTATTATCTCACTCAAACGCGGCAATTTCCGCCAAGCTTTATCGCTTTTGCCAATCACCCAGACGGTGTGGATAATTCCTACCGACGATTTATTGCTAAAAAACTGAAAGAGAATTTTGGCCTGGAAGGAATACCTATTCGAATTTTCGTGATGAAAAGTCGGGGACGGAAGTGAAAAATCAGAACTTCTTTGAACGTAAATT
>JAYUKO010000340.1:0-2302 GCA_043764415.1 Bdellovibrionales bacterium | reverse complement strand
TCGCCTTCAATAAAGATTTTGAATACACTTTTTTTAAACACGAAAATGAATACTGGCTGTTGGCTAAGGAAATGAAAGCGTTGTTTGAAAAAAGTGTATTCAAAATCTTTATTGAAGGCGATGCCCAAGTTGCTCGGTAGTGTCCAAGGAGTGGTTGTCCAGATCACACAAAAAACGTCTTTATCAAAAGTTCCAAATTTTTTAGCATTCGGAACAAAAGGAAACTTCACGTAAACCGAAGGACTTTTGTGAGGGGCGTATTCGATTTCGGCTTCTGCCAGAGCGGTTTGTAAAGCGTAACACCAATAGACTGGTTTTAGTCCGCGGTAGAGAATGCCATTTTTTAAAATACGTGAGAGCTCGCGAACTTCTTCGGCTTCGTAGTCAGCATGTAAGGTGAGGTAGGGGTTTTCCCAATCGGCGAGAATTCCCAAGCGTTCAAACTGAGTTCTTTGGTGAGCCACCCATTTTAAAGCTTCTTGGCGACACAGCTCGCGAATCTGCAGCGGCGTGTGCTGCCGTTTTTCACCACTCTTTTTATCTTGATCGCCGAGATCTTTAATCACTTTGTGTTCGATGGGGAGACCGTGGCAGTCCCAACCGGGAATAAACACAGCCTGCTTGCCGCTGAGGTTACGATATTTCAAAGTAATATCTTTTAGACACTTGTTGAGAGTGTGCCCCATGTGAATACCGCCGTTGGCGTAAGGTGGGCCGTCGGGCATGGTGAATAAAGGACGGCCAGCGCGCTCGGCAATCATTTTTTCGTAGATTTTATTTTGCTGCCAGCGGGCGATCCATTGCGGTTCGCGCTGAGCAAGATCTGCCTTCATTGGAAAATCGGTTTTTGGAAGATTTACGGAGTCTTTGTAGAGGGCTTCTTGAGACATGGTCCCAAGTTATAAGGTCTCAGCTGGATGGTCAATCAAGATGACATTTAAGGCCGCAACTAAGGCCACTGACGAATCTGTTTTGTACCAACAGAAATCAGCATTCGCAGGGCCTCTTGCGGAGTGCTTAAGTTAAAGCGAGTTTGCACATCGAGCACAGCCTGCAGCGAGCCTTGATCCAAGCTTTGCATATACGATGCATGGAAAGGAATGCTGGCCGCCTTAGTTTCCGTGACGGTAACAGTTTGTGAAACCTGTTGCGAAACTTGCTGCGACATTTGCTGGGAGACTTGTGTTTGCATGGAGCTGTTTTGCATGGCTCCAGAAGGTGCGCCGCCGCCGAGGGACTCTTCAAACGGCGCAAAATCCTTTTTCAAATTTTTAAGATCGGTCAAAAATCTTTTAGAACTCACGGGCGCATCAATATCGATATTGTCGATGCCTTGTCTTTGGGCTTTTAAAAACAGGCTCACAAGCACATCGGGAGATGTGGCCACTTGTTTTACGGAGTCTGGCTGGTACTGAAGCCAGTCAAACGCCTTCGACAGGGTTTCTTTTGTGTATGCTTGTGGGGCTAAAAAAGACATAGTGAAAAAGATCTAATGTCATCCTAGAAAACATGCAATCACTTTTTGGGGCGCGTCGAAAGCAGAACCGTTGGAATTGCTTTTTCCTCAGGAATTCCAAGCTCCACCAGCTCTTCGGGCGAAAGAGAAAGTGTGGTCACATCCTCGCGCGGCCAAGCAAATGCCGAAGGTCCCTTTTGCGCTGTCGCAGACTTCATGTAGCTTGTCCAAATGGGCAAGGCACCAGAAGCTCCCGACAGTTGCACCGGTGTGTTGTCGTCGTAGCCAGTCCACACCACAGCCGTTTGATCGGCGCTGAAGCCAGCAAACCATGCGTCCTTGTAATTTGTTGTTGTGCCCGTTTTCCCAGCACACTCAATATCAAGTCCCATGGCCTTGATCGCTTGGCCCGTTCCCGATTTCATGGCTTCCGTTAAAATACTTATTAGATTTACAAAACTTCCTGTATCGATCATCGAAGTCTCTTCGCCGGTGTCGGGGCGCCAAACGCTGACACCCTCTTTGTTTTCAACGCTTCTCACCAGTCGCAGTGTTTTTTTGTGACCCCAGCGAGCAATGTTTGTATAGATTTGCAAAACCTCAAAAGGTGTCATCTCAAAAGCACCCAAACTGAGCGACGCGTAGGGTTTGATTTCCGAAACGGCGCCGAGATCGCGAGCCACAGCAATAATTTTATCCAATCCCACGTCTAAGGCCAATTTCGCCGTGGGAATATTTATGGACTCCTTGAGAGCGTAAAAAGCCGGGACGTGCTCCGAGGTCTTACCATCGTAATTTTTTGGTTTCCATTTTTGTCCGTGGGACGTGTATTCAAACGGTTCGTTG
>JAYUKO010000339.1:0-7745 GCA_043764415.1 Bdellovibrionales bacterium | reverse complement strand
ATATCATTACCCAACTCACGAAAGGAGTAGTGCGTCGTGAATATTCAAGGATTGTTTACATTAGCCCAAAGTTTCGCAGATATAATTTTATGGATTCTGGTCATTGCGAGTGTTTTAAGCATCGCCATGATTTTAGAGAGATTCTTTGTTCTTAGCAAAGTATCGAAACAAAACAAAACGTTTCGTGCCCAAGCCAACGAACTGATTCGCTCTGAGGATCTATCCAAACTTGAGTCATTGGCTCAGAACGACGGATCTCTTCCGCAAAGAGCTCTGAGTTACGGTCTTCGCCATGCAAAAACAAATGGCGAAAAAGGTCTCGAAGAAATCTTTACCTCTTACACAATCATCGAAAAACCGCGCCTAGAAAAGTTTTTGAACTTTTTGGCAACGGTGGGTTCGAATGCTCCGTTCATTGGTCTTCTTGGAACCGTGATGGGGATTATGAAAGCGTTTAATGATCTTGCACAAAACTCGGCAGCCGGAAACGAAGTTGTGATGATGGGTATTGCCCACGCACTCGTTGCCACTGCCATCGGTCTATTTGTGGCGATCCCAGCGGTTGTTGCTTACAACTACTATCAAAAGATGGTGCGCGACACAGTTGGAACCATCGAAGTAGCGAAAGAGCTTTGTCTTTCTTACGCTAAAAGCAAGAAGGGTTAATCCATGGGAGCATCACTCGGGGGAAACTCAGACGAGGCCATTGCGGAAATTAACATTGTTCCGTTTGTGGATATTATTCTTGTGGTGCTGATCATCTTTATGGTGACAGCTCCTCTGGTTTTAAAGCCGGCCATTGATGTGAGCTTGCCGCAAGCGTCGTCTGGTGAGGCTAAAGAGACCGAAAAAAATCTCGATGTTATCATTGCAGCCACCGGCGAACTTTACGTGAACGGAAAGCCCGCAACGCTGGACGAACTTAAAGACCAAGCGAGCTCTGTTGCAAAAGTAGCCGTAGATTCTGGCGCGATTTTGAACGCCGATAAAGCTGTGACGCTAGAAAAACTCACAGAGGTGATCGACGCCATCAAACTCGCCGGCATCAAAAAAGTCGCCTTCAGCATCAAGAAAAAATAGGCACCAAAAGGTACCAAGTACCTTTAGCGGCGGCCCCGCATCAAAAGGATAATAAAAAGGGAAGCCATCAGCTTCCCTTTTTATTTTTTAACGCAGATCTCAACCAAAAGGTACGGCGTACCGCAAGCGGAACGGCGTACCTTTTATAGATCGTCGAGAAAACGTACTGTGAGCATTGTCGACATATCTGTCCATGAAAGGGTCGTCGTTCCAGCCACCATGTGCCAGTTGGAATTTCCAATATCTGTCCAAAACTGATCTATCATGGCTTCAATGGCGCCATTGTCGTCAACGTTAGCTCCCGCCAATTGCGTGCTCGAAGGCGTGCAAAGCGAACCATCCGTTATGAGATCTCCAGTATTAGGATTCACACAGGCCAACAATCCGTCCCCTGAATTAACGCTCCCTTGACGAAAACTGAGAGACAACCCATCGCCGTTTCCAGGTTTCCCAGCAAGAATATAACGTGTTGACTGAGCGTAACTGTTATCCGGTCCTTCATAGGCAAAAATTTGCGCCTCGTCGTTGATTTCGTCGTAATACAGGCGATAGCCGTAGTAACCTGAGCTACCGGGCGTGAAACCCGTTCCCGGGTCCGACACGTATTGCACTCGCATGACGTTGGTGGTTTTGTTCCACAATACCATGGTGCGACTCACGCCCGTGCCATTATCGTGCTCTTCACCCGTAGCAATATTGACCTCTGTCGCTGTCGAACGGATTAGATATTCTTGGTTAAAATTAAAAATAAAAGATTTGTCGTAGGTCGCGCCCGTTGCATCGGACACATTGACAGTGAGCGTAGTTCCGTTTGGATCATCAATTGGTAAATCGCACTGGCTAGCCACCTGCGCTTTGTTTGCGGTGGTGAATGTTAAAGTGTACGTATCATTGGCTGGGTATCCGTTCGAATCGACGTCAATTCCAGACATGCCTGTCATCACTCCAATGGCACAAAAGATGCTCAGTGCAGTTTTTAATCTTCCAAAAACATTTACAGAAGAGTCATTATTATTTACGGCGCTGTCGTCCAACTGAATACCCATGTAATCTTTGATTGGAATCATTCCAGAATTTGTCACCGGGTTGTTCACCACAAGATTGGTGTCCCAATCGCCACCAAATGTGGTCGCTCTTTGAACAAAGTTCGCATTGGGTTTTGGTTTCGCTGTGAGAGCCTGATCCGCATCACCCGCCGCTTGGGCCGCTTGCTGCAAAACTTCTGAGTAAGTTTGAGTTACTAAGTTATCAACATTCCCACCACCGGTGCTGCTACTTGAGCAGTTAACAAGCGTGAGCATGCCAACAGCCGCGATCAATCCTTTAACGCATTTTAAAAACATTGTGCCTCCTGTTTATTTCCACACCTGCCCATTGTGACCACTAAAATACCTTCGCGGCAGACAGGATTTTTAAAGTTCGACTTATGTCTATGGTAAAAACTGACATGGTTGTGAATTCCTTGTAGGCGAAATTTTACAAATAATAGCTAAATGCCCAGAGTTATTGAGTTTTAGTTTAGATTCTTCGATGGTTCCCATGGGGTTACAACAGAGATATTCATAAGGGGATTTATGACTTTCGTTTTATCGTTTTTATTGGCTGCACTGGCCAACGCAGCTTGCAATGATTTGTCACCAAACATCAAAGAGTCAGTGGCGCAACATACCTTCAAACTCATTCCGCGCAATACTTACGCGGCCACTCTTTCAGAAGAGTCCGCACGCTCTCTGCATCAAAAAAGCTGTTTAGCTGGCGGTTTATCCACCAGCGATCAGATGAATTGCGACCTGTTAAAAATTTGCACCGGGGATGCATGCAAAATCGAGTTTGGGCCTTTTGGGAGCGCTTTTCTGCTCGAAAAAAATGGCTTGCTGATTTCAGCCTGGCACGTCGTGTTTCCAACCCATGCTGCAGGACTGATTTTTATGCAAGGGAGTCTTTCCCAACTACCCTACGACGAAATGAAATCTCGCCTCGCTGTTTTAGAACCAGATTTCATTTTGTTAGACCAAAACGATAAGATTGTTTTTGATACAAAACAAAATCCGTCGCGCTATGCGTTTTGGGGAAATCCCCTCTCAACAGTTTATCAAACCGAAGGTCACAAGCAGCACCAACCCTATGGTTATTTCGAAAACGCTCCCGACGACTATGTGGCCATCGATATTAGCTCTGTAAAACTAGGCAGTAACGTGGGGATGGGGCTTCCATTAACAACTCTTACAAAAAAAGAAGATCTCGCAACTCAGTGTCTCTACGCCGGGGGCTATCAGTATCACGATGGAAAGTTTCGTCATTCGTCTGGAAAAAAGGAAACCGTGAAAGCTATGCAAAGTCGTGATTCGTTCGCGACACCTTTTCAGCTAAATCCGTTTCCCATGGCTGTGGAAAAAATTTTAGAATTCGACAATACAAAAATTCTCAAAATGATGGGTTACAGCGACGGCAATATTCAGAAGACCATGGCCAAGTACGATGCCGAAACGATTCGTCGATCCATTGTCATCGTTCTTGCCACGCAACCTCGGCATTTGCGCGATCAGGCTTTAGAAACAAATCCCGCGGTTCTATTTTACGATGCAAAAGTTCTTCCCGGTCAAAGTGGTGGGCCCATCGTTGATGCAAATGGCACAGTTGTCGGCATCACAACGAATAGTTTTTTAGACAAATCCATCGCGATCGATGGGCACTTTACTTCGAATGGCGCTGCTGGATTTTTTCTTGGCTCGCTAACACTTTGATGATTGCCTCTTGATTATCGCCTTTTCGTTATTGGCCGACGAGCACTTCCAGCAAGTGCTCTTGCCATTTTTGTTGGATTTCCTCGCGCTTTAAATGTTTCCCCGTCAATTTTTGCAAGCTGACCACCTGCGAGGTTTGAAACCCACAAGGGTAAAAACCCTGAAAGGCTTGCGCGTCTTCGAACACATTCAGTGCAATTCCATGGGAAGTGATCCATTTTTTGACAGCAATGCCGATAGCCGCGATTTTCTGCGATCCCACCCACACGCCTGTGGCTTCGTCGGGGATCTCTTCGCCCACCTGGGTTTGAATCGAGCGACCATCGGAGGTAATCCCTAAATCTTTTAACAGCAGCTGCACAGACTGTTCTAGCGCCCGCATGTACTGATGTAGATCGCGCGGAGGAATCTTTTTATCTACATAAAACTCATCGACTCCACCCAACGAAATCAACGGATAGGCAATGATTTGGCTGGGGCCATGATAGGTGGCGCGCCCGCCGCGATTTACTTCGAGAATGTCTTCTTGCCACGCAAACACGTCGCCAGGCTTGGTGCCCCGTCCGAGAGTCACAATCGAAGGATGGGAACAGAAGATCAGTTTTTCGGAAGTTTTCTTTTCGATGATTTGTTGAACAAGATCCTCTTGTCGACGGAAGGCCTCGCGATACTCCACAAGGCCCCAGTCCAAAATCTCAAGCTGCTTTTTTGCGCTCAAGTGGTACCTACCACTTAGTGCTTCACCATCTCTGTGGCTTTAGACGCCGACGTGAGCGGCTTTTGAATGATATGAATGGCATGGCCAAGGGTGGCTTCTGCAGCTTCCATTATGGTTTCGCCAAGAGTTGGATGCGGGTGAATCGATAAAGCAATGTCTTGAAGACGCGCACCCATCTCTATAGCCAACACCGCCTCGCTGATCAAATTGCTCGCTTCGGGGCCAACAATGTGAACACCAAGAACAATATCTGTTTTTGCATCGGCAATCATTTTTACAAAACCGTCAGTTTCCATGATGGACACCGCACGACCGTTTGCACCGAATGGAAATTTGCCAATCTTAAGCTGAGTGTAGCCATTGGCTTTGCACTCTTCCTCGGTCCATCCTGCAGAAGCGATTTCAGGATTGGTAAAGATCACAGCCGGAACTGTTTTTGCGTCGTAGGCGCGATTTACACCCGAAATAATTTCGGCAACCATAACGCCCTCGTGACTCGCCTTGTGAGCCAGCATCGGCTGACCACAAATATCACCAATGGCAAAAATATTTGCAAGGTTGGTTTTACGTTGAGCGTTCACTTTGATAAAACCTTTTTCGTCGATCTGTAAGCCAATGCCCTTGAGGTTCATTTGGTCAGAATTCGGTTTACGCCCTACGGTTACAAGAATTTTATCCACTGTAAACGTTTGCTCTTTTCCATCATTTTTAACTTTAAGATCAAACTGCTTTCCTTTTTTCGTAAAGCCTTGAGCCATGCTTTTAAGATAAACATTCACGCCATCTTTTTTTAGCTTACGAGCCACCACCTGAACAACTTCAGGGTCTGCAACACCTTTTAAAAGCCCATCATTGGCTTCAAACACATGAACTTCCACACCCAGTTGATTGAGGTAGCCGCCAATTTCAAGTCCAATGTACCCACCGCCAATCACGGCCAATGATTTGGGGAGCGCTTCCATAGCAAGGGCACCCGTGGATGACATGATGTCTTTTTCGTCAAAAGCAAAACCCGGAATCTCAATGGGACGAGAGCCCGTTGCAATAATATAATTTTTCGCAGTAATTTTCTCAGTCTTGTCGCCCAATTTAATTTGAATGGTCTTTGCATCCACAAACGTCGCATCGCCAGAAACGATCTGCACACTATTGCCCTTAAGCAACTGTTGCACTCCACCCGACATCTTATCGCAAACAGATTGCTTCCACGACTGAAGCTTCTTCGCATCTAACTTCACATCACCCTTAATTTCGAAACCCATGGTGGGAGCATCGTGCTGCATGCGATGAAGAAAGTGCGCCGCAGATATCATCGCCTTCGAAGGAATACACCCAACGTTCAAACAAACACCACCAAGCTTCTCCCGCTCGATGATCACAGTTTTCAACCCAAGCTGAGCCGAACGAATCGCCGCCACATAGCCACCAGGACCCGAACCAATCACACACACATCAAATTGCGACATAAACTCTCCTTAATCGTCTTTGCAGAATCTGTATTTTTTAAAGGGTCTCTTTTTAAGACGCGCCCGTCCTGGGCTCAACTCGCGAAATCAAACATCCTGTTTGCGAGAGGTCTTAAAAAGACACCCTTTAAAAAATACAGATTCTAAAAAATATAAAATCGCTATAACTCTCTCTTCGGCTGAAACTCTATCGGCTCAACCAAAAGATTCACTTTCTTAATTTCGTCCTTTTTTTGGGAACCTTCCCTTTTGGGACCTCTCGCAAACACGACGTTTCGATTTGCGAGTTGAGCCCCGGATGGGCGCGTCCCAAAAGGGAAGGTCCCCAAAAAAAGGACGAAATTAAGAAACGTTACCTTAAATCATGTCCATCATGAGTAAACCCGGATTCTCTATTCGTTTGATAAAAGCAGCCAAGAAGCGTGCAGCTTCCGCGCCGTCGATCAAACGATGATCACAGGTCACTGTAAAGTTCATAAACTTAGCAACCTCAAGCTGACCATCTACCACAAACGGACGATCTTGGATTTTGTACATTCCAAAGATGGCAACTTCTGGGTGATTGATGATTGGCGTTGCGTAGGTTCCACCGATGCTACCGATATTGGTGATCGTAAAGGTGGCGCCCTTCATCTCTTCGAGTTTTAATTTTCCATCGCGCGCACGTTTTCCTAGATCCACGATTTCGGCGCTTATTTGGAAGATCGTTTTGCGATCAGCATCTTTAATCACCGGAACCATTAAGCCATTTGGTGTGTCTGCGGCAAATCCGATGTTGAAGTATTTTTTGCTGACGATCTCTTGAGCCGCATCATCAATCGACGAGTTGAATTTTGGGAATTCGCGAATGGTGGCCATCAACGCTTTCATAACGAAAGGCAGATAGGTCACCTTGATTCCGCGTTGCTCGGCTGCGGCTTTTAATTCTTCGCGCATGGTTACTAACGAAGTCACATTGGCTTCATCCATCAATGTGAAGTGAGGAATGATATGTTTTGCCATTTGCATGTTTTCGGCGATTTTTTTGCGCACACCGCGGAGGGGCTCACGCTCCTCTTTGCCCTGCTGGCTCACGAAGGCTGGCATATCACGCGGCGGAGAGTACGTTGGCATTCCTGCGCCTGTCGCGCCTTGGGATTTTAAAACGTCATCGCGAGTCACTCGGCCCGCAAGTCCCGAACCTGGAACCTGATTGATATCCACGTTGCTCTCGCGAGCTAAACGGCGCGTCGAAGGAGTCGCTAAAACATGAATGTCCATTGGTGGAGGCTGAACGGTGGCCATGCCGCCGCCCGAAGACGCCGACATCGCGGGCGCAGGAGCTTGAGGAGCTTTCGCTGCCGGGGCAATGGGTGCCTTTGCCGCAGGAGCTGCCGTTGGTGCGGGAGCTGCCTTCGCGGCACCGGCTCCACTGTCGTCGATGATCACAAACGCGGCGCCAACTTTGAGGACATCGCCTTCTTTAAATTTTAATTCTTTCACAACGCCGGCTGCAGGAGACGGCACTTCCACCGTGGCTTTGTCGGTCATCAGCTCCACAAGAGATTGATCCACTTTGATGGAGTCGCCCACTTTTACAAGCCAACGAACGAGTTCACCCTCGGTTACGCCTTCGCCGATTTCTGGTAATTGGATATCTTTTGTTGCCATGAATGCCTCCTAGGCCTGAGCTGTCGTTTTTGACAGACTCTCTTGCTGGCGTTGTTTTTCAATAACGCCTTTGATAAAAAATTCTCC
>JAYUKO010000338.1:0-7757 GCA_043764415.1 Bdellovibrionales bacterium | reverse complement strand
GCAAATAGCAGTCGATCTAAATAAATCTGCACGCTCATAGTCACAATAAAGCTAACCACCGAACCTAGAGCTCCCATCCACGACAGAAGTAAACTCATCAGCAATCCTAAACCCGCAAGAATTATCGGCAAAGCAAATTGCTCTTTGGGAAGATTTTTTAAAAAAGTCCCCTCAAACAGATTTCCGATCACCGTGAGATGAATCTCAGGCCCCGGGTAGTTCGCGGCAACAGGTGTATTCCGCAAATCGTAAAGTCCTACCGCAGTCACACCCCAAATGGCCATTTTGCCTTTGAAAAAAGCTTCTTTTTTGTGCTTTTCGGGCTTAAGAATAATTTGATCCTGCCCCAGACTTCCGGCGTTGGTAAGAACAGTGATATATTCATCATCGGAAAATAAATCCTTTGCTGAGACTACTGGAAATGTAAATGAAGGGCCGTAGTAACGAATCGTGAGTCGTCCATACTCATCGACAGGAAGCTGATGCACGACTGTTTCAGGCTCCGTTTGTGAATTTATAATTTGAAACGATGTTATTTGCTTTTTACCATTTATGTTTTCGACTTTGACGTCTGCACGATATCCTGTCCCGGTAAGATAAGTTTGCAGAGCGAGCGAAGGTATAAAGCTTGTTCCCAACTTGCTTCCGGAGCGGTAAAACAGTGGATACCTGCGAACATAACCATCTAAATCTAGATTTGCGACGAAACTCGCGGTGTAAGACGAAGCTTCTTGGATCGGCAAAATGTTTCCCTGCCACTCGCCATACTGAGGGGTCGGAAATTCATGCACAAATTTTTTAAAGCGTTTGATTTGGTCTTCGACGGGCATCCTGGTGAATTCTTTTTTAGCTGCGAAAAGTTCTTTGTATTTTTCTTGCATCACATCCATATTTTTAAAATATACCCAGTCGTCAGCCGTGAGCCAGTCGTTGCAATATTCAAACACGTCGCGAATTTTTTTGGATTTAAGGTAATTCGATTGAAATAATGTGAGCTCATTGGTCGATGTTTTGTTCAGTTTCTCCAAATACTCTTTTTCGGAGACTTTTTGTACGGCTTTAAAAATTCCCGAAAAGAGAGTGTTCCAATTCAGATCATCAAAATTCTCAGTCACATCATCCACAATCAAAGTGGGATTGATTTTTGCGATATGCTCGCCGCCGTTTAATAAAAAGGCCTCATTCACGCAGTAGTCTTTGTAAGGTTCGAGGTTCAAACGATCTTCGCTGTAGGCGCCCAACACGATCTGTTCCTTGTGCGCCTCCACGACAGCGGCCATCTTTAAATCATGCTCGGGATATTTTAAATCTGGTTCCGCATGGATAATATCCATGCCGATAGTTTTAACTCCATAACCAAAAAGTTTTTCAGTGATATCGGCCATCACGTCGCGACCCCACGGCCAGCGACCGATCTCGCGCAGGGAGTCCTCGTCCACCGCAATCAGGACCACCGGGGTTTTTACCGCCTTCGGTTGCATAAATTTAAACTGCAAATCCGTAAAACGATGATCCACTGTTTGCAAAAGCTGCAAAAAAGCATTCGGCGTGGACAAACTGGAATGCCGTTTTTGATAGGTGAGATAATACCAACTCAGCATCACAACGGCCATGGTTGTGAGGGCGCCAATCAGGAAACTGAAGACTTTGTTTTTCATAGTTAAACTATCGGTTTTTTACCTGCTTTTTTTAAATGCTAAGGTGTGTCTGTTTCGCTGGATCCTGGCCTTTTGTCGTGGACAAGTCACCCAAAGCGGGCTAGATTTTTTGATATCAATTTTTGAGGGAGGATCCGTGTCTTTTTTTACAGCTATCGCAATGACCATCGCCATTTTGTGTCTTTCGCCGTCCGTCGAAGCCAAGACTTCGACCAAAGACTTTTTAAAGCAAGCCAATCAAACCCTCCTCACCGAGCAAATCTCCACCCAGCGAGCGGAATGGGTGCAAAATAATTTTATCACCGACGACTCCACTGTCCTCGCTTCCGAAGCCAACGCGCGCTACACGCAAGTGGCCACGGAATTCGCGCTGCAGTCTAAAAAGTACAAAGGTAGCAGCAAAGACGAAAAACGCCAACTCAACCTCCTCCTCGCCTTTTTAAATTTACCAGCGCCAAAAGACGCACAAAAAGCGCAGGAGATGACCAAGTTAAAATCAGAGCTCGAGAGCACCTACGGCAGTGGCAAGTACTGCAATAAAAAAGGTGTTTGTAAAAATCTTTTAGATCTCGAGGATGTTTTAGCCAAATCGCGAAAGCCCAGTGAGCTCCTTGAGGCGTGGGAAGGTTGGAAAACAGTTTCCGTTCCCATGAAGTCCAAGTACGAAAAAATTGTGGAGCTTTCCAATCAAGGCTCCCGGGAACTGGGCTTCAAAAATCTTTCTGAGTTTTGGAAAACCAAATACGACATGAGCGACGCCGCCTTCGAAAAAGACTTGGATCGTTTGTGGGGCGAAGTAAAACCGTTTTACGAACAGCTTCACTGCTACGTGCGCGGTCAGCTCAATAAAAAATACGGCAATGCTGTGGTCTCAAAAGATGGACCAATTCCAGCGCACCTTTTAGGAAACATGTGGGCTCAGTCCTGGGGCAACATCCGCGATGTGGTGGGTGTGGATTCCTCCAAAGCCATGGACATTACCAAATTACTCAAAGAGGCCAACTACGATTCTAAAAAAATGGTGAACACCGCTGAAAACTTTTTTGTTTCGCTCGGTATGCCAGTACTTCCCAAAAGTTTTTACGAGCGCTCGCTGTTTGATAAACCCCGCGACCGCGAAGTGGTTTGCCACGCCAGCGCTTGGGACATCGATCTTAAAGATGATGTGCGCATTAAAATGTGTATTTTGATCGATGACGACAGCTTCCGAACTATCCATCACGAGCTTGGGCACATTTATTATTATCTCGCCTACAAACAACAACCCATTCTCTACAACGGCAGTGCCAACGACGGTTTCCACGAAGCTCTCGGCGACACCATTCAGCTTTCGATCACCAGTAAGTATCTGTACGACATCGGATTGCTAAAAAAGATGCCACCCAAAAACGACAACATCGACTATCTTTTGTCCATGGCTCTCGAAAAAGTGGCGTTTCTACCGTTTGGTCTTCTGATTGATAAATGGCGTTGGAAAGTTTTCGACGGTTCGGTCAAGCCCGAGCAGTACAACCAGGCGTGGTGGGACCTTGTGCGTGAATACCAAGGTGTGGTGCCTCCGAACAACCGCCCAGCCGATGCATTTGATCCTGGATCCAAATATCACGTTCCAAGCTTTGTTCCCTACTCTCGCTATTTCCTAGCACACATCCTGCAATTTCAATTTCATCGTTCGCTTTGCCAAACGGCCGGCAACAAGGCCCCACTGCATGAGTGTTCCATTTATGGTAGCAAGGAAGCGGGATCAAAACTTTGGAAGATGATGGAAATGGGCCTCAGCGAACCATGGCCAGTGGCTTTAGAAGCCGTCACAGGACAAAAACAAATGGATGCCACAGCCATGCGCGAGTACTTTGCCCCGCTTGAAAAGTGGCTGCGCGAAAAGAACATGGGCCAGAAGTGCGGTTGGTAACAAAGTCCCGTTTTAAGGTTTAATTTATTCCGTCTGCAAATTGAGTCGAGTTCTCGACTCAATTTGGGCCAGTGGTCCAACCAATTTAATTTTATGTTGTCTTCTTCCGAAAAGAGGCCTAACAATGAATGTAATGAAGGCCTGGTTATCGATTCATTTTCTACTCTTCCTCCTGGCGCCTTTGACTCTGAACGCAGAGCCAAATTTCTCTACGTTTGCCATTGAAAAATCTTCTGCGAAATCTTTCACGCAAACATCCGCCTCCAACGCCGAAGTCGCCGTCGAAGTAGAAGAGCGGATCGAAGAAAGCAACGGCGATAGTTCGGCCCTGCCATACACGCTTCTTTCGCATAACATCGTCGATACAACTTCCTATGTGAATGTTTTCTTTCTGGCCCCCACATCCTTGTGGAACGCCGTTTTACAATTTTGCTCTCTGTTCACCAATAGCCCACCGCTGTCTTAAAAATAAAAACAATTTACGCATTCTGTTTTAACTTTTTAAGACTGGGGTCTTTTTATGAATTCGCTGAAGAGCTGGAATTTAAAACCTAATTTAATCTCTGGGTTTACCGTATTTCTCATCGCACTGCCATTGTCCATCGGTATTAGTGTGGCGTCGGGAGCGCCGCCCACGGCGGGTCTGCTGTCGGCCATCATTGGCGGAATTGTGGCGTCGTTGATTAGCGGCAGCCACGTCACTATTAGCGGCCCGGCTGCGGGTCTCATTGTTGTAGTTTTAGAATGCATCAATTCGCTGGGGCAGGGAGATGCCATGCGGGGCTTCCGTCTCACGCTGGCAGCCATTGTCATCGCTGGTGTGATCCAGATATTCATGGGCTTGATGCGCTGGGGAACTTTGGCCCTGGCAGTTCCCATCAATGCCCTGCATGGAATGATGGCCTCCATCGGAATCACCATCATCACCAAACAGATGTACGTGCTCGGCGGAATCAAACCCACATCAAAAAGTCTCATCGGACAGATCACCGAACTTCCCTCCCGGCTGCTCGACGACAACATGGTCATTTTGGCCATAGGTCTTTTTTGCCTACTGATCGTGATCGGCGTTAATTACATGCCGCGGGTAAAAAAAGTGGCACCTCCAGCCCTTTTCGCAGTGATGATTGGCTACGCACTCAGTCTGTTTATCGATATTGAACACTCCCACTTTATCAATATCTTCAATCATGAATATCACGTGGGACCCGAGTTTCTTTTGTCCATTCCTCAGGAAATCTCCGGCTACTTTCACCAACCCCTTTTTCAAGATCTTACGTCCACGCATTTTATTCAGGCGGTCATTACCATTTCTCTGGTTGCCTCCATCGAATCGTTATTAAGCACTTACGCCGTGGATAAACTGGATCCGCTGAAAAGAACTTCAAATCTGAATATGGATCTGATCTCCAAAGGCACGAGCAATATTCTTTTGGGTCTTATTGGCGGGCTTCCGATCATTTCGGAAATTGTTCGCAGCACGGCGAATATTTCCAGCGGAGCCACAAATCGCGTCTCCAACTTCGCCCACGGCATTTTCATCTTGGTATTCATTTTATTATTTCCACAGTTTTTAAGTCATATTCCGTTATCAGCTTTTGCCGCCATTCTTATCTTCGTTGGTTTCCGCCTCGCCAATCCGCTGCAACTTTTGAATGTTTATAAATCAGGTAAAAGTCAGGTTTTGATCTTCCTTGTCACCATTGCAACCACACTCTCCACCGATCTGCTCATCGGAATTTTTACCGGTGCAGCTTTGGAATTAGCAATAAACTTCATCAAGGTGAAAAATCTTCCGCAACTATTTAAAATCAAAACTAAAGTTGCGCAGACCGAGAACGAGGTCACTCTTCACGTGGATGGCAGTTGTGTGTTTACCAACATGCTTTCGCTCAAGGGAGCCATCGAAGCCCAGACGGCAAAAATCATGACGGTGCAGTTTCTGCCCAATCAGTTTGTCGACACAACTAGCAAAGATCTTCTGCAAACACTTCAACAAAAGTTTTTGAATGAAAAAAGAGTTCTTTTGTTTAAGAATGTAGACATCTCGTCGCAAAACAGTGGTCATTGAGGTGATTTATGAAAGCAATTTTCACATTATTATTTGTAGTCTTTTATAGCAGCGCTTACGCCGAGGATATCAAGTTTGATCTCTACGGCTTCTTACTCGCCAACAGCACCATTGCCTCTGGTGGAGTGGATTCCCTGGGGCGAAATAACATGGTGGCCTACAACGCCGCAGCCAACCCTGCACTGGCGCCATACCCAAGTCGCACCAGTCAATCCTTTCAAGTTCAGCAGTCGCGCCTTGGTTTAAAACTCCAACTCGAGGACGATATTGAAACTCTTTTCGAGTTCGATTTTGTCGACTTTAGCAAATCCACTCCCGCCGTGGCCGCCCTTCCCCGACTCCGTCAGGCCAAGGTGACGTGGCATGACGGGGATTGGACATTTCATGTGGGGCAGATGTGGGATTTGTTTTCGCCGCTTGCCCCAACAACTTACAACTACATCGGGCATTACTTCACGTCTGGTGACTTAGGCTTTATGCGCTTGCAGGCGCAGGCACTGGCGAAAAATGGCAACTTCGAACATGGAATGGCTATTGGTTTTCCAAGTTTTAACAACCAAGCGCAAGAGTCCACGCCCGAGCTTTCCAAATGGCCAACTCTGAGTCTTAGAGAGTCCTATCATAATGGCCCATGGACCTACGGTGCCTCGGGCATCGTGGGACACCTTGAACTTCCGTCACGCATTCGTTCGCAAACCCCTTTTGCCGTGAACGTTTTTGCCCAGTACAAAGATACTAACGATGACATCAACTTTGAGTCTTATTATGGACACAATACAGAGAATCTCAGTTTGCAGGGGCTGGGCTTCTCATCCACTCTTCTTACATTGAAAGAGGCCGGCGCGTTTGTGACCGCTCGTCGACGACTGAACGAAAAGCACGGACTGTTTTATGGCGCAGGTTATGCGAAAATCATAAATCCAGAAAACATGACACCGTCTTATAGTTACGTCGCGGGACGGCCCGTTTTCAATCTCACTGGTGGCACATCCACCGGCTATGGCATCGTGCAAAACGCGACGGCGCGACTGGGCTATGAGTACTTTTACAAAAAAAATATGACGGCTTTTTTTGAAACCGCTCATCTCTACACAGAATATCTTTATGACCCTGTGGATAATGGGCGCTGGTCTTCCTTTCGCAACGCACAGGTTTTTGAAATCGGCTTAAAAGTCGATCTGTAAAGGACACGTTATGCAAAAATCAAATCGCAACCCCTCTGTTGCTCTGGCACTGCACGAGCTAAAACATCTTTTACCCACACAAGGACCACTCAAGGATTTTATTCATCACAACACGCTCCACGCCTATCAGCACCTGCCTTTTCACCAAGGGCTCGAGCACGCCGCTCGTCTCACCGGCGTTAAAGTGTATCTCTCAAAGAACGAGTTCTTCGAAAAAAAGCACAACGGCGAAATTAATGATTTTTACTTGGAACACGAATTTCGAAAAATGGGCCTCGCGCAAAACCAAGAGCCTATTAATCCTCAGGAGCGAAGAATTTTACATATGCGCCGACTTTGGAAAAAACATTTCCATTTCGATCTTGACGGGCGCGTCCATTCGACCCTCTTCCGCTGGATTGGAAGTTACCTCGACCAGGGCATTGCGATGTGGCGCTTTCCCGCTGGAACCACGGGTTTTTTGGATGCGCTTCGAAAAATGGATAAGGAATCCTTTGTTTCAATCTTAGGAAATGCAACTCCTCGCGCCCGAAATCTCTTTCACGACCCAACAACAACCATTGAAGATGTTTTAAAACTGATTGTTGGCGATGAAGCCCTGTTTGGTTTGTACGTGTTTGATCAGCAATTTGCTCACCCCGGGTGGTCAGGGTTGGTATCACTGCTCGAAAACGAGCCCGAACCTTTGATCGCGCGGCGTAAAATTTCCCTGGAAGAATTTATTTTGTTTGAGCTTTTGTTAGAGCTCGATGAACTCGATGCCCAGTTGGGAACAGAACGTGAACTTATAGGCAGCATTTATCAAGGGCCAAACCTTGACGAAATTTTAAAACCTTTACCCACGCGCAGTGAGTACGCAGCTCTGCGCTGCTGGCAGGAAGCCTATGAGAATACATATTACAACCAGGTGTTGCGCGCATTAAACCAAGCTC
>JAYUKO010000337.1:0-2317 GCA_043764415.1 Bdellovibrionales bacterium | reverse complement strand
CTATTTTTCGACTGAACATCAAACACGACTTGACTTGAGTCGCTGCTAATCACCTGAGTGAGAAAGCCTTTCCAATGAAACTGAACCAAAGCCTGGTTGAGCTTTTCGCTATTGAGCCCCTTGATCTCGATCACGACTTGGTCTCTCTCATAGGAGACAATTTGTGCACTCGTCTGACTTTGAACTGCACTTTGAGCTGCGCCTTGAACCGCGCCCTGCAGATACTGCTTGATGCGCTCCATTTGCTCCCCAGAAAGACTGCCCGTGAGAACGAGCCTTGTTGAGCTTTCAACTTTTTCTGGCCTATAACTTTCGATGCGCGCGTGCAGATCCGTCATTGTGCTGAGCATGAAGTCTTTGCTATCGCCGATGGCGAGGAGCAAGTGGCGGTACTGGTGCGGAGGTAGATCATAGATTCTTAATGTTTCACCAATTTTTTGGCCATTTTTCACTCGAAATACTTCCAATTTTTGCGTCCACCGCACGCCCTGTTCAACCATGGGACTGGGCTCGATACGAACATCACCGGTTAATAAAAGTGCTGCTGCTCTGTGCTTTGCAAATTCCATCTTTTTTTCGAAGGATAGCGCACTCACTTGCATCTCTGGCTGAGGTGACTTAACGAGTGCTGCAGGATATTCCCATTTTGTTAACGGCTGTCCAACAAGATTTCGATACCACTGTTTGAAGAGATCTTTCATTTCAACAGATGAGGAGTCCTCCGCCCACCAATTGTACACTTCCCCGTCTCCGAAGGAGCTGTAAAAGGTGACGAGAGGGAGTATAGACGCGCGCGCCACTGATCTATCGATCGCGGCTTCAACAGACACTGTAAAAAAAATAACACCGATGAGCAAACTGAGGAGTCTGCTAGAGCCGCACTTCAATAAACTGCGTGGGCCCAATATCGTTTTGAATGGATTCGAAAAAATCATGGCTGAGTGTGACTCCCTTAGGTTCTAATATATCTAACATCACACGTTTTTCTAAGTCAGGAAGTTGCATCTCAAACGAAAGTCGAGTTTCTCCCGGGAAAGCCATGAGTTTTTCTTGCAGTTTTTCTAATTTTGGGAGCAAAGCACTGTCGATTTTAAACACGGCTCTGGAGGCCCGTTGTAAAATCACATTTAAAAGTTCTACTTTTTCGAGAATGATTTTTTGTGAATCCCCGTCTTTTTCGAGCACCCCGGTAATTAAAATGGGCTGCTCTTGTTTTAACAACAATTCGCTTTTTGCATAAACATCTGGGAATGCAATCACCTCGACAACGGAGCTTAAATCCTCCAGATGCAGGAACGCCATACGCGTTCCCTTTTTGGTGATGATCTCTCGACGATCCACCACGAGTCCCACCAAAGACAACTTCTTTTTATGGGCGAAATTTTTTAGCTCCTGAATGGTACCGTCGGTCCAAGCCCGCGCGATGGTCTCGTAGCCGTTGAGCGGATGATCACTGAGGTAAAATCCAAGCACGTCTTTTTCGAAACCCAACTGCGCCATGCGATGCCACGTCGCCACCTCTGGCAATTCGATTTTTTCCGAAACGCCCTCGTCCATCATTGCAAACAGGGACTCCTGCCCCACTTCCATATCGCGGCGCTTGGTCTCGACCATGTCTAAAATCTTTTCGTGCTCCTGAAACATTTGCGCCCGGTGGTAGCCAAAATGGTCAAGGGCTCCGGCCTTAATCAAACACTCCACCACTTTTTTATTAACCCGTCGAAGGTCGACTTTTTCGAAAAACTCCTGCAGCGACGCAAATATTTTTGTTGGCAACGAGTCGCGAGCCTCAAGGATGGCTTGAACGGCTGCCTCGCCCACGCCTTTGATGGCGCCAAGGCTGTAGTACATTACGTCGCCCTTTACGTTGAATTTGTAGTCCGAAAAATTCACATGTGGAGCTTGAATTTCGATACCACGCCGGCGACACAGCTTGATGTACTTTACAATTTTATCCGTGTCGGACATTTCCGTACTCAACAGCGCTGCAAAGAATTCCACAGGATAGTAGTGTTTTAGCCACGCTGTTTGCGCCGCGATCACACAGTAGGCGGCTGAATGGGATTTGTTAAAACCGTAATTGGCAAATTCTGCCATCAATTCGAAAAGTTCTTCTGATTTTTTAAGATCAAAACCGTTTTTTATCGCTCCAGAAACAAAACGATCTTTTTGCTGGGCCATTTCTTTTGGATCTTTTTTACCCATGGCGCGACGTAAGATATCCGCTTCGCCCAACGAGTATGAAGCGACTTTTGATGCAATCAACTGCACCTGTTCTTGATAAATAATAATTCCATAGGTTTCTTTGAGAACATCT
>JAYUKO010000336.1:0-7760 GCA_043764415.1 Bdellovibrionales bacterium | reverse complement strand
ACCCTGAGCGTTTGGAAAAGAAAAAGTACAATCCAAATCTTAAGAAGCACACGCTTCACAAAGAAGTTAAATAATCGTCCGTCCCAAATGGTTGATTTTTTTTAAAAAGGCTCTGTGAGGAGCCTTTTCTTTTTTACCCATGAGATATCTTCATTTGCCGCCCCCAATGCCGCGTGCTACCGCGTAGAAACAACGTGAGCCCCGACGGCTTACCTAACCAAAGGATATGCCATGAATCTACTTCTTCTCGTTTTCGGCCTGTTTGCCTCTTTTTCAAGCGCAGAAACCCTCGAGCCACAAATTTGCATAACCGTTTATACAAGCGACGTCACTTTTGCCAATGTCGCGCTCACTGCGGCCTCTGAGCAAAAAGACCTTTTCAACGTAGAGTCACTAAAACTCGAGCGATCAACCAGCGGAGTTGTTGTTTACCTTGAGGGCTCAAACGCCGGCGGAACTGAGATCAGCCTAGAAGTACGAATGAAACAAGACTGCGGAACTGGCGAAGCCGTTGTGCTTTCGATCACCGGCCCCACTATTCTTTTGTAAGACGATAGATGTCGATCCCACTCAAATAAAAAAAGCCCTCATATGAGGGCTTTTTAATAACTGATGCACTGCCGCCGGTAAAGGTACTTGGTACCTTTTAGAACGTGTAGTTTAGCGTTGTGTAGTAGTAGCGACCAATTGGATCGTACACCGTTGTATCAAGGGCTACTTGGGCAGTTTCATCCAACGGACGTTTTGCATTGAATACGTTTTTTACTCCCACATTAAAACCCACTTTTTTAAAGAGGTTTTGTTTGTTGTAGTTTAAATCGAATTCTGTGTGTGTACGCAAAGATCCATAACCCACGTCACCAACTGCACCAAAATTTTGTGATTTATCACCACCCGAAAGTGTTCGCAAAGTGCCGCGAAGTGAATGATCGTTGCGAATACCCGTGACGTTTAAAGAGTTTTTAAAATAGTTATCTTGCAAGTTTTGAATTCCAGTTCCCGGAACGGGCTCTTCCGCGTTCTTTAAATATTGAATATGAGTCATATTAAACACGACATCAATGGGAACACCCACATTGGCTTTTGATTGTTTTGTTATACTCAAATCAAGTCCCTGCTTTACCGAGGTCGATATGTTGTAAGCAGACAACATATTGATTCGATCAATCTGGCCTGTTCCTGGGTTTCGAACGATGTCGATTTTGTAAGTGTCGCGCAGATACTGCTCGCCAAACTTGCTAGCTGCTCTCATCACTTGAGACATATCCAATGAACCAACAGCATCGTCAATTTTTGCGATGAATATATTGGACTCGATACTCCAATTCTTTTTGGGCTGTAAAATAAAGCCGGCGTTGTAATACAAGGATTTTTCTTGAGTGAGGTTCGGATTGGAACTTGTTAAAACTTCATACTGTCTGTTGGAACAGCTGGGCCCAGTACCGCCGGCTGCAGTACAACCGATATTATCCAATGCGCGCGGGTAACTTAAGGTACCACCGTTATACATGTCCGCCAGATTTGGCGCACGGAACCCTGAGCCCACTGAGGTTCTAAACATCAACTTATCGTTGGCCTGCCAACTGAGTGAAACCTTTGGATTAAAGGTACCTCCAAAATCACTGTAGTTATCATAACGAGCCGCTAAGCCTAGCTCCAGCGCTTCAATTGGGAAAATAGACGCTTCGGAAAACACGGCTTCGTAGCTGCGAGTACCGTAACCGTTACCGCCGTTGCCGCCAAAGGAGGCGTTTGCCGCGGTCACATTATCCACTTCGCTGCGATACATTTGCCATGCGGACGATGCACCCACTGCTAAAGACGAACTCTCTGTCACCTGCCCTGTCGCAATTACTCGTCCCTCGGCTTGACGAGACTGAGTAACGTCGTAGGGATTTATCGTGGCAGAGGCAACGCTCCCTTGTTGATCCAAAGGTAGCAGTGGGTTCCAGCCGTTGGCCACGAGAGCGTTCAATTTTCTTTTGTCTGCATAGCCCTGTCCGTCACCTCGGGCTCTTGAATCGGCGTACGAACCTGTGACGTCCCATGTCCACGATCCCGCAATTTTTCCATCAACCGACTGACTAACATTGTATGCCGTCGTTTGATCTTGTCTGTCGCGAGTTCCTCCACTTAAAAGCCGATATCGAACATCGACTAAGTTATTAAGAGGGTTCACCACTGGGTTTACAATCCCGATTGCTGCTGCTTGCGCGGCAGTGATTTGCAGCGTACCCGGTGCCGGAGCTAAACGAGTCTGCACATCTCTGTACGTAAAATTGGCTTGCGAGCGAAGTCGCACGTTTTCGCTTAGTTTATATTGAGCATTTAACAAAGTTGAATACTGCGAAATTTTAGGCATTTCCCAAGAGTATTTTGAATAATCGAACATACAGGTTCCAGGTCCGGTTGGATCATTAGGATCGTCGGGAACAGTTTGGTCAGCTGGACAACTTAAATAAGCGTTTGCAGTTTCCGGAGATCCATCAGGATTTAAATTACCAGTGTATTTTGCCCACTGACCCACTTGGCTGGTACCGCTTCCTTGAATGGCTAAATCTGAAACACGAGTGAACGAACGATCGGAACTGGCGAGTTCGGCGTTGTTACGGTATTGTACAATTCCCGTCACAGAGCCGCGTTTAAATGTTTTGCCGAAGGTTCCAAAGAAATCCGTGCGGTTGGCTCCACCGGCTTCGGATACAGTTTGGCCAAGGGATACGGATCCGCCGTTGTAGTCTTTTTTAGTAATAAAGTTGATAACACCGCCGATGGCATCAGAACCATAAGTGGCCGAGGCGCCATCTTTTAAGATCTCGATGCGTTCGATGGCCGCAGTGGGGATAAGGTTTAAATCCACCGAGTTTTCGCCACCCATTTTTGGCAAGCGATTTCCATCTAATAATACTAAAATTGAATCGGAACCGAAGGGGCCGATTCCAGTCGTGGCCGCGCCAGGGTTTCCGTTGATGGCGTTTTCACGCTGGCCACCGGTTGTGAGAGCGTTGTCGCGCAGTACATCTGCCACTGAGTTGTAACCTGATTTTTTGAGCGTTTCGCTGGTGATGGTTTGCACTGGATTTGGTGCTTCTTCATCCACACGCTTGATGTAAGAGCCTGTGACTTCGATTTTTTTAAGCGTTTTGGTTTCCTGAATGACCTCTTCGATGGGAAGAGTCGTTTCGGATGAGTCGTTTTGCGCTACGGCAAAAACAGAAACTAAACAGTATAAAAGTGTAAACATGACTTGCATTCGTTCTCCCTGGTTATCCCCATCTAAATTCGTAATGGCTTCCCATTACTTTATCAAGTGAATACAGATGTCGTGAATTTTTTGCGCGCTTCATCATAAGGCAGCCCCGTAATCGTTGACAGCTCTCAGCGAAGTGCGAGACACATTTAGACCACACGGAGGTCGCTCTATGAGGGCTATACTTGTTTTAACGCTTATGTCGCTGACTTTAATCTCTGAGTCGTTTGCTCAAACGCCTGCCCAACCGGCGGCCGTTAAAGCTGCAGAAACTCAACCGACTCCAACGCCGGTAACGGCGCCCGTCGCGGACCCAGTTACTGAACTGCCAACGGCGGATGAAGAGCCCGTTGCCAAGCGCGAACCCATTAAAAAAGGATTCTTAGTGAATCCCAATTTTACTGTGGCCAGCCGAAAGCTCGAAGACGGCCAAGGGCAACCCCAAGGTAAAGTGCGAACGTTTCAGTTGGATTCGAAATTAGGTTACGTTTTTGATTTTGGTTTGTACACCGGCGTTCAGCTGAACTACGGTTTTGGCAGTTCGAGCGGTGGTACTGCAACTGACAATGATCTGACAACCTATTATGCAGGACCGTCTATCGGCTACAGCTGCAACTACACGGGACTCTTTTTAACAGCCACTTACATTGCAACAGGCTCTTACGATACGACCGGCATTGGAAAATACGAAAAAGCCACGGGCTACCAAATCGATCTTGGTTACCCCGTGAAAGTCTCTGAAAATGTTCAATTGGGTCCTCAGTTGAGTTTAAAAAGGATTGATCTCAAGGATGGCACAAATGCGCTAGCCGACAAAGAGATTAAAGAGTTAACACCTTACTTCGGTCTTTGGCTTTATTTCTAGGAGAACAAAATGTTCAAGTACTTAATAACTTCTCTATTACTCGCCCCGCAAATCGTGTTTGCTGGCTTTTCATTAAACCCATCTTACGGAGTCTATAAAACAGACAAAGATAATGGCATGTCGCAAATCGAACTGCGCGTGGGTTACGCATTTGAAATGGGACTTTACCTGGGTGGCTTCTACTCTCTGACGTCGCAAAAATTTATCGATGACTCCAGCGACTACTACGTGGGTGTTCAAGCAGGTTACGCTTACAAAGGCGTTTACGGGCTTGTGGGCTACGTGATCAACGGCGACCAAGACTTAACATCGGGTGGAGTGAAATACTCTGGAGCCCATGGTCTGCAGGTCACTGCCGGTTACCGCGCCTTGCTGATGGAAGACGTATACATCGGACCTGAGCTGACTTACAGAAAAGTTTCCTTCGATGACATCGAGATTTCTGGCTTAGCAAATTCAGCCACCCGCCGCGACGAAATCGTGATTCCATCTCTCGCCGTTTACTTCGCATTTTAATTTTTTAGATCGAAGCGTAAGCACATTTACAAGACTCTGTTAAGGCCTCCACAAGAGGCCTTTTCTATTGGCTCACTCTCCTAAGCATGTTACACCGAATTTCAATTTTGGGGTTGGGAGTTGCCGTTGAAAAAGTATTTGCTGACGTTGGGTTTTATTTGTTTATGTTCCTCCGCTTCTGCAGAGGACGAAACCACCGTCGACGAGAGCCCCAAGGTTCTAAAAAAAATCGTTGTCACAGGATCGTACATCAAGCGCACTGTGGACGAGGGCGCCCCCTCGCCAGTTTCAGTCATCGATAATACCAAGGCGCAAGAAGGCGGAAGCTATTCGGCGGCGGGCATGTTGAAAGACAACGCCGTGATGTCAGCAGCCAATCCAAATAACTCGGGCAGTACGAATATTTCTTTTCACGGACAGTCCTCTGCCAACAATTTGGTTTTACTCAATGGTTTGCGCTTGCCTAAACCTGCGGGGGGCGAAGCGGTCAGTGTGGATTTTATTCCCGCCAGCGCCATCGAACGTGTTGAGATTTTAAAGGATGGGGCCTCTGCACTTTACGGTTCCGAAGCCTTGGCGGGCGTAGTAAATATCATCACCAAAAAAGAGTACGACGGATTTAATATTTCCGTGCGAAATACACTGCCCGAAATCGCCAAAGGCAATGAAGCCAATTTGATCGCGACCTACGGCAAAAATTTTAAAAACGGAAATTTGCTCACCGTGTTTCAATACCGCACCAATCAGCCGGTGATGTTTCGCGATACGGAGTATGGGATTTCGGATGTGGCGCGAGCAGGAAGTTTAACCAGCAACCCCGGAAATCTGCAAAAGGGCACCACTTACTACCGCGCGGCTGATTGCCCCGCTAATCAAATCAGTTCAAACGGTGCTTGTCGGTATGATTATTACAACTCACTACCGCTCACGAACTCACGCGACTACTACAACCTCCTTTCCAGTGGCGGTTACGACCTAGCAAATAAGATTCGCATCGAAGGTTCGATTTTGCTGGCACATCAGCGCACAGATGGGGTGAACACGCCTAAAATCATTAACCTTGATGACCTGAGTGCTGGTGGCGGACCCGACTACTCGATCAGCGGCACCACGGCAAACACCTATTTAACCGCATACCTCGATGGCAATCCCCCATTTAATCCGGGTGATAAACTAAAATTGTTATATAGCGCTGATGAAGAGTTGGGAATTGAGCGTTCGAAGCAAGTTCTAAACAACGGGACTGCTCAGCTAAAAATTGGTCGGGAGTCTGAGAACTTTGATTGGGATTTTTCTTTAGCTTACGGCGTGAGTGCTTTTAAACAAGAAGTTTACGAAGGCAATGCACGCATGGATATCCTCCATCAAAAAATTAATAACGGAACATGGATTCCTTTTAAGCCTGCTGGCAGCAAAGATTCGTTGGCTGATGCCATGGTGGACACCTGGAACAGCAACTTTGCCGACATTTGGAACGCGCGACTGATCGCCTCGGGCCGCGTTTTGGATTTTGGCGACAAATCAGTGTATGCCGCCTATGGAATCGAGAGCCAGCTTCAGCGCTATAGTTTTCGCGCCGATGGTCTTTCACTGCAAAATCTTCCACTGACGGGTTTGTATTCTAATCAACAGGGCGATCGCGATGTTCGATCATTTTTTTTAGAGCTTTCGCAAAATCCATTTAAGCAGTTGCAACTGCAAGCCGCTGTGCGAATGGATAAATACTCTGATTTTGGGTCCACCATCAATCCCAAACTGGCTCTTGGGTATCAGATTTCAAAAAAATTGGCGTTTCGCAGCTCCTTTGGAACCGGCTTTAAAGCCCCCGATCTCCGCTCCCTCTATCAAGGGAATGTCACAAGTCCTCAGCGCTTTCGCGACGAAGTGATTTGTGCCAGTAACGGAAACTCTGATCCCAACTGTAATAATATATTTTCCACCACCACGCGAGGTAACCCGAATTTGGATGCGGAAAAAGGCGAGCACTGGAATTTTGGTTTTCAACTTCGTCCCAAAAAGAATTGGACTTTGAGTCTTGATCACTGGCGCGCCTCGGGCACGCAAGCTTTAAACACTGTAGATTTGGGTCGTTTAACCCAAGCCGAAAATAAATTTGGCCCCGGAGTTTTATCTGATTTGGGCGTGACCATTCAGCGCGACCCCGTGACCAATATTATTCAGTCGGTGTTGATGCCACTGCGAACGAATTCGGGTCGCTACAATACCAATGGAATCGATCTTGATATAAAAAAGTCGGGGCTGCTGGGTGGAGGATTCAATTACACTGTTCGCATGGATCACTCGCACACGATCACGAATGGCAACCAGCCCTTCTTTTTCCAGGGATACGAACGCCAGCTCGATCTCAATTGGCGCAATTTATTTTCTGTGAGCGTGGCCACGAGCACGCATCTTGTGAGTTTGCGCGCGCGAACTTTCTCGGCGCGAGATAAGGACGAAACGCGCAACAGCTCGGCGCTTCGCAAAGGATCCATTCCAGTTTATTCAGAATTTGATTTGCACTACGAACTTTACGGCGCCTGGGAAGGCGTTGTAACAGCAGGAGCGCGAAATATTTTTGATTACAAAGTGTATAACGAATACAGCCGCGGCGGCCCTGGGTTTTTACTTCCGGCCTCCGAAACATCCTTGGGACGCACGTTCTACGTTGGTTACTCGCAGGACTTTTAGCTAGTAAACTTGAAGAAAAATTTGCGTCGCAAGAACAAGAATCACTGTCAGTACGAAAACACCTTTAAAAAAACTCATGGCAAACTATCGGGCTTTCCCTCAGAAAATAAAGGGTTTGTCGCAATTTGAGACAGTCCGCCCTCACCAAAGGTCATGGTTTAGTTTTTGCGTTTCTAGATATGGCGATGTCAATTTTTTAGCCGAACCTACCGATGATGGTGCAGAGGAAATAAGTTTAGCGCTATACTATGGATAAATACGGGGTGGAATATGAAGACTCTTACAAATAAACTTTTCTTTACCGCAGTTCTTGGACTGTTGATGCTCAGCACGCAAGCATGTGCGAAAAAATCTTTCGAAACATTGCAAACGAGCGAAGTGGACCAAGGAAACGGAAGCAGTTCTTCAGGCGGCTCAGGCTCCGGTGGCTCAACCTCC
>JAYUKO010000335.1:0-7819 GCA_043764415.1 Bdellovibrionales bacterium | reverse complement strand
TCAACGAATGGCGCTCCGACGGCTGTTCTGATATTCAAAACGCCGATGGTTCAACCACAGAGTACGAAGAGCGGGGTTGCCGTGTGTCGTTCGGTGATATTTCTCATCGCGATTTTTCGCGCTGGAATGGGCACCGCTCGCACACCAATGGCTATTGTATTGATATTCGCCCGATGCGCCGTGGAAGTTTTGAAAACGCAGGCCTGTTTTATAACAACTCTGACTACGATGCACAAAAAACAGCAGAATTTCTTCGCATGGCGAAAGAATACGGAGCGACAAATATTTTATTTAACGATCCCAATATTCGCAGTCGTCCGCGCAGCGCAAACTATGTAAGCCAAGTGGCCTATGCCGGTGGGCACAGCAACCATATGCATATTTGCATTCGCCCCGAAAACATTCCTGCGGATAAAAAACAATGCCCAGCTCGTGAAGAAGCTTTAAGATAGGCTAATTGCGTCGCTATAAAACCGAACGGAGTTTTTATGAAATATTTAGTAAAAGCCATTTTTGCAAGCATGATTGTTTTTTTAAGCGCGCAAAGTTTCGCCCTGAACTGCAACGAACTTTACACTGGCAAAACGGTAGAAGATCATTTTACCAGCGGCAAAATTAAAAAACTGCAGAGTCTTGAAACTATTCCCAGTGAGTACGGGGATAGCTCCCCCATGCCCACCGTGCTAGTGAAAAAGTCTGCCGTTACCAGCGGCGATGTTGCTAAGCTGTCGCTTGAAATTTATCTCTACAAGGGAAAGCAGAAGCAGCTTTTTAATAAATATACGTCCATAGAAGCCTGGCCTGATAACGACCAATATTATTTTTTCAAAGATTATGACAACGAAAAACTAAACCAAGCCGTTTTTGCTAAAGAAGGCGAAGACGTTCCAGCCAAAGACGAAGTAGGCGCTTCAAAAATTGAGCTTCTTTTCAAGCTCAATAATAAAGTCGTTTGCAAAAAACGAATGCACGTCGATAATCATTAGCCCACAGCCACTAAGTGGTTGTTGTGTCTCAGTTTAATACAAAATTACAACGCCTTACTTGGCGGATTCTTTCTGGACTTGCTTTTTAGGTGAGACCTGGTTCATCCTAGATGTATGGGGTCTGACACGCCCTAGGCCTATCAGGAGGTGTCCAGGCAATAGCCTTTCATATCCACGAGTGCTGCTTCTCAACGCCACTTATGAGCCTTTACGAATCGTCAGTTGGCAAAAAGCAATGATCCTCTGGTTTCAAGAAAAAGCTGAAATTGTCGTCACTCACGAGCGTCTGATTCGATCCTTTCGAAGTCAGTACAACGCTCCTGCAGTTCTGCGTATGAAAAACTACATCAAACCTCGCTCCCATCGCAGCGTTCGCCTTTCGCGAGATAATATCTTTTTACGCGATAAACACACTTGTCAGTATTGCTCTAAAAAACTAGCCACGCGGGATTTAACCTTAGATCACGTCATGCCGATTTCTCGGGGCGGTGGAAAAAGTTGGGAAAACTTAGTGGCCGCCTGTCACACCTGCAATCGTGTCAAAGCCAGCCGAACACCCAATGAAGCGGGCATGCCTCTCCTCAACGAACCAACAAAACTCAAATGGTCGCCCACCTTTGATATCCAAGTGAAGTTTGAAAAAGTAGATTCTCTTTGGGAACCCTACTTAGATGCACTCATGGCTGTGGGGTTTTAAATAAAGCGAACCTAAGGCCACCAGTGGGGCCCTTTTTGTAAAGGGCCATTCTTTAAATATCTGGCTCTCATCTTGCGAAAAACTTTATCAGAACTCTCAAATGGCTGATGTTTTTGCGCGCCGATGTATCTTTCCACCTGCCACAAATTTTGCGTTGAAGCGCGCCAATCACTTTGCGTTTCATCAAGGTGGAAGGCCGCGTAGCGCACAATGCGCCCAGTTTTATCGATGTAGGGAGCGTAGTACGAATTTACCAGCTGTTTAATGGAGGAGAAAACAGGCTTTCGACCATGCAGGCCCTTATCCCGAGAACGGCCGATGGTTCCCCAGCCGCTATGAGCACGAAATAAAAACACCACGTGATCCAAATAATCATGGCTCTCCATACTGAGCACACAGGGGTCGTAACCGTGCTGTTCTAAAATGGCAGCCGCAATAAAAGCCGCTTCCAGGCAATGCCCCGTGTTTCGCCGGAGAGACTCTTCAGCAGAACACAAAGTTTCGATTTGCTGTTCTGAGTTGTACGGAAGCCGGGCAACAAACTGTTGCACCGCCAGAGGGGTGGTGTATTTTTTGGCGGCTTCTAAAATTAGACGCATCAAAACCTATTGCACCGATTCGGTGAGCAACTTTAATATTTTTGCCGAGCCTTCGCGGGCCTTCGGGGAGCCAGAATTTACAAGCACGGTGATCACGATTTCGCGCGCCGGTGCTAACACCATGTGTGACGTAAACAGAGAATCCAGGGACGACGATGTGAGAGTTCGTCCACCAGCCCACACGCGATCGTGCACAAGAAAGTGCGCGTAGGTCATTTTGGGATCTAAACTGGGCCCAAAAAGTTTAGCAAAAGTTTCTTCCTGAAGAAATTGCGACTCGCGGTAGAGGCCCATGTTAATTTCTTTTAACAGCTTAGCTAAATCTCCAGACGAACAACTTAATGATTCAGCCGGAGCTATGGCAGTTGGAACATTCAGTTTTTTCTCGGCAATCAATTTAAAATTGCTCAACGTATGACCGAGGGGGTGATCCACCGCCTGGCTTTTTGGGTTGGTGGCTAAACCAAAACCACACTGAGTGAGGCCCATATCGAAAAATATTTTATTTTTAACAAGCTCTTCCCATTGAAAGTTAGTGTATTTTTCTAAAATCCAGCCGAGCACCACATAGTTGGTAGAGTTGATATCAGTTTTAGAATCCGGTGTGAACTCTGGATTGTACGACAGCGCTGATTGAACGATGAGTTCGCGGCCTCGTCTTGCGGAATATTTATCTAACGTCGCCATCACTTTTAATTTATCAAGTCCCACAAGTCCGCTTCTTTGCGCCATCAACATTTCGAGGGTGATGGGGCGGAGTAGAGGGTTGACCGTAAAATCTTTTCCGACCAAGTCGGCGAGCGTCGAATTCCAGCTGACAACTTTTTGGTCGATCAACTGCGCCATGAGAAGTGAAGTCAGTGTTTTGGAAATGTGCCCCAAATAATAACGATCGGTCTCTGCGGTCGGGGTGGGGGCTCCAATGGCCCGAACGCCCAGAAATTTTTGATAGGCAATCTCGCCGCGCTCATGAATTTGTACGTGCACTGCGGGAATATTAAACTTTGCTGCGATATCTTCGATCTTTTTATCGAGTTCAAGATTCTTTTCGGTTCGTATTTTTTTTAAATTTTCCTGAAGAGCCTCAGTTTGATTGCTTTGCGGCTCTTGGGAAGTGGAGCAGGCGATGAACGTGGCTGTGGACATAACGACGAGGGCGGAAAAAAATATAAATGATTTCATGAGATAAGTATAACGTGGACGGATCGCAAGTTCAAGATCCGTCCAGGAACCCAGTACAGTTAAGCTGCGACGGGCGTTTTTTTGGTCGTTGTGGATAAAATGCCTCTTTGCAAAAACCACGTGGAGCAGTCTTGCCAAAATTTATCGCGCAATTTCTCCTCGGCGGGGCCAAAACGCATTTTTGGGTAGTCACTTTTTTCGATATGACCAATAAACCCTTGCTCGTTACTATTTTTAACAACCTTCATTAAAAGTTGAAAGTGCACTTCGGTGAAAGTCTTTTGATCAACCAACATCTGTCGAAGCCCTTTCTCTGGCGTCTGATGTAAAAATTGATACAATCCTGCATAATCATACTGATTCATGATGTCTCCTTTTTTAAACTTATCGGCTGGACTTTTCGAATCTTGACCAACCATCTCAAAATAAAACAAAAACGCCTCGAAGAGGCGTTAATGCTGAGCTTAAATGGATCCTGGTAAATTGCTTAAAACTTTTTCGATGGTTTCAACTTTTTTCCTGTTTTAGGAATACTGGCCACCGACCGACCTTTTTTGATAGCTAGTTTATCTGAGGAATCAACTGTGGACTTGGTCGTAGAACAGTACGCTTTTTGCCCGACGATAAAACCGTTATGACATGAAATCGATTTAAACGTCTTTTTAGGCGGTTCAGCTTTCGCTACAGGTTTGATTTCCTTTTTCGCTTTAGTGGGTTGATCAAAATCCAAGCGAACAACCTTTCGAGGGGAGTTTGCTGCATTTTTTGTCTTTTTGGGCTGATCAAAGTCTAAGCGCACAACCTTCCGAGGTGCTTTAACTTGTTTATTTTTTTGTTTTTGAGCTGCCACTTCTTTTGTGGTGAGTAATTTTGCTTCTCCAGCAAACGAAACTAGAAAACACGCGACAAACATTAAAACCAAATACGACTTCATCACTTTCGCCTCCTTGAAAGTTGCGGACCCTTACTAGATATACAAATGGAGTGCCGAAAAGAGGGGGGTTGTGGCTTCCTAAAGTTGAAGGAAGCGTCAAAAGGACGAAATTGTCTTTTTAATCGACAGAAAAATGAACTTTAATTTACGCAATCAGCTGGAACATAAGCCGTACCGCTTTTTTTGTAGGCCTTAAACCATTGGGCGTTGTGTGAGTCTAACCACAGTTTTTTGCCCTTGGCCACGTTACCTACAGACTTGCTACCTGAAGATGGGGACGATTTCATATCGCAAGCATTGGTAAATACGAAGTAGCCATTCTTTGCAGCCGAGGCGGGAGTTCGCTCTTTTTGCGCTTTTACTGGCTGCACTTTAGTAGGCTCAGCCTTTTTAGTTTCTACAGGCTCAGCCTTAGCAACTTGCTGCGGCTCTTCCGCGGGAAGTTCTGCATCTTCAACAAAACCATCATCTGAATCGGGAAGTTCGATGCTTTCTTGTGAGTTTTCTGAATTCTCAAGGGCAATCTCTTGCGGAGTTGGCGCCTCAAAGGGTTTAATCTCTGGGTGTGTTGAGCAACCTAGCTGCGTGCTGAACATCAAAGATGACAATAGTAGAATATATTTTTGTGTTTTCATGTCCACTCTATCGGCGCATCCAAAAAAAACTGAGGTCCCATTTCAACTCAGGGTGGCCAATGTCTTTTTTTGAAACGTGAATCAGGACCTAGGTAACGTGACGTGTTTAAAACTTTTTCGAGAAGTTAGGGTTTAGTCGCTAGGGTTTAGCGACCAATCCATCCATTGCATCGAGAGTCATTAGGCTCAGGGTGCGAACACCCACCTTCAATGCCGACTCGTCAGCATAAAAAAGTCCGCTGTGATTGGTTGCGGCCTTACCGAGGTTTTTTAATGGAGTGACGCCTAAAAATACAAAAACGCCAGGCGCTTCTTTGGCATAATAGGAAAAGTCTTCTGAGCCACCGATTTTATAACCCTGAGTGATTTTCCCCTCGGCTGCCGTTTGCAACGACGGTAATACTTGGTCTGAGAGTTTTTCATCATTGATTGTGACATCGTACCCGCGATGGATGCGCACCTTCGCCGTGGCACCCACAGACTTTGCAGCATGTTCCGCGCCTTCCGTTGTAAACTGAATTGCTTTTTTGCGTGAATCATCGTCAAACGCGCGAATAGTTCCAGAAAGTTTTGCGGTGTCGGGAATGATATTTTCGCGGTAACCAGCGTTGAAGGTGCCAACAGTTACAACCGAAGTATTTTTTGCGATATTCAAGCGGCGACTTACGATTTGATTCAGAACTTCGACAATTTTTGCGCCTGCTAAAATAGGATCTACGCCTTCCCAAGGCAGTGTTGCATGGGTTTGACGGCCTTCCACAGTGATATAAAAGTTATCGTAGCTCGCCATGGAGGGGCCGGGTGTGTAAACCAAGCGCCCGGACTCATAGTTTGCGGACACGTGCAGGGCAAAGATCATATCGGGCTTGAGAATTTTTTTAAATAGACCTTCTTTCAGCATTTGGTGCGCGCCCCAATCCACCGCGGAGTTATCGCGCCCATCGCCGGGTCCCTCTTCGGCAGGTTGAAATATAAACATCACAGTGCCCTTGAGACGATTTTGTTTTTTGAGATCACTTAATAGCTCAGCCGTGGCCATTAACATCGCTGTGTGCGTGTCGTGTCCGCAGGCGTGCATCACATCCACCTCTTTGCCCAAATAAAGACCCTTGGCTTTGGACGCAAAAGGAACATCAGTGAGTTCTTTGATGGGAAGGGCATCCATGTCGGCCCGCAGGGCAACCACCGGGCGAGAATTCTGCCCTTTTAAAATGCCGACAACTCCAGTTTTTGCGATATTTGTTTTAACTTCTATGCCTAAATTTTTGAGATGTTCGGCAACCATTTTAGCTGTTCGATTTTCACTTTCGCCGAGCTCGGGATTTTGATGAATATCCCTGCGCCACGCGATGAGTTTTTTTTCAAGTTCATCAGCGCGTTTGAAAACATCTTGTTTCCAGACAGAGTTTTGGGTGGCCATGGAAATTTGCGTAAGAACGAAAATAAGACAAATCATAAATCTCCCCCTGAGATAGAGAAATATATAATAAATCTCGACTTAAAGTCTGCTAAAATTTATTTATTTGTGGCGCAAGAGAATAAGGCCATGAGTGGGATCGTACGGCGAAACTCCAACCGTGACACGGTCGCCTAGAATCACGCGAATTTTAAAACGTTTCATCTTTCCGCAAAGCTTTGCGGTAATCATAAGTTCATTGGGTAAGGTCACTTGATAAGTGCCGCCACCTAGAAGTTTTGATACTTTTCCATCGATGGATGTTAAATCATCCTTTGCCATGCAGAGACCTCCAAAGGAGTCGGGGCAGCAGTGGAGGACGAGAACCGGATGCTCTAGGACTCAAGTGTTGCATTTAAGTAAGAGAAGACAGGCTATCATGGTTCAAGGGGCGTGGATATCATTATTTTGTGGGTTAGATGACAGCATGTGCGTTCCCGCAATCCAAGAAGTGGTCCATGCATTTTGAAAGTTGAACCCTCCCGTGATGCCATCCACATCCAACAGCTCTCCCGCAAAATAGACTCCGGGACAAACTTTACTTTGTAGAGTTTTAAAATCGATTTCTTTCAAATTGACGCCACCGCACTCAACAAATTCGTCCTTAAAGCGATTCTTTCCAAGGATTTCAAAAGTGCACGAAAACAACAGCTCTGCAAGTTTGAGCATCTGTTTTTTTGCAAGGTTTGCCCACAAAAGTTCTTGCGGGATTTCCGCCACATCAAGAAGCTGAAGCCAAAAACGCTTGGCCACTTCGGAGGGGTAAATATTTTTGATTTGCGATTTTGCATTATTGTCTTTCAGCTGCGCGAGCAGAGCTTGCACCTGCTCAATGCGTTCATGCCCAAGCCAGTTAATGATGAGCTGAGCTTTGTAATCCACATGCATCATGTCCCGCGCCGCCCAAGCCGAGAGTTTGAGAATAGCGGGGCCGCTCAAGCCCCAATGAGTAATCAAAGTGGGGCCGTCTTGTTTGTAGATCGGGGCCCCTTCGATTTTAAGTTTTAATTTTGTTTTTTGAAAACTCAGACCCGAAAGATCCTTTAACAACGCATGATCGATCTTAAAACTAAACAAGGAAGGTGCAAGCTCGGTGATGCTGTGCCCGAGGGACTTAGCGAAGTTGTAGCCCGCTTGCGAACTGCCCGTGGCAATAAGCACACGATCCGCCAGCATCGCTTCCTGGTCTTTGATATTCACTTGCAGCTGTTTGTTTTCCAAAGGTTCAACGGACTGAACACTGTGGTTTAGATGCAGCTGAATATCTAGCTTTTTTACTTCTTCTAAAAAGCAGTTGATGATGGTTTCCGAAGAATCCGTGTCGGGAAAC
>JAYUKO010000334.1:0-2332 GCA_043764415.1 Bdellovibrionales bacterium | reverse complement strand
GACCTTTACGCTCTCGATATGACTCGCAAAGTGCGCGTAAAAGTGGTTTTGGAATACGTAGGAACAGCCGCTGGTGTTAAAGAAGAAGGCGGGATTTTCCAGGTTATTATGCATGACATGGAAATCGAGTGCTTGCCTGCTGCGATTCCTGCAACTTTAAAAGTTGATATTACCGAAATTCGCTTGAACAACTCTCTCCACGTGTCCGATCTTAAGCTTCCAGACGGCGTTCGCGCTGTAACACCTGGTGAGCGCACGCTGGCTACAGTTACCGCTTACGTCGAAGAAAAAGCGGCTGCTGTTGAGACTGTGGCTGCTGCTGCTCCTGCTGCTGGCGCTGCCCCTGCTGCTGGCGCCGCTCCGGCCGCTGCCGCTGCTGCACCAGCGAAAAAGAAGTAAATATTTTGTCTTTTCATTTGTTTGAAAAGACTTTGCTCACTGAACATAAGCCCGCTCACCCGGGCTTTTTTCGTTATGGATAGAACACATGTGGCTTATCGTCGGTCTCGGCAATCCTGGTCCTAAATACGCGCTCAATCGCCACAACATCGGCTTTATGGCCGTGGACACGTTCCTTAAGTCAGTCAATGCCCCTCCTGAAAAAAAAGAACTAAAAGCTTTCACCACTCATCTTACTCTGCACTCCGAGGATAACAAACAGTCGCAAAAAGTTGTGTTTTGCAAACCTCAGGAGTTTATGAATCTTTCGGGCGATCCCGTGCGCAGTCTTTGCGACTTTTATAAAATCGACCACAGTCAGATTATTGTTTTGCACGACGAGATCGACTTTCCGTTTGCCCAGCTTAAAATTCAAAAGGACCGAGGCCATGGTGGCCATAACGGAATCCGCGATATCCACGAAAAATTAGGCCACAACAAATATTTCCGGATTAAACTTGGTGTCGGCCGCCCCACCAATCCTAATATCGATGTGGCTGACCACGTCTTGAGCAACTTTAGCAAAGACGAGGCGGCTCAACTTCCTGATTTCCTCAACACGGCTCTCGACGCTGTTGAATCTTTAATCTTTCAAGGGTACGACAAAACAGCGAATTATTATAATTCTCTAAAACCAAAGGACACGCCATGAGTCTTCAGTGCGGAATTGTTGGATTACCAAACGTCGGAAAAAGCACGCTTTTCAATGCGCTCACTTCCGCTAAAGCCGAAGCAGCCAACTACCCTTTTTGCACCATCGACCCCAATGTTGGCGTGGTGACTGTGGCCGATGTGCGCCTCGATCAAATCTGCAGCTTTATCAAACCACAAAGTGTGATTCCCACCACCATCGAGTTTGTGGATATCGCAGGCATCGTTAAGGGCGCGAGCAAAGGCGAAGGCCTGGGCAACCAGTTCCTGGCCAACATTCGCCAAACCGACGCCATTGTGCAGGTTGTGCGTTGCTTTGACGACCCCGACGTCATTCACGTTTCGGGCTCGGTCGACCCCATTCGCGACATCGAAGTGATCAACACGGAGCTGATGCTGGCCGATTTGGATTCTGTAGAAAAACGCCGTCAACGCATCGAAAAAACTGCAAAATCCAGTAAGGATCCAAAACAGATTGCCGAGCTAGATATCATCATTAAAGTGCAGCAGGCGCTGGAAGCTGGAAAGCCCGCACGAATTGTGGAAACCGACGAACAAACAGAACCCATCGTAAAAGGCATGCACCTTCTCACTTCCAAACCCACTTTGTATGTTTGCAATGTGAGTGAAAGTGATTTCACGAAAGGTGGAAATGATTGGTCCAAATCAGTTATTGAATTTGCAAAAAAAGAAAACAATTTGGCAATTTTAATTTGCAGCTCTATGGAAGCAGAGATCGCACAACTGCCCATTGAAGAGCGCAAAGAGTTTTTAGAAAGCCTCGGAGTCACGGAGCCCGGCCTCAACCGACTTATTCGCGAAGCCTACGCGCTTTTAGGTTTACAGACTTACTTTACTGCCGGCGAAAAAGAAGTTCGCGCATGGACCATTCGCAAGGGCACAAAAGCTCCTCAGGCAGCTGGCGTGATTCACACCGATTTCGAAAAAGGCTTTATCCGCGCCGAAACCTACAACTGTGCCGACCTGTTCACCCTCAAAAGCGAACAAGCCGTTAAGGACGCAGGCAAGTACCGCCTCGAAGGCAAAGAATATATCGTCAAAGACGGCGATGTTCTTTTTTTCCGCTTTAATGTTTAGTCGCAAGTTCCAATGGTTTCTCAGACAGTCCTCGCTTCGCTGCGGAACTCGTTTTTAAAAACCTTTTTAATCCAGCTTTTTTTAAGAAACCATTGGAACTTGATGAAGCTCTATTGACAGCGCTGAGGTGCTCACTCAGCATAGA
>JAYUKO010000333.1:0-30092 GCA_043764415.1 Bdellovibrionales bacterium | reverse complement strand
TAACGCAATTAGTCCCAAAAAGTGTGTCCGTACCTACGCTAAAGCGACCAGGCAATTTTTTCTAAGGCCTCGAGCTCTTCGGCCCAGTAGTTATAGCTTTCGAATTGGGGAAATAGGCGCGGGAAGGAGGGATCGTGCCAGCGGTTGCCTATCCAGGCAGCATAGGAAAAAATCCGCAGGCCTCGCAGGGCGGGAATTAAATCCAGTTCGTTTTCGTTAAAGTCTCGAAACTGGGTGTAGCCCGACATGAACAGATCCAGTTCTTTTTGCGTGTCCTCAACTGTTCCCGGAAGCAGCATCCATAGGTCTTGCACCGCAGGGCCGTTGATACAGTCGTCAAAATCGACAAAGAAAAACGAGTCGCCGTTGTGGAGAATATTTCCCCGGTGGCAATCCCCGTGGATCCGTAAAAAACGCTGCTCTGGAAGTTCAGAATCTAAATAATCCAAAATATCTAAACAGGCCGCTTCGTAGCGCGTCCAAACTTCGGGCGCCACCCACTTTTTTAACACCGACAAACTTTGCCAACCCAAATGGTTATCGGAGCCCATGGTGGGTCGGTGTTGAAAAGTTTTTTTAGCTCCGCAGTTATGCAATTGCGCCAGCATGGTGCCGATGCGTTTCCAATCCGCATCAAAAAATTCTTCAGGCATTCTGCCGGGAGTTTTTGGAAACAGCGAAAAATAAATGGGGCCCGCAAGCTCGTCGATGGTGCGCCCGTTTTTTAAAACCATTGGCGCCACTACATCCAAATCCTGCTCTCGAAGCTCCGCGAGAAAACTATGCTCTTCACCGATGGCAGCCAAGCTCCAGCGGCCGGGGCGGTAAAACTTAGCTATGACTTGCGAAAGAGGCTGTTGTGGAGTGGTCTCCAAGCGAAGGTTAAAAACGCGATTCTCGTAGGAGTTCAACTGGTAGAACTCACCTGTGGTGCGCAAATGGTTGTTCTCGATGGCGTTAAGGACAGAATCGGGCGACAGGGAAAAAAAACTATTCATGGCCACATTAACTAACAGATAATGGTCCAGGGGACACTAGAAAAAGTAGCGGAGATTAAACTGGCCAAGGGAATATCCCTCACGGTAATCAGGGTAGGTGGGAAATTGCGAAGTGGTTCCAAACATAATGCTGGATTTTACGCCCACACCCATGGTCCATTGTTTTTTAAAGAAGTACGAAACATCAAAAAGTGCTTCGTATTTGGTTAACGAGTCGCCGGTGCCATAGGCGGCCGTGAGTCCCATGGTCCAACTCTGCATCAATGGCAGCTCAAAAAACAATCCAAGCTTCGCCATATTGTACTTCGATACAAAGTAGAGACTGTTACTGTTGGAATACGTTTCATAGCCAACAAACGGTGAAAGGTGAAAGCCAACAAGGTCTGGCCTGTCTTTGCTGTCGTAAAAGCGATAGTGGTAACGACCTTCTGCCGAATAAAAATCGGCCGCTCCCGGCTCGTTGCTTGAAAGATTTTTTTGCACCATCAACTCGCCGCCGTGGTGACCTCGCCAGCCGAGGGCTGCGACTTGCAACCCAGGGGTTGCCACCGGAAGTTCGGAGGAGGCGTTGAGCGCTTGGGATTCCACAGTATCATAGTAATTGGTGGAGAATGTTAAACGTGAAAGAATAAAATCGGCGTTGTAACCCAGTTTGATCACCGGGAACTCAGTTCGCACTTCGATGTCTTTTCCAATCTCTTCTTTTGATGCTGTCTTGCGAGAATCGTCCTCGGCTTCGCTAGAAGCGCCGCCGGTGAACGAGTCGGTGAGCTTGGAGAGACGAATGATGGCCGCTTTTACGATGACAGAGGCGATGCCCGGTTCTGAGACTCGATTTTGCGAACCCACGCTTCTGACTTCGGCCCGATACGTTCCCGGATTGCGAGGTGTCCATTCAAATGACGGATCCGAAACTGTTTTTTCGAGAATAGTTTTTTCCTTGGCGTCAGTAATTGCGATTTTAAATTTTTCAAGCTGGTCGGGATTGCTCCACGAGAAAAGAAGAATTTCATCCGAATTGGTGGTGTATTCACTGCGCACAAATTGCGGGGCTTTCAGGGGAGCTAATTCCAACACTTCGATGGGCGTTGTTTTTGACCATTCACCCAAGCGCAAGTTTTCATCCACGGCTCGGAAGCGGTAATAGTAAGTTCCCGCTCGATTGAACTGCAAATGAAGTTTGTTTTCGTAAGCCCAGTGGGTGGTGGATTTTCTATCAAACGAAGCCGTGTGCGACGATTCAACAAGGTAACCGTTGGCATCGATGTCTGTGGAAAGCTGTAAATCAACATTCGCCGTGCCGTTTTTCAAGTACAGAGAGTTATCGTCCAAGCGTACCTTCACCTCAGAGCTCGGCAAGGTGACCGCGCGAACCACGAAGTGTCCGGTGGAGGACCAGTCTTGCTTGTTCTGTGAAGCGCGCCAGTAGTTGTCGCCAAGATACACTTGCGCCAACGTGCGGTCCAAAGAATCAGCCGCGTATTGACGGCTTTCGGAGAGGTCGGCGTTAGTGGAGTAGTCGATAAAGATTTCTTTGGTGCTATCAAAAGTTAAAATTTCTAAGGGAACTGCAAAACGAACAAGAGTTTGTCCTGCCGGTTTGAGCTTGAGTTGCTGTCCATCGCGATCGTACACATCGTACATTTTTACGCTGTAGTCGAAGGTTTTAAACTCTGCATTGATTTGCACGGCCACGGGTTGTGGTGTTTCTTCGATCTCAGTGTTCGATGGCTCTCGGGAGCCCTCATCCTCATTGGCAATATCAGAGTTCAATTGGTTGGGGCTGCTCGTAGGGGCCATAATTTCAATCGTCGAGGGCGCCTCTTTTGTGGGAGAGTAAACCTTGGATTGATATTGAATTTTCGGTGTTCCCTGTAACGTCTCAACACTGATGGTTTTATTTTTAGCCACTTTCAAAATAATCTCTGATTGGCCTTCGATGTTGGCAATTTGTCCTTTGATGGCAATTTTCAAATCCTTAACAATGGCAACGCGATACTCCCCCTCCTCAAGATCCGCAATGTTCATATTTTTAACTTTTTTAAACTCGACGAGGCTGTTTTCTTTGAGTTCGATTTTTGATTCATTTTTCAAATTGATCATGGCAAAAGATTTTTCACCAGTGTAGATCTTGTCGCCTTCGCGCACTTTCTGTTGGCTTTTCGCAGACTGCCATAAACTTTGCGCATAATTTTTGATGCGAATGTCAGATTGTGCTTCGGAAAGAAAACCAATTTCGCGTTCTAACTTTGCAGCTTTTGAATTTGAAAAATTATAAAATTGCAGGAGGTAAAGGCAAAAAGCAATGCCCACGAGACTGATGTAAATCAGTTTCTTTTCTGTAGATTGTAATCCGCGAAATACGTAGAGTTCTCCCACATTTAAATCTTAACACTCCTGCTGCAGAGCGTAAGTCTGGTGGATGAGAAATGGACTTAACTCAGTAGACAAGAGACGTATCAAAATTTTGTCACTTGGACAGAGGAGGTTAGCTCTCGCGGCTGATCGAGACAAAAGTGATGTCATCCTCAAGCTGCTCGATGGAGTCCGACTTCGCTCGAAGGTATTTATAAAGAGATGCGCAGAACTGTTCCTTACTTTCGTCCGACTGGAAGAAGCCGTTGTAGACCCGAAGAATTTGTTTTTCGCTCATCTCTTGCTTCTCGCGGAACATCGACGCTTGTACACCGTCGGTGTACATGACGAAATGATCGCCCGGCAGCAATTCGAAAGTCTGGATCTTCTTTTGCGCGTTTTTGCGTTCGCCCAAGCTGCGATTGGGCGGAAGGGAGATGTAAGAGCCAGTTTTTTTGTCGGCGGCATAATGAACGGGCGGTTCATGACCCAAGTTTACAATCTCAGCTTTGCCAGTTTTTAAATCGATTCGACAGATTTGCGCGGTCATTAAAACCTCGCCCTTCGACGTGGAGTAAACCACGTCATCCCAAACGTCCACCAACTCCTCTAAGGAAGAGTCCTTTTTACTCATGTAGGAAAATACGGCGTTAGAAGCCGACGTAACAAGTGCGGCCGGCGTTCCGTGGCCGGTAGCATCGGCTATGATCAAAAATAACGAATCGTTGTGTTGATAGTAGTGCCACCAGTCACCACCGCACTCGGTAGAGGTGAGATAATGGCCAGAGACATGGTATTTCCCAAATTTTTTGTCTTTTTCGATGGGGAAAAGTTTATCTTGAATAATCCCGGCATTTTTTAATTCCCGTTCCATTCGATCTTTTTCAAGTTTTTCGGCAAAGAGTTTTTTGATCTCAGTTCCCATTTTGCCAAAGGCTCGCGAAAGAATTCCCACTTCATCCGTACTCTTTACATCCATGGCAATGTCAAAGTTACCTTTCCCAATTTCGGCGGCCACATCGGTGAGCTGGTTGATTCGATACGTGAGACTGTTCGAAAGAAGTAGCGACACCACAAAGGTCACGAGAGCACTGATAATTAAAAATACGATGGATTTGTTGTAAAGCTCGTTCAGCGCCAGTAAAGCGTCTTTTTCGTCGGTCATGGACACAAAGGTGAGTCCTTCGTGGTTGGTTTTTACAAACGACGAAAGATACGACGACCCTTCGACTTTTACCTTAGTGGTTGTGCTCGAAATGCCCTCGGTAGTGGCGATAAAGTTTTTTACGACCTGCGAAGCCTGATCGGGCTTTACGTAGTCCATACCTGTGGTTTCGATGGGTGTGAGGTTTTCGAAAAAAAACGTTTGGGTATTGGCGGACTCATTGGCTTCAGGTTTCCATTTGATAAACAGCAAAAGCACCTTGTTGACTTCGTGGCGCAGGGGAATGGAAGCTATAAAAAAATCGTCTTTGTAGTGGATGACGTAGGTCTTTTTATAATTAATTTTATTGTAGATGAGCTCGGGATCAACGCTGAGCTCGGGTGCTTTGGTAAAAATCGTCTCAACACTCTTTTGTGTATAATTAAAAGTAAAAATTCCCTCGATAAAGTTTTGGTTTTTTAACAAAACCTCTTGTTCATTTTTTGCTTTATTAATTACCTGATCTTTAAACAGTAGGCGAGCAAACCAGATCGAACTGTCGATGGCTTGGTTAAATTTTTGCACCTGAAGTTGCAATTTGTTTTGCTGCTCATCAAAAATGTAGCTAATTTTGTCGGATTCAAACACGCGGGTGGCGGTGAAAATGTAGATGGACACAAGGCAAAGCGACACTATGATCAAACTTAATGTGATCTTCCATTTAATTGACATAATACTATTAAACTACAGATCAAGTTTTAAACAAGAAAATGGTCAAACCCAGACGGGGTCAGGACGATGGTCTAGTGTTAATTTTAAGCAGGTTTATCGGCTTTTATGCATGCTCATAACAGCACTCACATTGGTGCCCGTCATTAAGCGATTGGTGGGAGTGATGGTGGCCTTCATCGAAATGTTATTACCAACACTGCGCACGGATCCAGGTGAAAGTTTAAAGGCGCCGTCGTCCTCGCCGCCACCTTCGATGGGAGGTCGCATAGGCGGAGCGGCGTTGTCCACGAAGTCTTTTACGACCTTCGCACAGCCTGTCAGAAGAGTGAATGCTATGAGTGATACTACAATACGCATGAAGACTTATCGACAGGACTGGATATTTCTTAAGTCCAGGTCCTAATTTTCTCATAATGAGACAAAACCAGACGCTACCCAGTTTAAAAAACAGGGGGTCTAGTGGAAGAAAATAAATGCCGATATCTATAAAATGAAATTCTTTTTTTGTTTTTCCTTTTTATTTTTAACGGCGACGGCCGAAGCGACGGTCGAAGCCAAGGGGGATTGGCAATATAAAACCTTCCCTTATTTGCCAAAAAATATTCCGCAAAAAAAGAACGAGCCCGAAGTTTTAAAAATTGGAAAAACTCCTTTGCATGCGTTAATGAGCCGACAGAGCGGCACCCATGTTCGCTGGGGCGTGGAGCAGGTTTATTTATCCAAAAACTTAAAAAAGAAAGTTTTCGTTAAATACAATGTCTCGCTCAGCTCCGCGGCGCCTATTGGCGGTTGGCTGCGCCTTAAAAAAGGCCAAGTGCTGCATCTACGAAAAGGTAAAACAATTGTCGCCTACATGGCGCAAGGTTTTAACAATCGAGAACTTTACGAACTGCAAATGCAGTTGCGAGACCAACCAAAAGTCGCTGAATGGAATCCGTTTATCAACTGCGCCCATGCAGAGACCGTAACGTCGCCCGATGGCAGTGTTTATTACGACACCGAACAAAACACGGCAAGTGCAACACCGGCTGCGCCCGCGGCGAGTTCTTCATGGCTCAATCGTGCAGGAAGTATTTCCTTGTGTGTAGGGTCGGAGACATTGGAAGGTGCCAAAGAGTCCGCACGCCAACTCTGGGAAAACGCATCTTTAGACGGAGTGGTTTCTGGTGCACAGGCCGCAGCCTCCGCAGCCTGGCAAGCAGTCCCCTCGCGCGAAGAAATCCGTAACGGCTGGCACTCAACGCAAGAATTTTTTAGTAACACTTGGAGCGATCCAGAAAAAGCGTGGAGCGATGTGGTGGACGGTTTTGATCGCTCTCTCGACGCCATTGCGAGAATTGCCGAGCAAATAGCAAAAAGTGTGGAAGGATTCTTTGATCTCAGTGAAGAAATTCAAAACCGTATCATTTGTGATGGCGTATCCTACTTTGCAGCCACCGGTGCGTTGAGCGTCGTTATGTCGATGACTGGCGCGGGGGCTACCGTGGCAGTGGCAAGACTCACTTCGACAGCTATGCTTTATGCCAATCGCATTAAACCGCTGATGAATGTCATCCGGGTGTTAAATTTTTCAGAAATGGATTCCGACGAAAAAATGGATTACGTGGAGTCGTTGTTAAAAGGAAATATGTCCCAGCAAGAGCAGCAGACTCTAATGCAGTCCCATGATTTTTTACCAGCAACCGCAGCAACAGCAACTTCCTCCGTGGCCAGTCGCCTTTCGGGAATCCGATCCATGGGCGAGGGAGAGCGTGCGGCGATGCTGCGAGCCTCAAGCCGCTTGGACAATCCAGGTCGAATCAGCGCGGCTCAAGCAGCTCTTGGTCGTCCACTGACAGAGTCGCAGCGATCTGCCTTAATTTCAGCCCACGGCGTGGCACCTGAGCGAGGCTTTGGCAGCTATACTCAGGCAGATCTTCTAGAAAAAACACGAATCCTTCGAGAGGCTGGCTTTACCAGTCAAGAGTCCGAGCTTCTCCTTCGCCAAGGAATCGCGGGTCAGTATGTTTCGGGCTCTGTCACTTTTGCTGCTCCTGGAGGGACTCTTGCATCGCCCGGGGGCAACGTTTTTGCGGCAACCACAAATCCCAATTACACTTTGATGAAGTTGACCACCCCCACGGAATTCACCCAGGCGCGAACGTTCTTTAACAACCGCGCGCAAGATGCTCTTAGAAATCATCGAACCTCCTACGCGCGCGCCGATTACCTCTCCGCTGGAAATCACGAGGGATATATCGAGACGTTTATAAGTCCAAGGCCCGATGGTGGCTATCGCATGGTAGACACCGCCGAGGCCCGCGCCGCCATTACACAGCTGCAGAGGGAGATCAATTCTGTTTCCATCACCGATGCGGGACGAGTGAATATTCCCACGACGGGTTTAACCACAGAGCGCTATATCCAGGGCGAAGCCATGTATTCGAACGAGTACGTGCGTCATTACCAAAGCGTTCGCGAGCGCGCCATTAAAGAGTTACAGGAGTGGATCACCTCCACCGAATCACCTTAACTTAAGCAAGTTCTAACATTACAAGAATTTAATAAAGCAGCAACCCGCGAGTAATCTTGGTCAATTAAGATCACAATCAAAATGGTACGTCTCTTCTCACTTTATTTTGTAACAGAAATCGTAAAAACGTTTTTTCTTGGCGTTTTTATTTTTATATCGATTATTACCATGCTTCAATTTTTACAAATTTCAGAGCTCATCATTGTGCACGGACTCACACTTTTGCAGACGCTGAATATTCTTGCGAACATGAGTATTAGTTTTTTACCCACAGTGTTTCCCATGAGTCTGCTGTTTGCTGTGTTGCTAACCTATTCAAGGATGAGCGCCGATTCAGAAATAGTAGCTTTTCAAGCGCTCGGCTATACGCCTTTCCAATTGATAATGCCGGCCATTGTATTTTCTACGATCTTGTTCGTGGTTTCGTACCAAACACTGGATGCGGTTGGGCCCATCTCGCGAAAAAAGTTCGACGACAATATTCAGTTGATCCAAGGACAAAAAATTATCGAAAGCTTGGTGGAAAAAACTTTTGTAGAAAACTTTTTCAACCTCGTATTGTATTTTAACGAAAAAGTAGACAAAACAAAAATGAAGGATCTTTTTATTCGCGATCAGCGGGATCCCCAACATCCGCGAACCATCCTTGCAAAATATGGAACCATCGTTGCTGGTCGACAGGATTTAAATCAAGTTGCCAAAATCGATTTGCAAGATGGAAGAATGTTCGAACAGAACAGTGAGTCCGGTCTCTCCATCAAATTTGATTCCTATTCACTAGAGGTGGTTTCGCCTATTGCCCGCGTGAAGGATGACAGAGATCTCAACACCTACGTTAATAAGGAGCTGCTAGCGCTGCAGAACGACTCTCAACTCAGCGAAGGTAAACGCTTTGACGTGGGTGTTGAGTTTCATCGTCGCCTCAGTACAGCCTTTTCCTGCTTTATCTTTGGACTGCTTGGAGCGGTTTTAGGTATGAGCACCAACCGCCGTTCTGGCTCGTCTCGGGGATTTATTTTGAGTGTAATTTGCATGGGGGCTTATTGGTTAATGATTGCCGTTTTTTCTTCCGTTGCAAGTCACCCATCAATTCGTTCAGTTTACATGTTATGGATTCCAAATTTAATTTTTCTAGGCGTAGCGGTTTTGTTTTACAAAAAAACCTCAATGGCTAGTTAAAATGAATATCTTTTGTGTCATTGTATGTCTTTTGAGCGTGTATCTCCATTTTTTTTCAAATGTGGACATGCAAATACAACAAATCCTTTTTGCAAACGGAAGTTGGTTGATCTCACCAGACGATATTTTTTTTAATTTTCTTTTCTATCAGTTACCTAAAATAGTAGTAGTGTGCTGTGCTCTAACATGCCTGTTCGTTTTTTTATTTGCTAAGTTTAGAAAGAAGAAGTTGAAAGTCGTAACGAAGGTTGGGCTCATCGTCATCTTGTTGTGCATATGTTTGTATCCAGTATTTATCAATCTTCTAAAAGAAATTATCAGACAACCTTGTCCCAGAGACTTAAAGCAATTCGGCGGACAGTACGGCGGCTCCTTGCTATCCTATTTTTTGCAACGAGGAGAGATTCGTTGTTTTCCAGGAGCTCATGCCTCCGCTCCATTTTCTCTCATTTCATTTAAATATTTATTTACCGATGATTACAACAGAGGATTATTTCTGATTGTGATTTTACCCTTTGCGACTTTGATTAGCCTTTATCAAGTTTTTAGGGGTGTTCACTTCGTTTCGGACACTGTTTTTACAGCCTTTGGTGCTTGGGTATTTGCTGACTTTGCCTACAAACTTGTAGAAAAAAGCTATGCTGTTATTTATTTAAACCCGAAGGAATAAAAATTTCGATGCGGCGATTGTCGGAGCGACCCTGAGCGGTGTCGTTGCCGGCGATGGGTTTGGTGTCGGCGTAACTGGCGGCAGAAAGCCGCGCCGCTGGAATGTTAAAATCGCTAATAAATAGACGCACAACAGTTGTGGCGCGCATGGCACCCAACTCCCAGTTGGTTTTAATATCTCCGTCGCCATTTAAAGGCTGATTGTCGGTGTGCCCTTCAACAACTACGGGGCGATTGGAATTTTTTAAAATAATAGCCAGCTTGCCCAGGGAAACAAAGGAGGCAGGATTCAAAGCGGCGGCACCCGGCTGAAATAAATTTGACGACTGCAAGCGAATGCGCACGCCTTTAGAATCGTAGGTAATATCTTGAATGATGCTGCCTTTTTCTTCCTTATTTAAACGCGTATTAATCTTTTTTTGATAGTAACTTTGCATATCGATAGGCATAGCATCTTTCATTTGCTTGCCGATGGGGTCCAATTCCGAGCCCACTTGCATATTGAGCGGATTAAAACCACCGCCGTAGATGCCTAAGTTAAGACTGTTGCGGATCGAGCCTTCAAACTGTTTTTGTTTGTCGGGATTGGATTGCGAAGTGGCATAAAGCACAACAAAAAATGCAAAGAGGAGAGTGATGAAGTCGGCATAAGACACCAGCCAACGCTCATGGTTCTCGTGCTCCTCGTGCTTTTTCTTTTTAGCCATTTTCTTCTTCTATTCCAGTGTAGGCACGAAGTTTACGCTCTACAATTTTTGGATTTAGGCCGGCGCCGATCATCAAAGCGCCTTCAAGCAAGGCCTGTCGCTCCGTCACATGGTGGTGAGCCTTCTTTTTAATTTTATTACCAGCTGGTAAAAAGAAAAGATTGGCCGCTCCCACTCCATAGACGGTGGCAACGAAAGCAACTGCAATGCCCGGGCCCAATTTTGTAGGGTCCGACAAATTATTCATCACGTGAATCAGTCCAAGCACCGCACCGATAATCCCAATGGTGGGGCAAAAGCCGCCGGCATCGGTCCAAACCTTGGCGCCAGAGGCGATGACTTCTTCTTCTTTTTGCATGCGCGTTTCAAAAATATCGCGAACAGTGACGGGATCAATCCCGTCGATCACCGCCGAAATAGCGTCTCTAAAAAAATCGTTTTCGATAGTATTGAGGCGCTTTTCCAAAGAAAGAATGGATTCTTTTTTTGCAATCTGTGCGCATTGGATGATTTCATCCAGATTTTTTTTCATATCCGTATGCGAATCAAAAAATGTTTTTCCAAAGTACTTGAGGCCGGTTTTAAGATCCCCCAAGCTGTTGGAAAACATCACGGCACCCATGGTGCCACCAATCACGATAACTGCGGCGGTAAATTGCATCAGGGAATCAAGGTGACCCCCCTCCATTGCGTTACCACCCAAGATTGCTGCCAAACCAATAATGAAACCGAGAATTGTTGCTAAGTCCATGAAATCAGTATGCCGATTCTCGCTGGGTGAAGGTAGTCGCGAGCTTAGAACCTGGACTTAGAACCCGGACCTTGCTAGAACACTGGGCATGAATAAAAACTGGTCCGATTGGATGTGGCAACAAACACATGCGGTAAAGGATTTTTCACAGCTCAAACAACATCTGCCCTGGGTCGAAAACGGGCTAGATGCCACTTCGGCGTACTTCCGACTCCAGGTAACGCCGTATTATCTCAGTCTGCTCGACGCAAGCAATCCAAAGGACCCGTTAGCAAAAATCTGCATACCTTCCTTACAAGAGCTCATCACTTCCGAGGAGGAACGGGTGGACCCTATCGGTGATCGTGTTTACAACGAAGAACTCAAGCACAGCCCCACAGCGGCCATCGTTCATCGTTATCCGGATCGCTGTTTGCTTCTCTTAACGCCTCTTTGTTCGTCCTATTGTCGCTACTGTTTCCGCCGCGAGATTGTGAGCAAAGCTGAGAATTCGATTTCAGCAGACGTTTTAGAAAAATCTTTCGAATATATTCAAAATACGCCGCAATTGCGGGAAGTGATTCTTTCTGGCGGGGATCCTCTCTTACTGTCAGACAATAAGCTTGCTGACGTTTTAAGTAAGCTCGATAATATTAAACACTTGCGATCGGTGCGCATTCACACTCGCTTTCCTATTTTTAATCCTTTTCGCATCACCGATGAGTTCGTAAAAATGCTCAGCGCCTTTTCCCGTCCACTGGTTATCATGCTGCATGTTATGCATCCCCGCGAGGTGACGGCGGAGTTTAAAAACGCCGTAGAAAAATTGCGCAAGGTCGGCATCGTGCTTCTGAATCAGAGCGTTTTAATCAAGGACTGCAATGATGATGTGGAAACTCTCAAAGAGTTGAGTTATTGCCTGGCTGAATGCGGAATAGTTCCGCAATACTTGCATCTGTTAGATCGAGCCAAAGGCACGTCGCACTTCCGCGTTTCGGTCGAACAGGCGCAAAAATTGCTGCAGCAACTGCGCGGTGGAATTTCGGGCCACCTCATCCCACAACTGACACTGGAAATCCCCGGAGGCTATGGTAAGATCCCAATGGAAACAAATTACTATGAGCAGCTTACAAAAGAATCCTATCAACTCCGTTCGCCGCATCTACCGAATAAAACAATTCATTACCGAGATCTCTAATGCGTGACCGACAAATATGTGATCGGCAATTTTTTCCGTTGTTTTGGACTCAATTCTTAGGGGCCTTTAACGACAATCTGCTTAAAAATGCGCTGGTGATGGTAGTGGCCACGCGAGCCCTCTCGGTGTTTGGGGTTCCCTCCGATCAATCGGTGGCACTGGCGGGGGGCCTCTTTATTTTGCCCTTCTTTTTGTTTTCAGGAATCGCGGGGGAACTTTCTGATAAATACGATAAAAGCCGTGTGCTACAAGGAACAAAATTTTTGGAGATTGCGGTTATGCTTTTTTCCGCTGTGGCGCTGTTGTTGGAAAATTTTGATTTTTTAATGATCACGTTGTTTTTTATGGGGCTGCAGTCAGCCTTTTTTGGGCCGGCCAAATTTAGTATTCTGCCGCAACATTTACCCCCCGAAAAACTAATGCAAGCCAATGCCTGGGTGGAAGCCGGAACTTTTCTGGCCATTTTACTGGGGACTATCTCTGGGGGGGGGCTGGTTTTACTGCCAGGCGGTTTGTTGATTGTTGCCGGCGTCTTAGTGTTCATTTCTATTCTTGGTTTTTTAACCAGTCTGTTTATTCCGCGGGCGCCATCGCCGCACTCTGGTCATTTTGCCATGGACTGGAATCCCCTGAGTACAACCTGGAAGCATTTTCAACTTTCCGCCAAAGATCCCGCGGTGTTTTCGGCCATGATGGCAGGCTCCTGGTTTTGGTTTGTCGGGGCCATGATCTTATCTCTTCTTCCGGCCTTGTGTTTAAAGCATCTAAAATTATCAGAGAGCTCCATTACCATTTATCTCGTTGTTTTTTCGGTGGGAGTAGGCGTTGGATCCTTTTTATGTTCTCGTCTTTCCAAAAATAAGGTGGATCTGCGGCTGGTCTTTAAGGCTCTGATAGCAATGACGGTCTGTTTACTGTATCTCGCTGTTTTCAACAGCACCTTGATCGTGGCTGGTGTGGGGCTTTTTTGCCTCTCCGTGGCAAGCGGACTTTACATCGTGCCACTCAACACACTTATTCAAGAGCAGTCAGATGTAAAGGTGCGCTCACAAGTGATTGCAGCTTACAACATTAGCAATTCGTTGTTTATGGTCTTGGCATCCATTTTACTGATGGTGCTGTTTTCATTCAAAATTTCCATGGGTGGAATCTTTTTTATTTTATTTCTTCTGAGTGTGGCTGCGCTTCTGTATTTAAGAGGTACCCTGCAAGGCTTAACAAAAAAGGTCCAAGAATAAGACCTTTAAGTCCAAACAAGCTGATACTGCCGATCAAACAGAAAAACGAGATAAAGGGATTAATAACAGTGTTCGCCTGCGACAGCAACAGCACCCGAAGCACGTTATCCATGGTGGAGGCAATCACTCCCGCTACGACAAAAATGATCAACGACGACGCCCCCAAAAGGTAATAGGCATGAAAGCCTCCAACCACGATGATTGGCAAAAGGCCAACCACAGGGACAAACGAAAATGCGAAGGCCACGATAAAATAAACCGGCCACATATCGATCCCGCTGATCAAAGCGCCCAAACTAATGATGACTCCTTGAGTGATGGCCACGGCAAAGGTGGACACCACGGTGTCGTAGGCGCTCAATTCGCAAAACTGAAAAACCGTTTTCAATCGCTCGCGCGCCTTTGTCGACTGCGTGTACATAAAAATTTTAAATTTTGCATCTTTGTAAGACCGCGCCACAATAAAAGATGAAATAGAGAAAACAAAAAGCCCCAGCAAAATCTCGGGAAAACTTGCAATCACGTGTAAAAAACCAGAAACAATCAGTTCCGCGCCTTTGGCAATGGTTTCGCTCACCTTAGCATCCACAAAACTTACGGCCTCTTGGCTGTCTAAAAAATACGATGCAATACTGGTAAACGTTTGTTTCATAGGCGTGAGCCAGTTAACGAGTTGATCCATGAGGTTACTTTTGTTAGCCGCCTCAGGCAGTCTGTTTAAAGTTGTAAAAAAATGCGAAACACCAAAAAACACAGCCGTTAAAAAACCAATGGTGGCGGCTGTGATGCCCCCAACAATGAACCGGCGTTTTTTTGCACTGTAAGTGGCCATTCGCTTTTGAAATTCCAGATAAGCCATGTAGCAAATTGTGGAGAGCACAAAAATCGCGATGAAGTCCGTCAGCATGATTCCAATAAGAGCAATAGCTAAAAACGAATAGAGAAAGCGGCTTTCATGCACCATGGTTTGCCAATGGTCATTGCGCTGAAGCGTCTTCATTCAGATTTCCTTGGTATTGAGCCAGTCGGCTAAGAATAAAACTTTTCATATCTTGTTTTAAAACTTTATGTTGAACATAAAAATGTTTCAAGATGACATCGCGTTTAAGAAGATTTTCAGAAGACGACATTAAAATCACCGGCACTTTATTTTGATAGAGATCCGAGTTTTGAATGCTTCGATCTCCTTGGATAAAATCATCCATGCGCGAAAGGAGTTCGTGTCCAGAAATTTCGGGAATATTTATATCTATAAACATAAGGTCATACTCATTGTTTGCCATGTCTAAAAGGGCATCATACGGGTTTGCGACAATTTTGTAAGTCAGATCGGTGGAACTAAACTTTCCCAGCATATGATCAAATGCCGCTCCCATGTCTAAATCGTCGTCGACGATTAAAATATGCAGACATGTATTTGCGCTCATCTTTTCACCCCCGAATGTGGCCCAAACCTACCACGCTTCAGTCATTTGTTTCTACCCTTTTTATCGCAAAAAAAATGCGGAAGCCGAAGCCTCCGCATAAAACAGCTTGTGGTACTACTGGGCGTCGTAGTAGCTGTTTTGAGAAATAAACCTTGTTATAACTGAATCGGGAATGAGACGCTTGCTAACCAAGATTTATTCTCAAGATCTACGCTGCTAAAATCTGCGGGACCAAAAGGACCAGCATTTTGCACCTGAGCAGTGTCATAGGTGATTTCTTGATACTCAATATTCACGCTCACAGCCTGAAAACGAAGACCAGCACCTACTCTAAAACCTTTACCATCTTTAAATTTTGCATCAAATGTGGACCCATCGGGATCGAGCTCTCCGCCAGCGACGTAAGAACCCCAAATACGCAGTCCGTATTCAGGCATTTGCATCCCAATTACCGGACCCCAATTGTAGGCCTTGGCGTTTTCTTTCCAATCGCCGAATTCTGATTTTGGCATGGAGTAGCGTGCATCTGCGCCGAGAAAAAAGGCTTCATTCAAATGAAAGCCAAGTCGGGCACCGAGACCAAAGCCAAAAACATCTCCATCTGTCGAACCGAGAGGTGCAGGAAAGTTAATTTCTCCGCTTCCCATTTCGTAGGTAATGGCTGGCTCAACAAATAAACCGCCGTCGTCATTTGCGAACGCAAAATTCGCAGTCAAAAGGGCTATTGCAATGGATGTAAACTTATTTAATTTCACGAAAAACTCCTTAATTATTTTTTATCTACCTTGTTACCGACTTCGTTCACTTTCGTTTTTGCTGCATCCATTGCATTCTGACCCGTGTGCTTTACCTGCTTGGCTACGCACTCCATTTTTCCATTGATCATTTCACACGTTTTGTCTTTAACGTCGCGGGCTGTATTTTTAACTGAATCTACAGCTTTATTTTTTACGGTCTCAGCTTTTTCGAGATTTGTTTCTTCGGCTTGAACCGAAAAAGCACCGCAAAGGCTTAAACACAATGCTGTGAGTGTGTACATTTTTTTCATAATCACCTTTCTGTGAATGCTAAACTTAAATATTATTGTTTATTTTTGACGGCCGCTCTTGCCATCAGCAAGAAGCGGCCGCTGTATACTATTTACTGACTAGGGAAGTTTTGTAGAGCTTCGACCTGTGACAAGGGAGCCAACAAAGCTCACTGCCGCTAATATCAAGAAAGCGATAAGCAACATTCTACCAATTTCCATTGATAATCCGCCCACTCCGCTTGCGCCCAAAAAGTAAGCTACCAAAGCGATCACAAAAAAACCAATTGCTGCACGTACCATATTTATCCTCCTTATTATTTTTCATTCCTTGGAAACGAATCAATTCCGTCATCCATTCACCTAACTATGAGCAAGCAATGTGCCAGTAATTTAGAGGCTTTAAATCAACTATTTTGCCGTTTAGAATATTTTCGTCCAAAAGAAGTACGTTTGCTTGAGTATTATTTGTACCTGTGTTACCTAAATTCTGAGACTTTAGGAGGACTACATGAAATCATATGCTGGAAAGACCGTTGCGGTCGTAGATGACGATGTTGATGTGCAAGAGCTTGTAGAAGCATTTTTTCGCCAAAAAGACTTTAAAGTCCTGGTTTATGGCGACGCCGAAAGTGCCATGGAAGCCTTGGAGGCAGACCCTGCAATTTGGGATGTGGCTTTGGTTGATTTACACTTACCAAAGATGAGCGGTTTGGATTTTACGTTGGCAGCAAAGAAGATCACGCAAAACCTTCCCATCATTTTAATTACGACAAGCAAATCTGCAGAAATGGCAGTGGATGCCATTGAGAAAGGAGCCTATGATTTTATTGTAAAGCCCATTCATTTTCCACAGCTCTATATATCGGTTCAACGCGCACTGCATTTTAAAAATCTGCAGGGTGATATTTCGGATTTACGAACGCATGTCAAAAATCTCAAAAATCCCCACGGAGCGATTATTGGCAAGAGCCCACGATTTCTCGATGCTTTAAATATTTCGAAACGTGTGGCGCCAAGTACAACCAACATCTTCATTTCGGGAGATAGCGGGACTGGGAAAGAAGTTTTTGCAAAGTACATTCACAACGAAAGCACCCGAAAAAAGGGACCCTTTGTCGCTATCAATTGCTCGGCGATTCCAGAAAATCTACTGGAGTCAGAACTTTTTGGTCATGCAAAGGGCGCCTTTACAGGAGCTCAGGATAAAAAAATCGGTCTTTTTGAAGAGGCTGAAGATGGAACTCTTTTTTTAGACGAAATCGGCGATCTCAGTTTGCCGTTGCAAGCAAAAATTCTGCGGGTTTTGCAAGAGAAAAAAATCAAACGCGTCGGCGAAAATCAACAGCGAGCCGTCAACTGCCGAATCATCTCTGCAACCCATAAAGATTTAATCACCGAAATCAAACACGGTCGGTTTCGAGAGGATTTGTATTTTCGGTTAAAGGTGATTCCAATCCATCTGCCGCCACTCCGCGAACGCCGTGAAGATATCTTGCCTCTCGCAGAATCATTCATGCGTAAGTTTTCGTTAGAGAACGGTTCGCCTGCTAAAAAGTTCTCGACGGAAGCCATCGAGTTTTTACTCTCTAATTCCTGGAGAGGAAATGTTCGCGAGCTCGAAAATGCCGTGGAACGAGCCGTCGTTATTGCCATGGGCGAAGAGATCCTACAAAAAGACTTTATGTTAGATCAATTTGAATCCGTGGATTTTTCCGAAGACTCAATGTTAGACCTATCTACCGTTGAAACAAAAGGGTTCTATGTTCCGTACAGTGCCGACAATATCGTAACGCTTGAAGAAGTGATGAACCGGTACATCGAGTACACCGTCAAAAAGAACAACGGAGCGCGCGATAAGACGGCCCGCGAAATCGGCATCGATCGCAAAACCCTCTACAAACGATTGTCAAAAGCCAGCGAATCGACATTGGAAAACTAGTAGGAGTACTAAGCACAAAGTGAAAGAGGATCGCAAAAAGAAAGAGGTGACGGGGCGGTCACCTCTTAAGATGGGATGGGCGGGTGGGAGCTAGTTTCTCAACGCAAATATCAACGCGTGTGAGGCTTTGCTAGGAAATTTCATCTTGTCTGCAGAAGTTGGCAACCCCGCGGCAACAAGTGAATTTTTAATCTTACTATCCTGTGTATTTAGCCACTCCGAAACCGTCGACGGCTGTTGCGCCATGCTGTGAGTTTCTACATTCACCTTCTTGATAGATTTTACGAATTTAGAAATGGCTTCGTTTCGCTTTTTAGCCAGATCAAGTTGTTTTGGCGACAGTTTATCTTTTTGTTCGGAAGGATACTCTTGGTCACCCCAGGCTAAAACAATCACTTGATCTAACTTGTTTTTATCCATCTTATTTAATTTCATCAAACTGCGGATCGATTCCTTTGACTCTCCGGTGAGTTTTGACGAACCCTGTGGAAATTTGATTTCAACAAAACTGTGGGCATCTATTTTTTCGGCTGTAGTTTCGGAAATCACCGCACCTTCTTGCTCTGTTGTGTAAGGCTCCCGCGGAGCCTCCGAAGCGCTAACGTCGCCAGGCTTCGTCGAAGAAGCGCAGGCCACAACAAACGCGGCGCAGACACAGAGGGCCATAAACCCAACAAATGTCTTTTTGAAGAATACATCTCGAACTTTAACAACATCTTTTTGCTGTGAACTTTTTTGTGAATGCATGAAGGCGCTCCTCGTCTGTAAAGACTTCTATTTTTGTTGTGTGAATAACTCATCAGTAATTATTAACCATTAAGGCAATTGGAATGCCAAACCATAAATCAAGGAAAGGCCAACTGCAGTTACAAAGAATGAATTTCATGTTCAATTAAAGTACTTTAAGTGGAATTTTAGAACCCGGAAAGGTCTATTTATAAGATAAGCGTATGTGGCAGTGCGTTTGCGGACTTGGTGTACCATTTGCAAAGAATAAGAGCGATGAACACGTTCAAAATCTTAATAGTCGATGATCAAGAGAGTGATATTTCTCGGTTGATGGAATCACTGGAGCACCCCTCGGTCACATTTGTATCGGCGACCAGCGGGGTCGAGGCTTTAAGTATTTTAGCAAGCTCACCGGACATCGAGTTGGCTTTGGTGGATACGCAGATGCCCGGAATGAACGGTTTTGAGCTGGCCGCACGCATGCGAAATGTAGATCAAACAAAGCACATTCCAATTATGTTCTTAACTGAAAATATGACGTCGAATGTCTATGAGTTTAAAGTTTACGAGGTGGCTGCCACTGATATTTTGTCAAAGCCGGTTAATATGGAGATATTAAAATCCAAAATCGATGTCTTTAAGAAATTGCGGGAAAAGAGGCTCGCCGTCGATGAAAAAGTGGTGATGCTTGAAAAGGTAACCCAAGATTTGGTGGAGGCGCGTAAGATAGCCGAAGAAGCGGATCAGGCCAAATCGGCGTTTCTGGCCAACATGAGTCATGAGATTCGAACTCCCATGTCTTCGATCTTGGGTTTTGCAGACCTTATCAAAAGCAGTCGGCTTGAGCCCGAAAAAGTAAGCAGTTTTATTGAAATCATTATCCGAAACGGCAAGCACTTGCTCGACATTATCAACGACGTCCTCGATTTATCGAAGGTTGAAGCAGGGCAATTGAATGTAGATATTGTAAACGTAAATTTAAAAAAGTTAATAGAGGAAGTCGTACTTTTTTTAAGCAGTGTTGCAGAGTACAACAACGTGACCTTAAATATCGGGAAATGTTTTAAGGAAGATATTGTTATCAAAGCCGATTCTACACGTCTAAAACAAGTTTTAATGAACTTGATCGGAAATTCGATTAAGTTTTCAAAAGGTGGAACGGTCCTCATTGATTGTCAAATCGCCGAGACAACCATCGATATTGTCATCGAAGACAACGGGATCGGCATTCCAATCGAGAAGCAAAGACAACTCTTTATTCCTTTTAGTCAACTCACCGATTGCAACTCAGAGCTCACCATGCGGGGTACGGGTCTGGGTTTGTGTCTTTCAAAAAAATTAATGCAAAATATGAACGGAGACATCTTGCTCGCACGCTCTGCCCCCAACGAGGGAGCAACTTTTCTGGTGCGCACTTTGCTTGGGGATTCCCATATTGCAGAATTTTCTCCCATCCAAACGTGGACCCCCATTGAAAAAGAGTGTTTAAAGGATCGAAAAATCTTTGTTGTGGACGATTCGAAAGACAATCAAATGTTGCTTCAGATAATGCTCGAAAAATACGGAGCTACTATTGACTTTGCAGAAGATGGGCAGCAGGCGGTGGAGCAATTGAACAACAAGCAGTTTGATATCGTTCTGATGGATTATAAAATGCCGATCATGGATGGATTTAAAGCCACACAAAACATTAGGTTGAGTGGAAACTCGGTGCCTATAATTTTACTCACCGCAAATGCGATGAAGGGTGAAAGAGAAAAGTCGTTGCAAGCCGGGGCTGATGCCTACATCTCCAAGCCCATCGATTGGAGCGCCTTGCTTCAATCGATACTTTCTCTTGTCGAACCGAATGTTAAAAATGCTGAGGCTACTTTATGATTGGTCTGCGTTAAGTTTGGGCTGCGATTTTTTTCTGAGCGGACTGAAGCCAAACTTTAAACTGGTTCAGAAGTTCGCTTCCCCGCAAAGTGAGGGAATCCGGTGTGAGGTCTTCCATTTCAGAAGCAATGGGAACGAGTTCATCAAAACCGAAGCTGGGGGCGTTACCAACTAATTGATGGCCAATACGATTGAATTCTTTAACAGAATTTTCGGAAAGGCTTTTCTGCAAAGTGTCCACATCAATGGCTCTGCGCTTTAGGTAGGTCTCGATGACTTCTTTAGGTAAATCCATATCCATGTCTATTCAATAGCACAGTGGTTTTTTGAAATCCAACTTTTTTAAAACGGTAACTGGATAGACCGATGAATATTTCCCTAAAAAAATCTAGCAACGTACTTTTTTAGTACATGGTGACGACTCTAACTAAATATAAAGCAGATGAGGGTTGGCCTGTGTATTGCGATAGAGGTTTATACGTCAACATTCAAACTTGATTGAAGACACACAGGGAGACAAAAAAATGAGCACGCACAAGCAAAAAGTTTTAATCATCGAAGACGATAAAGACATGGCTGCCGTCATTAAGTACCGCATCGAATCCTATGGTGGTGCCCACTGTGATGTCGTCAGCGACCCTTACGAAGCACTCAATATGCTCAGTGATGCGGCTTATGACATGGTTCTTGTAGATCAAAAATTGCCCGGGATGCTGGGTTCCAATGTGTTAACACAGGTGGACCGCTTTATTGATATCGATCCCACGCTTTCAGAGCTTCAGCGATTTAGTCAAAAAATTCCTGTGGTTTTGATGTCTGGCGCTCCCATTAAACTGGGGAGTCGTTACCGTCTTAAACATTTTAAAATACAAAAAATTCTCGATAAAAAAACCGAGCTTGCGTCATATCTTAAGCAGACTTTTAGCGAGACGAAACCTTTTCAAATTGAAGCTATAGCGTAATTTTAAACAGCACTAAAAAGGAGAAGTTATGTACAAAACAAAGCTAGAAAATTTTAAAAAACTTTCTGTCACCCAAAAGATCATTAACAACCAACAGGGAAAAATCGGCTATCTTGTGGCTTGGATGCTCGGAGTTCCCGCTTCGTTACTGTTTGTGATTTTTTTAATTCGTGGCTGAGAAATTTAAGTAATAACTAACAACTAATATAAAGAGGAGATACACATGAATAAAGATATCGTTAAAGGAAAATGGCTTGAAATCAAAGGCGAAGTGCAAAAAGCGTGGGGAAAACTCACCAACGACGAACTCGACAAAACCGAAGGTGATATGAAAGCTGTTGCTGGTTTGATTCAGCAAAAGTACGGCGAAACCAAAGACGGTTTTCAAGACAAGCTCGATGGAATTTATGGTCGTTTTGCGGATGCTAAAGATACCGCGGCAGAAAAGGTAAAAGACACTTTACGCAAGCCCGAGGACAAAACAACTCCGACAGTTAGCGGTCAATACTAAATTAAGAATTTAAATTAATAGACAAAAAGGAAAAATTTTTATGAATAATCAAACAAATTATAACGACTCTATGAATGGCGCTACGAAAGCAGCCAAAGATCTTAAAAAGAACGCTGAGGGAAAAGCCATGGAATACGGAAGCGAACTCAATAAATTTAGCGAAGAGGCTGGTAAAAAAATTGGCGACGTTGCTTCGCAAGTAAAATCTGTGGCCGACGAATACATGACTTCTGGTCGTGAGTACATGGAGCGCAGCCAAGAATACGTTAAATCAAATCCCGAACGCAGCATTGGCATCGCATTAGGTGTTGGTGCAGTGATCGGTGGACTTATCGTCTTTGCCCTTCGCAAGAAGTAAGTTTAGCGCTGGGAATCCAGCTCTCTACCAAGAGAGCTGGGTAAGCACTCGAGGAGATCACTATGATAAATTTCATTTTTCTTAAATTAAAAGAGCTTTGGCAAAGAACGGTGTTTTACTTGCGTTGTCATTTGTGCAATCGGCTTTTTAGTAAATCTCTAAAAAATAAAGACTGCCTTCAGGCAGCTCGGCGAAGTGATCAGAACGGCAATTACGACATCGATGGGGTTTCGTTTGACGGAAACCATACTTTCGTTAATGGGAAGCTTCATTAAGTTTAACAAAAAATCCATAATAATTTTAACAGCTCTGAAGGAGCCAATATGATCAAAAAAAATATATTAATTCTGATAAGTCTATTTACCTCGATAGGGATGGTATCCGCGGTAGGGACAGCTGAAGATGTCGCTGAATCTTCCGCGGGCTCCATCATATCGGAGCCACGGGCTCCCGCAACCGAGGGCGAATTTAAACCGCATCTTGGATTTCTTCTTGGTCTATCTAACCCCGAGGGCGCCTACTCCTCTGGTGCTGAAATTGGGATAACGATGGGCTATCAGTTTTATATTCCTTATTCCTTGGGATTCGAATTATCGTCGGTAGGCAATGAGGCAAGTTCAGATTCCGCCGAGCTGCGAAGAACTAAAGTTCTTGCACAGCTCGCCTATAACTTTGCTGGCAATATCCCCGTGCTTTCAAAATCCTACGTGGGTTTTGCAATGGGGCCGATGCTCGAATCCTTCCGCGGCGACGATGAAGTTGTTTTGGGTGTTATGCCCATCGTCGGCTTTGATATTCCCCTCGGTGGTGGTAATACTGAGAAAGATTTTACGCTTGGTGGAAACGCAAGGTATTTAATAAGCTCAAGTGGGCTACCCAATGTATTCTCAACCAATGTGGCTGCGAAGTACTGGTTCTAAATAATGAGTATTAAATTTTTTAAAGCGAAATCGCTTTCACGGGCCAGTTTAATCACTGGCCTTTTTGTTTTCTTGCTCCTATGCGAACCAGTTACTTCACATGCAGCCGCCATTGGTTCACAGGTTGAGCCCCCACAAACCGTCCAAAAAGATGATCTTATGCCGGGAAGTTCCTCTCTGAATAAACCCTTAAAAAATCGGTATTCGTTTTTCCTGCACAAACGAAACTTTCTTTTACCCCTTAGTTATAATTGGCAGCCGCACAATGAGCTCTACAGTGGAATCGCTCCACAAAACAATGGGGCCAATCCGTTTTACGAAAAAACCGAAGCTGAATTTCAGATTAGCTTTTTCGCACCCTTGATTGAAAGTGTTTTTTTTGAAGATTTCGATCTCCTCTTGGCCTACACGCATCATGCGTGGTGGCAGCTCTACAACTCTTCGTGGTCAAAACCATTTCGCGAGACCAATTACGCTCCCGAGTTGTTTTTCAGAAAAGCCATCGAATTAAAAGAAGGAAACGTGAAGCGTTTTCTTTTTTTAGATGCGGGTTATATTCACGAATCAAACGGTCAGTTTGAAACGTTGTCGAGGAGTTGGAACCGTGTCTTTTTTCGCACCCACTTGAGCACCGAAAAGTTTTTGGTTGTTCTTTCCACGTGGTATCGTCTACCGGAAAAAGAAAATCAGGATGAAAATCCTGGGATCCAAGATTACTACGGCTACGGAGATATCGCTCTCTTTTATTCTGTAGGAAGCCACACGTTGGATCTTAAACTTCCGTTTTCCAGAAGTCCCGGTGTAGAATTTGGTTACTCGTATCCGATAAAAGATTTTTATCGTCTTTATGTGAATTACAAATACGGTTACGGCCATTCGCTCATTGAATATAATAAAACCATCGAACGTGTTGGAATTGGAATCACGCTCGAGGGTGGAATGGATCGTCGCTAGTGGAAAAAGTGGTACTGCAACAAATTTCTTCGTGGAAAATATAGCCATCTAAATTTTAAATTCGTTTTTAAGGCCTTCTCACCGGCGGCACATGGTTTGCTCTCTTAGTTAGCCAATGAGTACGGAACGCGGGTGTTCCCGAAACAGCAAACCAACCAAGGAGTATTTATGCAACAGCAACAAGATAAACAAGTTAATAAAGATTTCGAAAAACCAGCACGCCGTGACCAAGACATGGATCAAAAAGACGATCAAAGCATCGAGCAAGCTCCGTCTCGTGAAACAGATGCACTCAATAAAAATAGAGAACCTAAAGATAAAAAATCTAAAGTGTAGTAACAGCCTAGAGAGTGGCCCCAAGCGTCTCCCCCCGATAGCGGGGCTAACCTCTACTGTTTCTAATTTAAAAAGGAGAATAATATATGAGACTATTTAGAAACATGACGGTGGCAATTGCTCTCGTTTTTGGGATGTTTTTGTCAAACACCTCTTTAGCAGCCCCCTTAGTCGCTGTTGAGGACTCTACAGCTCTCAACGCGAAAGACGCTGACGGCTCTACAAAGACTCCACTTGATCAAATGAAGGGTAGCGACAAGGATATCGAAACCACTCGGCAAATTCGCCAAGCATTGATGGACGACAGCTCGTTATCGACGAACGCGAGAAACGTGAAAGTTATCACTCTGAATAATAAAGTCACCATTCGAGGTGCCGTGAATTCTAGTGATGAGCTTCGCCGAGTCGTGAGCCTGGCTAAAACAACAGCAGCAAAAGATTCACAGGTTGTTCACGACTTAAATGTTGTAAAATAAAGGAGATACTATGGAAAATAATAAAGAATTAAAAAACTCAGTTTTCGGAATTTTTCAAACGCAGATAGCCTTGGAATTCTGTATTACTAAATTAAAAGAAAAGGGATTTTTTGGCGCAGATATTTCTGTTCTGATGCCTTCAAAATCAGAGACTAAAACCTTTGCCCACGAAAACTCTACAAAATCCCCTGAGTTCGCCTCTGGCGGCGCAGCCGGCGGTGCCGTTCTTGGTGGTGTGCTTGGCTGGCTTGCTGGTATCGGCACCTTGGCCATTCCGGGAGTTGGTCCCTTTATCGCCGCAGGTCCCATAGTCGCCGCGCTTTCAGGTGCTGGAATCGGTGGCGCCATCGGCGGAATTTCGGGAGCCCTTGTTGGACTTGGCGTTCCAGAGTACGAAGCAAAACGCTACGAATCGTTGGTCAATGCCGGAGGCATGCTGTTATCAGTTCACGTAGGCACTTCGTCACTGCAGGATTCTGCAATGGAAATTCTAAAAGAGTGTGGCGCGTCTGATATCTGCGTTAAAAAAGAATCCAAAGGATCTGATATTGAAAATAAGGACCGCCCCGATCGCACGGAGACTATTGCCGTGACCCGGGCGCAAACAAATATTCCGCCAGAATTGCACGTTAACACCTCAAGACCTATTTAGTGAATGCCTTAGCTTTTGAAGGATAACCTGCTTTATGTCGAAGGCTTTACGCCTTCGACTTTTTTGCTATTGGGCGAAGTACAAAATATGTACGCTGATCCGGCTAGCGTTCTAAAAATGACCAATTTTTATTTTTGAAGCTCCTTAAATCTCGTTTTGCCGAGCTCGCCTTTGGCACTGAGCTTGCTCTTTAGAGCTGTGACTCAACAGCTACTTCATTAAAAAAAGGACTTCGCATGCTTTTAAGACAAATTTCAATTTTCATCGCCACCTATTTTTTACGCGAAAAGTTTTCGCGACCGCAAAATAACTGGATCAGTGACTCCACAAAAGCCCTGACCTATTCGGCCATCACCAACGCGTTGATCACTAAACTCAGTGCTCTTCTTACAAAGAGCGTTGTGGTGATTCCCCTGGTGGTTTTGGGAACGGTTCTTGGTGTTCTTTGTTACATTGATTTAATGAATGTTGTGGATCATGGCGTAAAACAGTTCGCTCCATCGTTTTTAATCAATCTGGCTGTGACTATCTTGAGTTTTGCAGGCGCCGTCTACGTGCTTAAAGCTCCAAAAGACTCCGCAGTGAGCAATTCCGAGGCAGCAAGTGCCGAGCATCCAGCAGATCCCCTACAAACAGCGGGTCTTCAGATTCAAGAAAATTTCGCATTTTTTAAGCGCGGCTTTGCACAAGCTTTCGAAAAATCGTCGGACGGCTTAAACTCCGACGCCAATTTCAATGCCAATTCCGTTGGAACTTCTAACGAAAAGTTCCATGATTAAGAATATTAAATTATGGAAACTTGTCGACTACGCCGTGTGGTCGTTGCCTATGGCTGCAATGCTCTTGTCATTTTATTTAATTTTCGACTACTATGCATCGCGCGATATCGACCTGCGTATTGTTTTTAAAGATGCCTCCTCCATTGAGCCACAAAAAACTCAGCTGGTTTACAAAGGCATTGTTGTGGGTGTGGTAGAGGGTGTGCAGCTGGATGCAAAAAGTCATGGCGTTGTTGTGCGCGCAAGTCTCGACAGAGAAGCCAAGGATCTCGCAGCGGATGGAACACGGTTTAAAATTGTTCAGCCAAAGGTGGGATTTTCGGGGATTAGTGGTCTTGAAACTTTGCTAAAAGGATCCTACATTAAAATCGAAAAGGGCAACACCGATCAAAGCCTTAAACCAAAAATAAAAACAAACTTTGAGGGAATCACCACCGACGAAGAAGACGACATGCACGATGCAACAGCGTACGTGCTGCGCGCTAAAAACGGCAAAGGGCTCAATGTAGGAATGCCTATCGAGTTTAAAGGCGTAAAAATTGGCTCCGTAGTCTCCATTGATTTCGAAGGTCTCACCAAAGAGGGTATTTTTAACTATCAAGACATTCTAGTAAAAATTGGTATCGATAATAAATACGTTGATATTATCAATACCGAAAGCCGTTTTTGGAAGCGCCCAGCAGTGAATGCCCGCTTGGATGTGAGCGGGATGAATTTTGAAATTTCGTCCTTAGAAGCCTTACTCAAAGGCGGCATTCTTGTTGAAAGCTCAAGCCCAAATGCGGACGCGGCCCATGCGGGGCACCAGTTTGCACTCCACGAAAGAATGCCAGCGAAAAGATCAACAGATGTCGAGGCAAAAGTATTTCAGCTGATCACGAACGATGCTGAATCTCTGCAAAAAAACGATCCGGTTTTTTATCGGGGAATCAAGACTGGCGCCATTCAGGATGTGCAACTCAAAGAGGATGGGCGTGCGGTGGTTCGGGTGCGTGTGGAACCTCAGCATAAACACCTAGTCAAAGCGAATACGGTTTTTTGGCGCAAATCAGCTGTGGATAGCAAATTGGGATGGTCGGGACTTTCGCTGCGTGTTTCGTCTCTGGAAAGTCTCGTGCGTGGCGGAGTTAACTTCGCAACACCCACCAAGTTTGGCGCCGACGTTCAAAATGGAAATTCCTTTGCATTGAACGACCGTGAGCCTGACGAGGATTGGAAAAACTGGAAGCCGCAGTTTCCGAAAATAGTTAAACCCACAGATTTGAGTTTACGCTATGAATGATCACACATTTTGCGAAAACTGCGGTTCATCATCCCTGCAAAACAAATCCCTGCAAAACAAGCAAGAGGAGAACAAATTATTAGCTCCGTTTGTTTTGACCGCATTATTTTTGTACATGCCGGCCATGTTTTTGCCGTTTATGACCATTGAAATCAACGGTATAAAAAACACTTCGACAATTTACCAAAGCGTGGTTTCCCTTTCAAAACAGGGATCGTGGTTCATCGCCATCATCGTGCTTGTTGCGAGCATTGTGATTCCCATTGGCAAACTCGGTTTGCTGTTGTTTTTGGAGTTGACGAAGGATGTCTCTCTGCGCCCAGGATTGCGCGGCAAAATATTTAAGTTTGTAGAAATGATCGGCAAGTGGTCTATGTTAGATGTCTTTTTACTGGCTCTTATGGTAACCATTTTAAAATTGAAACCTTGGATGAATGTGACGGTTGAGCCGGGTGCCTTATTTTTTGCAATGGTGGTTATTTTTACAATGCTGGCCTCGCAAAACTTTAACAAGCATCATCAGCCCCAAAAGTCCTTGTAGGAAGCCGGCAAAATGTTTTTCTATATCTTATTTTTCCTTTTTCAGTTCGTACAAGCGCAAGAGCACGAGAAGCCGCAAAACAAACTCATGCTCGGCGTGGTAGGCAGTAAAACCCTCTCGGAGAGCGTACAAGGCGATAGCTGGTCCTTCGAACGACCGTCGGTGGGCGTGGAAATCCATGCCAACGACTTCGTAGCCGCGCAAACTTCGCTCACTGTGCTCGATCAACAGTATGTTTTAGACAAAGGCGGCACCAGCGTTCTTTTTGAAAGACGCAGACTTATGGTGCCCATCATGATTTCCTACCGTGCGTTTCCGTGGCTTTATGTATCTGCCGGACCGTATATTGGCTTTGCTCTCAATGAAATACAGACCTACCGAAGGGGATTAAATCCTGCTCTCAGTCCGCCTAAAAGTTCCATGGATGATTTTTTGGAATTTGGTTTCGTGTCGGCTTTGCAGTTTTTTATTCCGATAACCAAGAAATTAGATGGCATGGTCAGTATCTACTATTACGCGCCTTACGACGAAGCTCAGCTTAAAAAAGCCAATTCTTTATTTTTACTCTTCGGAGTTAAGTTTGGATACAAACAATGAGTCTGAGGGGCTGGCGATTTTATTTGTTATTTGTTTTCGTATTTTTTTCCGTGCTTAGGCTCGGCACTGCCGGAGCCGATGAGCCCGTAATGATGCCCGAGCCCGAAAAACCGAAACCGTTTTTTTCGCGCTTGTTTTCAAACCTCGAAGACGCCCGAGCTGGAATGTCGACATTTTTGGTGGATAAATCTAACGAGATAGATTTGCTCTTTGCAAACCCCAATTACCTCGCAACCCGTAACACCACAAATCTTCGTTTATCAAATACAATGAAAGTCGCGGACGAAGAGGGCTTTAATAACGATTTTAATGTTTCGTTTAAATTAAATTTACCAAGAAGCCAGGACAAACTGCAATTCCAGTTTGATCAGGCGGTGGACGAATTTCGCTCCGGCGACGGAAGCCAAACTTTTAATCAAAACCTAAACCAGACGGCAGAACAGCGCCAAACCGGACGTGGACGAGCGGGGATAAACTTTTATCAAAATATTTTTGACACTGATTTGCGTCTCACAGCTGGGTTTCGCGTGAAGGACCATCTTGTTCCATGGACCAACGTCAAACTGCGTAATTATATTTTAAAAACCCGAAACGATAAGCACCTAATGGAGCTGATTCAAGATTACTACGGCGAGACCGCCGAGGGGTTGGAGCACAAAGGGTATTTAGCTTATACATACAGAATCAACGAACAATTTTTGTTTCGAGTTTCCAATGAGAGCCAATATCGCGACTTTGATAACAGTTTTCAAATCAGTCAAGGATTCACGATCTTTCACAACGTGGATTACGGACAGGGGCTGGGCTATGGAATTTATGCCCTTTCCAAAAACCCGGCGGGGCAGTCGGTTTATTTTGTGGATTCGTACATGGCGAGCGTCGCGTACAGACGGCGACTTTACAAGGGGCACTACTACCTCACCATTCGCCCGGGGGTGATTAGCCCGAAGAACAAAGACTGGGAGCTTTTAGCCGGCATCCAAGTGGGAATCGATATTTTTTTTGGAAATCCATAAACCTAAGAGGGAGGCAGCAATGCCGAATTTAAAAACCATTAGTCAAAGTAAAACGAAAAAAGACACCACGGGCGTGATCACGCAGCTTTTAAAAGACCATAAAAAAATGAAAGCGCTGATGAAAAAAATAAAAGCACCGCGCATCTCCGACATCGTGTGCGAAAAAACCTATCAAGTGCTGTTGATGATTTTGCACCCGCACGTAAAGTCCGAAGAAAAATCACTGCTCAATGTGCTGAAGGG
>JAYUKO010000332.1:0-2365 GCA_043764415.1 Bdellovibrionales bacterium | reverse complement strand
TATCAAAGAAGTTTTTGTTATTGTAATGAGGAATGGAATTTCTTCGACTCGATTTTCGAAAATTAGTCTCTATCGCCGCTTTTTTAAGCGTTTGCGTCTTAATTTATACACTGCAACAGTCTTTTGGACCGGCCGACAACGCCATGGCTCCCAACTTTTTCACGGCGAGGATTCAACCTTATTACAATACGGCTGCTGAATCTATTGGCAAAACCGTCCGCCAGTATGTGGACCTTCTTTCGATCAAAGACCAATTGCAGACTCTCAAGGCCGAAAATCAAACGCTGCACGCTCAGCTGCAGGTTCTCGAGGAGATTCGCTCGGAAAACGAACGTCTCAAAAGCATCTTCAATTTGCGCGACACGCACCCCAAATACGACTTTGTGATCGCAAAAGTGACGGCAAAGGATCTTTTCACGGATCACTACTCTCTCACGATCTCCAAAGGCTCCGAAGATGGTATCGAAAAACTCAGTGGCGTGATTACCGGCGATGGCGTGGTTGGTTATATCGTGGACGTGCAAGCCCACTCTTCCCGACTCTTGCTGGTCAGTGATCGTTTAATCAGCATCGATTCCACTGTGCAACGAACTCGGGGCCGCGGAATCATCTCTGGCCACTCGCGAAATGAATCTGTTCTTAAGTTTATCGATCGCCCCCAGGACATCGCACCTGGAGATCTGATCGTGACGAGTGATGATCAAAAAATGTTTCCGATTGGTTATCCCATTGGCAATGTGGTTTCAGTGCGAGTGAGTCCCTTTGGGGTGGGTCATACGGCGCTGGTTCACCCCATTGTCGATTTGCGAAAACTCGATGAAGTGATTGTGCTCCGGGTGAAAAAATGATGCGCGCTCAACGAGTTTTCTTGTTTGTTCTCCTTATTGTGTCGTGTTTTCTTTTTGAAACAACAGTGTGGTTTTCGTGGGTTGGCTACATTCCTTCCCCCAATCTTTGGACTCCGGTTTTAGTTTACTTGATCCTAAATCGTGAAAACCCAAAACGCTTGGGCTGGCTCGCGACGTTTTACATACTACTCCTGACCTGTACCGTCGCCTTACCTCTACAAACGTTGCTCGCCCTTTGTGCCACATTGGTTATCTTGCGCTTTGTCCAAACAAACTTTTCGACCTTGAGCATTTTTGACCTCGTGCTGTTTAGCTCTGGGGCCATGTTTACTTTTCCAGTGCTTTACAGCGCCATGGATTTTATGATCACGTCGGAATTTCATTTCGATTTTCTATTTCACTTCCTTTCGCTCCTTATCTCGTTCCCGCTGATTCCGGGAGTCCTTTTGTTGTGCCGAAAAATTGATACGTCATTTTCTCCTCACTCTTACAATAATTTGGTACTTGAGCTATGAAGATTCACATTAGCTACGAAGAACCTGCCCTCCGTGAGCTGCAAAATAGAGGTAGTTTGCTTTACATCGCATTGGGGTCGCTTTTTTCTTTTCTCATTCTGAGGCTCATTTACTTACAGATGATACAGGGAAGTGCGCTTTATGCCTTCTCCGAAAAAAACCTGCTCAAAGAAATTCGCGTGCAACCACCCCGTGGCATCATCTACGACCGCAATCATCGCATCATCGCCGAAAACCTACCCAACTTCGCGCTAACTCTTTCGCCACAATATATTAAAGATCTTCCCCCTCTCGCCCAAGAGATCGGTGAGATCATCGGTATTCCCAAAGAAGAAATCATCAATAAGTTTAAAAAAGACTCACGGATGAACGGCTCCTATCGACCCGTGACGATTAAGAACTTTTTGAACAGAACCCAAATCAATCGGTTGGAGCTATTAAAAATCGATTTTCCAGGAATCGATATCGAAGAATTGATTTTTCGCGAATACCCGTATCGCGAAGCTTTTGCTCACGCTATCGGATATATCAGCGAAATCTCCGACACCGAACTTCCGCGCTTGCGCGAAAAAGGCAATCGCATTGTCCAACAAGGCGACGTGATCGGAAAGAGTGGCCTGGAAGATCGGTATGACGATTTTGTTCGCGGCGTGACTGGCATTTCCTATGTGAAAGTGGATGCCAAAGGCCGTGAAGCCCTTGGAGAGTCCCTTAAGTTTTTAGGCAGTATCGAAGACCTTCCCCCGAAGGCTGGTCAAAACATCGAGACAACTTTGGATCTCGATCTTCAACTGGCCGCCCAAGAAACTTTTTTGAAGCACAACCAAACTGGCGCACTGGTCGCGATCAACAAACAAGGCGAAGTATTAGCTCTTTACAACAATCCGTCGTTTGATCCCGGATTGTTTTCAAAAGGCATCACCAGTGACGTCTGGTCCAAACTTATCAATAATCCCGATAAACCACTGCGCAACAAAGCCATTCAAGATCACCACTCCCCGG
>JAYUKO010000331.1:0-7973 GCA_043764415.1 Bdellovibrionales bacterium | reverse complement strand
GTACACTGACCTGTGGTTTCGTTTTTCGCACAAATTTGCGTGGCGAAAGCATCATTGGGCCAAGCAACACAGGTGTATTGGCTTGGATCAAGGTAAGCCGAGGCGCTGCTTGCCACCATTAATAGAGCACTCATAAAAAACAGTTTAGTTGCATTGAACATTTGTATTTCTCCTTTTAACGTTGTTGTTTGTAAATATTTCATCGAACTTCATGAAATACAGGATAGAGCTTCGTCATCAAATAATTTCAACATTGAAAACGAATTTGCACCGTCGCCCTAGGGCTTTTTGTGTCCGTGACGACGAGGCTCCGCTAGGAGATGGATCGTCGTGACGATCTTTTTTTAAACCATTTAATGCAACTTGCTAAAGCGATTCGTTGAATTTTTCCGCCAATCTCGCAAAACTCAACAGCATGCAGTCTCTCAATTCGTGGTTAGCAGAAGGTCCCTATACGTTGTCTTTATGTAGTCATTTTTTTGGCTACTACAGTCATACGGCGATTGTGGAGCAACTCTATAAATCAAAAAATCGCCCGCGAAAAATAACTGGAACGAGCGCTGGCGCTTTGGTCGGCGCCGCCATCGCCTCAGGAATCTCGCCTACGGATTTTAAAGAGATTTTATTTTCAAAGACAGTTCAGGATTATTGGGATCCAAAAATTGGCTTGGGACTTCTTGCAGGAAAAAAATTTCTTTCCCTAATACAGTCGATCTTTGTTCCTGACTTTGCGCAAACGCATGTTCCGTTAGAAGTCGGTGTTACTGAGTTGCCTTTTTTTAAACTCAAATTTTTGCATCAAGGAAATCTTCCTCAGTCCGTGCTAGCGTCCTGCGCGGTTCCCTTGATGTTTCCTCCCGTTAAGGTGGATCGCCGGTGGTACTATGACGGAGGGGTGCTGCAAAAATCTGGCATTCCTCCCTCTGATCGCAATGAAAGAGTGCTCAATATCTACCTTGATATAGACGAATCAATTTTTAAGAAAACTATTTCAAAAAATTCAGCCGTTTGGGGGCCTCACCATCGTGTGATTTATTTGCCAAAAGCTCCACGTGTCAATCCGCGCAATTTGACAACGGGCCATTCCGCCTATGAGCAAACCTTCGCGCGAGCCGAGGCTCTCTTTAAAAACGAATTTAGAGAGAATGCTCTGATCATCTAAGTTCAGTACTTTTTAGTGAGTGTCCGAAGTGGCATCGCGATCCATCCAAGGCGAAGGTCGATTTGATGAAACAATTGCCGCTGTTTCTGGGATATCTCGCGGGCGTTGGACTTTTTCTTTCGACGGCTCGTCATCGTCTTCGGAGTCGGCCATATCATCTCGCTCGTAATTCATCCCCATGAGAGTCTCGGTCGCAGCGTCCGTCTCTGAATCTCCAGGGCTGTCATCCTCCGGTGAGGTCGATGCCGAGCTCATTCGCACGGTGTATTCTTCTTCAGATATAATGTCTTCTACACTTTTGTCTTTTGCCATAACCTTCCCTTCTCAACCATTGCGATTGCAATATTGAATCCGGAACGTATTCATCTACCTTCGAGTTAGTTTGTCAGCGCGGGTATGTGCTGAACGCGAGAGGGTGCAAATTCCCTCATGGTTCCACAAAAAAGTTATAACCCGTTCTAGGGTTTCACATCGACAGCTGGGTATTCTTCTTCGTAGCTTTCGCCGTTGGAGCCGAAGTAAGTCACTTTTCGCCCCATGAAGTCAGCGTCATAACCAATGACACCCGCATTCCAAGCGGCTTGGAGAAATTCCGGGAAGGTGCTCTTGCCTTTTTGATCCGCTCTGATGGCTTCGATCAATGCTTCTTCATCGAACTCTGCAATATCGTGCGTACCTGTGACTAAAGGAGTTCCCTGTTGAACCACGGCACCCTCTTCCATCAAAAATACCGACTGACATGAGGGCAATGCCCAACTGTTAATATGAACACCCGCTTGACGAAGAACTTCGGCGAGAACGGGGAAGCCCCCTACTTTAGGACGGATGGACATGGCATGCTTCTGGGCTTGTAGTAATTTATCTGAAAGTGAACTCATTGTTTCTCCTCTGTATTGCGACGAAAGTACCAAATTTGGTTGTCAAATCAAGACTTCTTAACGGCAATTCAGCATATGAGCTTTGACCCAATTTTAACCCGCTATTAAAATGATTACATTCAGACAGCAAACTTTAACCAGGAGGTCTTTTTGTTAATAACCATTCATACAGATAATCATATTCAAGGTCGCGAGGATGTGGCGCAAACCGTCGAGGATATGGTGGCTGATGCCATTGGTGATTTTAGCGAGTGGATCACGCGCGTTGAAGTTCACTTAAGCGATGAAAATGCTGGTAAAGGTGGAACGGATGATAAACGCTGTGTTATCGATGCGCATCCTAAGGGCTCAGCACACATCGCCTCTCATCACAATTCTGGCACGGTCAAAGAGGCCATTGAAGGTTCTTTGGAAAAGTTGATGACGATGTTGCAGAAGATTCACGACAAACGAATTGATAAGCAACGCCGTCCAGGATTTGCAAAAGTGACCGATACAGAAGATGTGGATTTAGTTGATTCTGCAGACTAAAATAAAAAGACGAGTCTCCGCAAAGAGACTCGTCTTTTTGTTCTATTATTTGAATTTAATTATTTTTCGCTGTCGGACTTTACAATTCTTAAAACATGACTGTAAGTTTTAATCCCTTTGAGTCCAAGATAATCTACAGGTTCAACTGTATTCATCAAAACAATTTTTTCGTTCTTTGTATCGATGGCTGATGCTGGTAGTTCGCCTGGAGCAAATGCTGTCCAAACGGATATACCACTACACAAACGATCATCGCACTCACTCACAACCGTATAACCTCCAGAACCTGGGCATTTTTCAGTGATGGCTTTACCACCATTATTGCGACCTTTGATTTCTACATCACAAATTGTTTTTACAAGACCTTTTTGTGTAAGCTCCTCATAGGCATACTCAAATTTATTTTTAGAAACTTCTTTTGTAGTTAGCTTAAGTGCGCTTTGATACAAAATATTTCCAGCGCTATCTTTTAACTGATAGTAACCTTTGTAAAGCTCAGCAGAAGCTGCCGAATAAGTTAAAAGTGCACTCACAAATACCATTAATTTTGAAACCTTCTTCATAAATATCCCCCTGTGTTTTGTTTTACTTTCTACAAAGGAAACAACGCACGCAGACAAAGGTTACACAGAAATTTAATAATTAATTAACGTCTCAAAATGAGACGCTCTGATATATTTTCTAACTCCCACTTTCAAATATTCATAAAAAAAGACTTCTCACCAACAGGATGTTGGCTTTCGCGAGTTGAGCCCAGGATGGGGGCGTCTTTTTTTGATGAATATTTGAAAGTAGGAGTTAGAAAATATATCAGAGCGAGGATATTATCTTGAACGCCGCGGTGGTTTTTGCGTTTGTTGTTGGCGCCAGTGTTGGCGGTCTTGCTGTGGCATATTACGCAAGCGTGTGGCTTTATCTTTGAAACGGGCTTTTTGCTCGGGTGTTAGATTTTTAAATTTTTCGAAGCGCTCGCGCAGTTGTTGTTTGTTGTCGGCGGAAATGTTTTTCCAACGTTGAACATTTTTTTGGATTTTTTGGCGTTGCTCTGGTGGGAGCGCTTTGAAACGTTTGTGAATTTCTTGCAATCTTTGTTTTTGCTCGGGGGTTAAGTTTTTAAATTTTTCCCACTTGGCTAGGAGTTGGGCTTTTTGCTCGTTTGATAATGAATCCCAGCGCTGACGGCGTGATTGCGCAGGCTCTTGGGCTCGAGCCAGCGCGGGAGTCACCAGTTGAGATAACAATGGAGTAAAAATGGCCGTGCTGATAAATTGGCGACGTTTCATGATTCCTCCTCAACTGCACTTTTTAGGAGAAGCTCAAAATCGTCCTCTGATAAGTCGGCAAAGGCATCCATTTCTGTGACGACGCTAATGTCTTCGTCGGTCATCTCCAAAAAATTGAGGGCGTAATCTGGTGCTGTTTCTGGATTTTGCTCGTCTTTAAAAAATCGTAGGATAAAAACTGCCGACAAGGCAAAAGACGATGTTACAGCTCCCATAAACATAAAAAACTGTTTCCTGTTTTGGGATTTATACTGAGCAAGCAGTGGAGCAACAGCAGCTTCGATGTTTCGGCTAAGGACTTCGGGAGGTGATTTGTCGAAAAGATCATTCAAACGACTCACGACTCCTCCAGGCATTTTTTAAGAGTTTCCCGAGCACGAAAAAGCAAAACCTTTACAGCGCCAACACTGGATCCCATCTCTTGTGCGATTTCGGAGTGACTTTTGTCTTCGGTCAAATAGATCATCAAGGCTAATTTTTGATTGGCCGGCAGCAGTGCCATGGCTTGATCTACTTTCGCTTTCTTTTGCACAGTTTCCATAACCTCTTCAACACTTTCTTTTTCGTCTATAACCTGAGCTTCTTCCTCGGGTGCCAACTCAAACCACCTTTTGCGTCGCTTTAGTTCGTTAAGGCATAGATTGCGAGCAATCTGGCTGATCCATGCCAGCACGCTGGCGATCGGCGAATAGCGGGGAGCGTACTGCACCACTTTCATCCAAGTATCTTGCGCCATATCTTCCGCCAGGGCTGAATCGTTTAATAAGTAGTAACAAATTCCATAAACTCTTTTTTTGTGGCGCTGGAGCAGATTCGAGAAAGCCTTTGAATCTCCCTTGGCGATGAGCAGAATAAGTTCGTGATCCGTGATGTCTAACATTATTCACAATAGCTCAACCCAAGATTTTCAGTTTGTCCAGCGCGAACAATTTGCGCAGATCCACAACCTAGAAACTCGATGGAGGCACTGCCCGTTCTTGCTCCTGTATATGTCACCGAGAGTGTTCCCGCCACAGGATGGCAACAACTGTTGTCCCATTGGATCTGCGAAGGAGTGACGGTTGCCGTAAAGCCGGCGAGGTTGTGGTTCACTTCGATCTGCCCTCCATCGACAGTGCGTGAACTGCGAGCAAGGCTTCCGGTAATATTATAGGCCTGGAGCGTGCGAATCGAAACATTGTAACCTTCGCGACCGCGACGAGTGATAAAAGTTTTATGTCGTCCAAGGATGTCCACGGACCAACCACTGTTGGTTTTGGTGAGAGTTTCACCGCCGCCGTAGGAATCACCTTTATAATCGACATACGTATCGCTGGACACAGAGTACGTTCCGCCGCGCGGACCTGTGACGGTGAAGTCGTAGTTTCGCGACACCGACTGTCCACTGGAAGACAGGGAACAGGAGCTATTGGAATAGGCGAGACTGGCTTCGCCGCTGATGGTGCCCAGATAGAGCGGACATGAGTTGTAGGTATCTGCTTTTAAGCCCGACTGACAGCTTTCATAAAAAGGTCTCTGGCAAACTTCGGCATAGGCCCGCGGAAGTAAAAGAGTCATGAGTGTTCTCTCGGCTTTTGCCATGGAGGCTCCACTTTGCTCATCCGCCAGAGAGCTTAAAGCCGAAGCCACACTTTCGGTGACGGCTGTGTCTGCAGAAATTGCATCGTTCTCGTCTTTTTTTGCGTTGCAACTGATAAGACTTATTGTGGTGAAAAGCACTATCCATTTATTCATGGGGCCTCCTGTTTCTAAGATAGGAACAACCCAACTCACAAAAGGTTACACAGAAATCTCAAAATGAAATTTCTGTGTCCTAAGGTGCTGTTATCGCTGGAGCTCTTCGGCGAAGACTTTTTCGGTGATTTTCCAAAATTTGTCTTGTTTGCGGGCGATCACAAAGGATGGCAGGCGAAAAAGACTTTGGTACTTGAGCACGTCCTGAGGCTTTTGGATTTCGATGGCCAGTTCGGGACGCTTAAGATGCGAGCGTAAAAAGTTAATGTTAAATTTTTTGATGGAGGATGGATTGCTAAAAAAGTGCGCCTCGCTCACATACTGGGCATCGTAATCGTAATAGCGGATTTCGAGGTAAGAATTGGAATTTTTATCTTTGCGCTCTTCAAAGGTGATTCGATCGGGCGTGAGGATGTGGGCGTTTTTTGAAAGCTTGGCCTGCTTGAGTTTGGCGTCGGCATCAATGAGCACCGCTTTACACTTTTCGCAGGCGCGAGCGGTGATGTCGTTTTCGCAACCGCAGCTATGACAAAGTTTAAAACGAAAGCGAAAGCCGCAGGGAGTGACCTCGTAGGTTTTTGGATCGCGCTTTCCGCCGCGGCACTGTCTGCCGAAGTGTTCGGTAATCTCACCAAACTCGTCGAGGCGTCCCCAGAAATCGTTTTCGTAACCGCAACTGGGGCACGGAATGCGCACGGCAACAGTGTCCTTAGCGGGTCGTTTATCGCTGATCTCGGGAGCATAAATATCGTGCCCCATTCCGGTGTAGTCCAAAATGTAACAGTCTTTTTTTTCATCGGAGAGGCGAAGACCCCGGCCCACAATCTGTTGATACAAACTGTTAGATTCTGTGGGTCGCAGGATCGCGATCACATCCACATGGGGGGCATCAAAGCCCGTGGTTAATACCGAAACATTGACGAGGTATTTAAACTTTTTGTTTTTAAAATCCTCCACGATGGTATTTCGCTCTTCCATTTCGGTGTCGCCAATCACCAGCCGGGCATCGTCGGCCGGAAGGTACGTCATGATCTCTTGGGCGTGACGAACAGAGCCACTAAAAATCATCACCCCTTTGCGATCGAAGCGCTCAGTTATATCGATGATGTTATTAATAATAAACGGCGTGAGGCGCTTTTGACTTTTTAACACCTCTTCCACTTCGGCCGCAGTAAAAACCCGATCCTTGTCGGAGAGTTCGGAAAAATCATAACAGGTCACCGGAATATCAACTTTAACCGGCGTGGTTAAAAATTTATTTTTAATCATGTACGAAAGCGGCAGCTCGTACACACACTGTTTGAAAAAACGTTTTTTATCGGTTTTAATTTCGCCTTCAGCGGAGGTTTCGTAAATCCAGCCCAAACCCAAGCGATAGGGGGTGGCTGTGAGTCCCAAGATGCACAACTTTGGATTTCGTTCATTGAGTTTTTTAATCACATCTTGATATTGTGTTGAGCCTTCTTCGGCCACGCGATGGCACTCATCGATGACAAGCAGAGAAAAATCGTTAAAAAACTCATCCGGCGCACGCGCCACGGACTGCACGCTGCCAAAAATCACTTTTTGCGCCCAATCCTTTTTACCTAAGCTTGCCGAAAAGATTCCTGCTTCGAGCTTATAACTTTGGTACTTTTCGTGATTTTGCTCTACCAGTTCTTTGACGTGGGCTAAAACCAAAACGCGACCGTTGGCAATACGTGCAAGCTCGGCGATGACCAAACTCTTGCCCGCTCCTGTGGGAAGAACAATCATCGCAGGATCGCGTCTTGCACGAAAATACTGAATCGTATTTTGAACTGCCTGCTGTTGGTAATCGCGAAGTTTGTACATCAGCTATCCTACTTTAAACGCCATTCGTTTTCGGTGATTAAGCGTGCGCCCCGTTTGGAAAACAAATAACTCCAGGTCCACTGAACCATCACCGCCACTCGGTTTTTAAAACCAACAAGATAAAGCACATGAATAATAAACCAGGCCAACCAGGCTAAAAATCCCGTCATTTTAAAGCGACCGGCTTCCACGATGGCGCGATTTTTTCCAATGGTTGCCATTAAGCCTTTATCAAAATATTTAAAGTCTTCAACTGTTTTACCTTTGATGGACGCAAGAATTTTTTTTGCGGCGTAGCGCCCGGCTTGAATGGCAGCCGGAGCAAGCCCAGGCACCCACAGATCATCTCTCCATTGGATGGCAGCGAGATCACCTGTGACGAACACTTCGGGAAACCCAGGAATGGAAAGATCGCGGTTAACGATAATTCGCCCCGCACCATCGCGAGCGACGTCTTCATCAAACAAGATCGGCGAGGCCTGAACTCCGGCGGCCCAGAGAACACATCTTGATTTAATAAACTCTTTCGACGTTCGTACGCCCTCGCTGGTG
>JAYUKO010000330.1:0-7986 GCA_043764415.1 Bdellovibrionales bacterium | reverse complement strand
TCTCCAGTAGGCCAGCTCGGCGTTGATCAGCACTTCGGTTTGCTCAAGATTTGCGGCCTCAAACTCCGCGCGATTCTGCGCCACGGTCACATCACGTTGCGCCCGTGAAGAGCGAGCAAAAAGATTCTGCCAAAGAGGAATTTCCACGTCCACACTGGGAATGGCGTTCCAATTTTCAAAGGGCAGCGGCGTGGCACCAAAACCAGCGTTGAAAAATTTGGTCTTATAGACATTGTAATTGAGCTTCATTTGCATCCCAAACGCAAACTCCTGCGACAACCCCAGATTGTACGAATTAGTACGAATCTCGTCGTAAAAAAATCCCGGCTGGTTAGGGAAACCGGCGTTTGAATCCACGGTCGCTCGTCCATGCAGGAGTGGCTTAAAGTACAAATCGCCTTCGCGCTGAGAGTCGGCAAAGCCCGATTTTTTTAGAGTCGCCGCCTTGAAAGATGGATTTTTTTCTTTTACTGTTGCCAAATAATCTTGCAGGGAAACTTTTTCCTCTGGAAATACAAACAGTCCGCCAATGAAAACAAATAGGAGCTTTAGGAGCATGAAAATTCCTTATCGTTCGGTTTGCTTAACCTCCACAATATAAGATTACACCTGTTTGCAGGCAAGCAGCAAAAAGCGTAAACTAAAACCGCAATTTTTTGAGGCTTTCGATAAAGACTTTCCCGCGCATCAGCTGACGAAATTCTTTTTTGTAAATAAGATACACCTTGTCCACGAACTTTGGAACCCCCTTGACCACGTGGCACTTGTCGCCCCGCGCGGAGAGCAACACCCGCCGCGGAAGGAGCCCCCGCCCTGCACCGCCGATCACAAGTTTTGCAATCACATCCAGACTTGCGGATTCAATCAAACGATAGTTTTTTATTTTTTCTTTTTTCAGTTTATCGAGAATAAACTGGGTTTGCATCAGACTGGGCTCAACAAACAGAACGTCAGGATTTCGACAAGATTCACTTTGCCACATCGTCACTTCATCGTCGCAAAGGAGAGTCATAATCAGGTCGGGATTTTTAGCGGGATTCACGACGATTCCCACATCTAACTGACCCGCGTTAACCAGATCCGTCATCTGTCGAGACAAGCCATGCACGAGCTGAAAATGTAAAAGCGGATACTGCTCTAGCATGGTTGTTAAAAGTTCGGGCAACATATATTGGGCCACCGCCGCATGACAGCCCAGGCGAATCAGTCCTTGGGGAGAGTTTTTATTCAAAAGCACGGCTTCACGAACCGTTTTCCACTGCTCCAAGAGGTTTTGCGCTGAGTGCAATAAAATCTCTCCGGCGGCGGTCAACTGCACGCCGCGTTTCGAGCGTAGAAACAAAGGAACTTGTACATCCGCTTCGATTTTTTTGATGGCGTGGGAGAGAGCTGGCTGAGTGATTCCCAAGCGTTCTGCGGCTCGCGTAACGTGCCCCACTCTTGCGACTTCAATAAAGTATTTTAAATCGTCTGCACTGATCATTCATTTTGTCTATCATAGAGCTCGTTTTAATTCATTATATTTATGAATTGGGTCGGACTAGCTTTGTTTCACCGCATGGGGCGGTATAACAAGGGAGAATCAATGAAAGCATTTATTTTAGTGAGTTTAATTTTATCAACGCACGCCGAAGCAGAACTTTTGCCATCACCCTTCAAGGAAGTCATCATTGCCGATCAGTCCTACGCGGTGGAGGTCGAGCTCAATCGTCAGACAGTGCTATGCCTGGTTGGCGACTACGGGGCCAACTCATTTAAAATCACCGTTCCGCAAATTGAGGATTTTACTTACTTGGATCACACCTCGCCAGGCGCCCCCGGCCCCTGCATCAATGCCGGTTTTTGCAAAAGCAAAGAACAACCGCACTGGGGCGCCACCACTGATGATCGGTTTGCGATTTTTCACGATCTCACAAAACCCACGGAAGTGGCTCAGATTCGAGTGGTTCGCAAAGAGACCTTCCATCGAGAAGGAACGGCTTGCCTAAGAACCTACGTGGAACATCTCTCGTCCACCATCCGAGGCACCGTGTTCCAACACGCAGCCTCCATGCCCCTCTCCGAAGCGAAACCCGAAGACTGCAACTAACACCCCCACCAACAAAAAAAAGGGAAGCTTTCGCTTCCCTTTTTGACGCAGATCTCAACCAAAAGGTACGGCGTACCGCAAGCGGAACGGCGTACCTTTTCTTATTCGCGGATGTGGAGGGAGGGGTCGCCTTGGAGTTGGTACCATTCGAAATTGTCGATGATATCGCTTTGGCTGTCCCAGTTTGCAGCGAGGTACATTTGTCCGGCAAAGAGGGCTTCTCCCAGGTGTTTAAAGTTTTTGGCGGCGTGTTCGAACGCGATTCCACGGGCCATGATGGCTGGCGGATGCCACGAAATATTCACTGTTCCACCGTAGTAGGCGGCTGCACCAAAGGCGTCTTTGTTCGTCACGTCTGAGAACGCTGAGCCCAAATAACCAGGCAAGAGGCGTCCGTTGGCGCAGGCCACATCGATAATGATGGGCTTAATTTGCGTGGCATTTTTGATCTCGGCCACGTGCTCAATGGAATACTCTTGGCGCAGGCTCGGCCATGAATAACCCGAACCGTGCCCCATGTAAAACAACCACGCCGCACCGGTGTTTAAACTTTTATTCAGTTCTGTGGGATTTGATTTTTGTTCACCTTGATAATAGTGCGTGTCTGTGTAGCCAAATGTTTGAACAAATTTGTCTTCGATGGACTTCACGTATTCGTCGTCGGAGGGACTACTACCCTCGTCAGACGCGATCCCTATCAAATGGGAAATCCCTTGCAGATTTTTTGTTCCGGTTTTTTCAAATTCCATGGATTTTGCCAGGTGCTGCGCGGCTTCGTCGGCCGTGGTGGCCACGATTCTTCCGTAGAAAAGATCGGGAACGTAATCCCCGCTGCCATCCAAAGTGAAATACTTGATGTCCGTTGTTGCTTGGCCAGCCGACGTCGGCACTTGGTACATTGGCAACACCGTTTCGTCCCCCACCATCAAAACAAAATCAATTCCATTTTTGGTGTAATTTTCGGAAATCAATTTTGCGATTCCATCGAGAGTAATTTGTGGAGTTTCTAGCTTTTCAATGATCACATTGTAGCCTTGCGACGTTTTCCACTGAGCAAATTCAACCACGCCGCTGGACATTCTTGCCGGAACAACAATGAGGTAGTCTTTGTACTGTTCGCTATTCACTGAAAACGCGACAGCATTGTGCTCAACGTCTACGTCTTCAACCACTTGCACCGCGTTTTTACTAGCGTCATATTTAGCGAGTGGAATGTCGATGCGCGACACGGGCTGACCACGCCACCACCCTAAAGTTTCGACGCTGTATTTTTGTTTATTTTGGTAAGATTTTGCATTGTAGGCGAAGGATCGCTTTTTATCACTGGCACAGCGACACGGCTGTTCTTGTACCGGCATTGGCTTGAGCTTTTCTATCAGAAAAGATTTTTTGTAATTCACCGACACTTGAATGTCTTTCGGTGCACCGTAAACAAGCACGCTCTTTACTGGCAGCTCCGGCTCGCCCACTTTGCGCGAAAGTTCGTAGCCCCTGACTTCGATTTTCGAAAAGCCTCTAACAGCTTCGCCTGAACGTTGAACGTTAATCGCATCTTGCGAGATTCCTAAATTTAGTTTTGCAGCGTTGGCTTCTAACGAAAACAACAACCCCAATAAGATCCATCGACCCATCTATCCCCCCCGGTTGATTTGGCAGCGGTAGGATCACTGGATCTCAGAGGTGAATCAAGAAACTTTTACAAAAGCGAGGGGGATCTGCCTAACTATAGAGCAAAATTGCAATAATGAGCAAGTGCGTCAGGTGGTGAACCATCTGATCAAAACCTAGGATCCACCAAAAAATAGAGTCATTGATATCGGTGTAGCGCCCCAAGTAGAGAGGGCCTGAACGCAAACGATCGGTGAGAAAATGGATTGCGAAATCCAATAATCCCAACCACCACATACTGGGCCTAAAAAAAAGGCAAACGAGCAAGGTCATTCCGCCATGTACGGCGCAGTGAAGACTGAGTGGCGCCACAAAGTCCCATCCCGGACGAATTTTCTTAAGCATGTAATTGTATTGAAAAATGTAATCGGCAAAAAAATGTTTCAACTGATAAACAAATAACAAAATAAAAAGCGTTTTGACTTCTTCGCTCATGGACGGGTCTCTACTCGTATTGGTTCGGCAAGATCGTACTCTTTTTTCTTCAATGGCAAAATATGCTTTTCGTAATAATTAAGGACTTGATGATGATCACTTGCGAAATCATCGCGCGTGGAATTTCTCTGTTTTTCTAAGCGTTCCATCTTAGCGAGATGTTCGGACTCCTGAGCTTCCATGGTTTTAAACACGCGACGAAAGTTCTCGCGCCGACGAACAGCGTCTAGCTCCCGCGCCCGTCGCAATTCTTTTTGTTTGTCTTCGTCGCTTCGTCGTAACTTTTGTTGCTGTTCTTGCTTTTGCTGCCACTCCATAAACGCTCGTTCGCGCTCCTGGTAGCTTTGCACCGTGGACGCAAACGAAATTCCTAAGAGTTGACAGATCAATAGATGAATAAACATAACAAATTACCATCGGCACTTTCTAAGGAGAGTATAAGAAAAAATCATCAATCCGCCTAAAGTCTTTTGTTAGAGCTCGACAAAAAGCGAGATCAAGCTTATATAATCGAGTATGGAATGGATCAATCATCTCTTGCCTTGGGGCCTCGACGTTTTCGGTTTTTTTATTAAAGCAGCCATTATCATTTTGGGACTGCTGCTGCTTCTTTCGACGGCCATCAAAGGAAAAGTCGAAGATAAAATCTCCGTTAAGGATTTAAACAAACGCTTTAAAAAATACAAAAACGCGCTCCTTGAGGAATTTCTCGATAAAAAAGCCTTTAAAAAAGAACTCAACGCCCAGACCAAGGGCGATAAATCTAGCAGCAAAAATCCGACCTTGCGGCCGCGGAGTTTTTATATTCACTTCAACGGCGACATCCGTGCTTCAGCCGTTGAGCAATTGCGCGAGGTGGTCACGGCGATTCTCACCGTTGCCACCAGCAAAGATGAAGTCATCGTGGATCTCGAGAGCCCCGGCGGCATGGTGCATGGGTATGGACTTGCCGCCAGTCAACTCCAACGAATCAAAGATGCCGGCGTGCCGCTGACAATTTGCGTAGATAAAGTGGCAGCCAGTGGCGGATATATGATGGCTTGTCTCGCTGATAAAATCATCGCCGCCCCCTTCGCAATTATCGGCTCTGTGGGGGTAGTTGCCAGTGTTCCTAACTTTAACAAAATTTTAAAAAAGAACGATGTTGATTATTATCAAATCACCTCCGGAAAATTTAAACGCACCCTCACTTTGATGGGCGAAGTGACCGCCGAAGGTCTTGAAAAGTTTAAGGAAGACATCGAAGAAACCCACGAACTCTTCAAAAAACACATCAAAACGTTCCGCCCTCAGGTGGATATCGAGCGCATCGCCACGGGTGAACATTGGTTTGGACAAACGGCGCTGCAATTAAACTTAGTCGACGCCCTCGGCACCTCCGACGACTACCTCTTTAAGCAAAGCGTTCATCGCGACATAAAAGAAGTTTCCTTCAGTGTGAAGAAAACTCTCAAGGATAAAATCGCCGAAGGCTTGGCCCTCTCCATCAACCGAGTGACCGACACGGTGCTGGACAATCTTCGCAAGTAAGCATCAGTTCATCAGCGCGAACTCTCTTTTGTTAATTTTTTCGCGAATTTCAAAAAAACTAAAGTTGGGTCGATTCTGATCCAAATCACGTCCCGACATAAATACGACCGGAGTTTTGTGTGACGGCGACTTCATCATTTGAGCTGTTGAATCGTAGTCGATAAAACGATCTGCTTCGCGAATAACGGCATCGCCGTTTAGACCCGGCATATTCTGATCGATATAGATCTTTTCGTAGTTCTCATCTGTTAAAGAAATCACGGCTTCATAGGGATCAGAAATCGTAACACATGTCACATTCGGCTCGAGCTTTTCGAGTTTGTATTTCAACAGATTCGCGAAATCTTTATCGTCATCCACGATCAACACTCTTTTTTTATGCGGGCGAAGTTTTTCGAGCGAGCGTTTATTCTTTTCCTCACCAATCGACATTTGACCTAGACCTATTACTGCTTCCACACGTTCCTCCTTTTGAGTGATCGTTACGAAAGGAGTGATTGCAACCTCGATGCCTAGCCGTATTGTTATATAGTTTATTTCAAATCAAAAAAGTCGATTGTTCACTAAAAAAAAGGACGTCCAGCACAAAAAAAGAACATGTCTCAAAATTAAACACGACCAGTATTTTTTTTAATTAAAGAAATTGGAGACACTTCCAGCCTGAATCGCTCAGCAGTCGGCGCATCTCTGCCTCATCTCGGCACGCAATGTAGTTGGGTGGTTCCCAGAGCGGGAGTTTTTCGCCGTCGCTCACAGCTAATATTTGCAAACCACGAAACCCTTTGTAGAGACGAAAAATTTTAAATCCTTTAGTCCCTAAAAATTCAATCACCGGTGACTTGGAATGGTGAAAGTCTTCAAACACAACATACTCTGTCACAGCGAGTACTTTTTCGGCGCCTTTAAAAACTTCAAGCTCGTGTCCCTCAACATCAATTTTTATCAATTGAATTTTTTTATCGAGCACTACCCGATCCAGCGTCCGCACCGGAACCCGCACCACTTTTGAATTTTCGGTTTTTTCTAAACTGGCAGTGCCTTCGTTTTTATTAAAGTCCACAGGGATGTGGAGATCCATTTGGCCCTCCTGCGACGACAGAGCCACAGGATGCAGCACACACTGCTCGCGCTTGCGAAGGTGCTGTTGCCACTTTTTTTGCAAAGCTGGGTGAGGCTCAAAACAATGGACCATTCCATAGGAGCCCACTCGATATCCCATCACTAGACTAAAGTACCCGATGTTGGCGCCCACATCGACAACGCGATCTCCCGTTTTTGTTAGGCGCCAAATGGTTTCGGTGAGCGCTAAATCGTAGAGACCAAAATCGACCAACGCGCGTCCAATGGTTTCTTTGGGATCAACCACAAATTTTTGCCCAAGAATCTCAACAGTTAAACTCTTGCTAGGCTTTGGTCTTAAGAGTGACAATATCTTTCTGGCAAAATTCGCAGGTCGATAAAAATACTCAGGTTTATTAAGGATTCTCAATTTAATACCGATGCCTATTTAGTGTTTGTATATAAATAATTTTATAACATCCTTCGCGTTTTGTACGCAAGTTCTGTTGTTGGGAGTAAGGCCTTAACTTACAGGCCTATAGGATTGTTTGTATAAACACTTAATGAAAATCTGAGAACGAGGCGATAGGATTAAGTTATGGAAAACACACAAGAACAAAAAAGAAAACCCGCAAATCCAAGTCGTATTCAGGAATTTTCTGAAAAACGTGCGCTTTTTGTAGCTTCGATCGAAGTCTTGAAAGCAAAAAAAGGATTTATTTTACTAACCTTCTTGCTGGCCACAACTGGTACGCTGCTCGGTCATTTCTTACAGACAACGACGTACACAGCATCGTCATCATTGTTTGTCCAGAACTTGGAAGAGCCTACCGCTGCCGAATATCTTTTGAACCATCAGGTCGGCCGACTAAATAAAGCGGACCGAGTCGAAACCTACATGCGCTATCTAAGTTCGGACTCGTTCATTTTAACTGTGGCGCAAAAACTAAAATTCCACGAAGAATTCAATCACTTAAATTTAATTCCGACGGATAGCGCCTCACCCTGGAGTTTGCAATTTTGGAAAGTCAAACTTGCTGGCAGCTCTCCACAGGCCAAAAAGCCTGCTCCGATTGATAATAGCAAGCTGAACTCGGCAGATATCGTCAATTTTATTCGACCGATGATATCTTACGACACCGACTACAGCCATTTTGTTTTTGTACGCGTGAAGACCTTGGAGCCCCACGTCGCCCAAATCATTG
>JAYUKO010000329.1:0-7987 GCA_043764415.1 Bdellovibrionales bacterium | reverse complement strand
ATGGCCCGAAGAGGCGCAAAAGTTTTTAGCCGCGATACCCGGCAAACAAATAACTCTTGAGTTTGTCGTTGTGAAAGCTCTGTCTTCGGCCGATAGCTTTCAAGTGCCTGGTTACGAAGCTCTCAAGGCAGAATCTCTCTATTATCAAACGACGGCCTCTGAAGATTTTCGATTGAAGGCTGGTTACAATTATTACGACAATCAAAACGAGCCGCTTTTACCTCTGTTTCAGCCAAATTCCACCGTGGGTTGGGAGACGAGCGTGGGGCTTGAAAAAAACTTTTCCACAGGAACAGCCATCAGCCTAGATGGTGTCTATTCGCCCAAAAAAGTAGGCTTTTTAACGGGTACAAGTTTCGATGCCTACGAAACCCGCGCCACTTTAGGTTTGCAACAAGATTTACTGGCGAACTTTTTTGGCTCAAGTTACCGTAAGAGTCGCCGCTCTGCGGATCAAGCAAGGCAATCGATGCTTGCGGGAATTCAAGCGCAACTCGAAACGTCGACCTTGGATCTCATCGGCCTGTACTACCAAGCTTGGCTTAAAAAAGAAGTCTCGTTGAACTGGTTGGAGGCTAAAAAACGCAAAGAGAAGCTGGTTAAAATTATGCAATCACAATCAAAGCGTGGCTACATTGAGGTTGCCGATGTTTTACAGGTAGAAGGTGCGGCCCTGCAGACGGAGTTGCAATATCTCAGCACCCAAAGAGAATTACAGAATATATGGGAGCAGTTGGTTTTAAATTTAAAACTTCCGCGAATATTTTTGCAAGTTCCCGCCGAAGACATCCCGCTGGTTTTAGATGCACCAGAAACGAAGTCCTTAGAACTTTGCGAGCGGATCCAGTTTCAGGATTTGGAAAAGAACTCATCGCGCTTGCAAGCGTCGGAGCATCAGGTGCAGTCGGCTCGGGAAAAATTTGCAGCGCAAAAAGAAAGAATGCTTCCGGAACTCAAGCTCAAGGCCTCGTATTCCGCCAACAGCATCGAGGCTGACGATTTTACCACTGGCAGTGGGTATCAAGCACAAAGTCACAAAACATTTCGCGAGGTGGGAGACCTGGAAAACCCAGCGTGGTCAGCGGGCCTTCAGCTTGTGGTTCCTCTGCAAAATAGAGCGCTAAAGGCACAATACCTTATGGCCGTGGCGGAGTTTGAACAGGCGAAGTTAAAAAAATCCATCTTACTCGCAGATCTCGAAAACCAGTGGACGCAGTCCTGTGCCCAATTTAAAATCAAACTGAACGAGAGAGATCGATATAAGCAAATCAATGGTAAAAACAAGCAGCGAGTTCAGCTGGACAATCGTCGTTTCGAAGTCGGGCGTATAAAAGCCTTCCAGTGGGTACAAACAGAAGACGATGAGGCGCAAACATTAATTCAGTACAAACAATCTGAGGTTGAAGCTCGTCGGCTGGCTTGGGATATTCAAAGACAGTCGGGGCATATGGCAGAGCTTGTTCGCGAGCATTTACCAAAAGTGAGTTTGAATGAATAAGCTGATCGCCTATTTTGCAAAGCAAAAAGTTTTTCCTGAACTGCTCACAATCCTCATATTAGTGGGTGGGCTCATCACGGTTTTCAATATCCGTCGAGAGTCATTTCCCAATGTCAATTTTGATGTGATTGTCATAGCGACCCTTTACCCTGGTGCCTCTCCCAACGAGGTGGAAAAGCTGATCAACTCGCCGCTCGAGGAGAGTTTACAGGAAATTAAGGGGATTAAAAAAATGTTCTCTGTGGCCATTGAAAGCCGCGGCGAAATTATTATTCAGCTCGACCCCGATCAAACCAATTCTGACGAAGCCAAGGAAGACATCCAACAAGTCATCGACCGGTTTGCGGAACTTCCAGAAGATGCCGAAGATCCCGTGGCTATTGTGCTTGAGTCAAAAATTACACCCGTTATTGAGGTGACGTTGAGCTCAGATAAAGAAGACGTTGCTTTAAAAAAATTAGCAAAAAGTGTTGAATTGCAGATTGAGAAAATCGGTCCGGTGGCGCAGGTCGACGTGCTGGGTGATAAAAAATACGAATACCGCATCGAAGTGGATTTGCAAAAGCTCAAACAATTTGATGTTTCCCTTTCCGAAATCCTAATTGCTCTCAAAGACCGCAATGTCACCATTCCCGGCGGAGACTATTCCATCTCGGAGTCTGGGTTGCAAAAGGAAGTGGTGGTTCGTACAACCGGAGAGTTTCAGAATATAGAAGATATAAAAAACTGTGTTTTGCGAAGCAATGAGCTGGGTCGGATGGTGCAGTTAAAGGATTTAGCAAAGGTGACCTTTCGTTTAGCGGACCCCACACTGATTTACCGAGCCGACGGAATGGATGCTCTTCGACTGGTCGTCAAGAAAAAGGAAAAAGGCGACGCGATATCTCTGGTTGATGAGTTAAGAGTTTTGATCAGCAATTTGGAAAAGCAAGAGCGCTTTAAGGATGTTAAATTTGGGTTTCTGAACGACACTTCTTTTTACATTCGAAATCGCTTGAACATATTAGCTGGTAATCTTTTGATGGGCTTAGCTCTTGTGCTTTTAGTGCTGTCTTTGTTTTTACCATTCCGTATCGCACTCATGGTGAGCATGGGAATACCAGTCTCATTTTTAGGTACAATGTGGGTTTTTGGGATTTACGATTACAGTTTAAATTTATTGTCGGTCCTGGGATTGATTATTGTGGTGGGGATGCTGGTGGATGACGCCGTCGTCATTACTGAAAATTCAGTGCGATTGATGGAAGAAGGAAAAAGTCCCGAAGAGGCTGCCATTCTAGGAACTCAACAGATGTGGAAGCCAGTCTTCGCCTCTGTGTTAACCACTGTGTTGGCATTTTATCCAATGATGACCATGAATGGTATTTTTGGAAAATTTGTAAAGTTTATTCCCTTTGCCGTGATTGTGGCCCTGTTAATTAGTTTGCTCGAAGCCTACTTTGTTTTGCCTTCGCACTTTGCCCGCTACGCAAAACCCTACGATCCCGAAAAAATGCCAGCTTTTAAAAAGTACATTGAGCGAAAGTGGTCGGCGTTTGTGAATTCCTACGCCAAATTACTTGAAAAGGTCGTGTCGCCACGCGGTCGTTACGTGACGCTGGCTAGTTTTTTCGTTCTGCTCATATTTTCTGGGATTATCGCGGCGACGTCGCTTAAATTTATTTTGTTCCCGCCAGACGGCATCGAAGTTTTTATGATCAAAGGCGAAGCTCCAAAGGGGGCAAGCCTGGAGCAAACAAAAAAATTGCTCTTTCCAGTGGAAGATCTTGTAAAACAATTACCGAAAGACGAGCTTTTAAATTATGTAATGACCGTGGGCGAGCATCGGAGTCGTGACGACGGTGCTGATACAAAGCGCGGAACCCAGTACGGCCAGTTGATCGTATTTTTAACTCCAGAAAATACAAGGAATCGTTTCGCCAATGTGATCATCGACGATCTGAAACAAAAAGCAGAGTCCTTGCAAAACGAAAGTATGAAAATCACCTTTGATCGCGTGATTCCGGGACCGCCTGTGGGTAAGCCCATCAGTATCGGGATCCGCGGCGAGGATATTGATGAAATTCAAGCAGCCCTCAAAGACGTATCCAAAGTCGTCGCAGAATTTCCTGGTGTGAAAGATCTCACCACCAATCTAGCCTTTGGAAAAAATGAAAAGCTTCTAGTAGTAAACGATCGTGAGGCTTCGCTTGCAGGACTGTCTGCCAACACCATTGGTACCTCCGTTCGCGCCGCTTTTGAAGGAATTGTTCCCACCACAATGCGGAAACTGGATGAGGAGATCGATTTGCGCGTGGTGCTCAACGAAAAACAACGGGCAGAGAATGCCCTGCAGGATTTGGAAATTATGAATCTTCGAGGGGTATTGATTCCCCTGAAACAAGTAGTCAAAATTCAAGACACCGTGGGATTGGAGTCCATTTTCCACGAGGCCGGACAGCGGCAGTTTTCAATTCTCGGTGATGTGGACACCAAAGTATCAACGGCCCAAGAAATTGCCAACAAAACCAGAAAATGGCTCGAGGAAAATAAAAGCAAATTCCCAAATCTCACATTTCATTTTGGCGGCGAAAACGAAGACACTGACGAAAGCTTAGCGTCGCTCAAAAGAACATTCGTAATAGCTATCTTGCTAATTTATTTTCTTTTAATTCTCACTTTCGGAAATCTGTATCAACCGTTTTTAATCATCCTCGCCATCCCGTTGGGTGTGATCGCCATTATTTGGACCCTAGTATTGCACGGCAAACCCCTCAGCTTTATGGCCACGCTGGGCGTGGTTGCACTGGCAGGGGTGATCGTGAATAACGCCATCGTGTTTATTGATTTTATCAATGACGGACAAACCCGCGGCGAGAATCTGCAAAAAGCCATCGTAAACGCCGGAAGAATGCGCCTCAGAGCTGTGTTCCTGACAACAGTCACAACAGTGTTAGGCCTGTTGCCAACAGCCTACGGCATCGGCGGCCTAGATAAGTTCGTTGTCCCCATCGCCCTCTCATTAGGCTGGGGCTTATTTATCGGCTCAGTGATGACAATGATCCACATCCCAGCCTTCGTGGTCGTCGCCGAAGACATCCGCACAAAAATCCTCCGCCTCCTTGGTAAAACGCCGACTTAAAAATACTTCTTGGTAGTTTTAATTCATAAAAGAAATTTCTCAAATTTGCAGAGGGCTTCTTTTTAGGACCTCTCGCAAACACGACGTTTCGAGCTGCGAGCGAGTCCACGGATGGACGTGTCCTAAAAAGAAGTCCTCTGCAAATTTGAGAAATTTTTTTTATGAATTAAATGTAAATCTGCAGAGAAGTTTTTTTAGAACAGGATGCCGATGCGAATGCCGCTCATAATGGGGTTTACACCATCCATGATGGACTGGATGTAATATTCAATGCTCATTTGCGCCGTGGCGGTGCGAAACATTCTCACGCCTGCAAAACCGCCAACCATAAATCCCGATGGATCGGAGATGCGATCAATGTGGGCATAACCATAACCGAACTCAGCACCGATGATGGGAGAAAAATCGTCGGTAAAAATCAACCAGCCGCCGCCGACAGATGCTGAAAGCCAAGTGCCTTCTTCTTTTGAAGCCAAGGCCGCATCGGCATTGAGTCGAATCTCAGCGTGAGTTGTGACTTCCCATTGGCTGCCGAGGTGAAGTGAGTAGAACATCTTTTCGTTGTTCATGTCGGAACCAAAGGCTGGACCAAACGAAATGCTTGTGAGTCGTAGGGCCTCGACCCGAGTGGCAACACGTTGTTGATCTTCCTGGGAAATTTCGCCCACACGCTGAGCGTGCGACATAGATACGAGAATGGTAAGAATGAGATGTAACATGGGACTCCTTATTTATAGTTGGTCTGTAGGATTCTCTGTAATTTTGGTGGTAAGTTTGTCGGTAAGTTTTTCTATGGCAGCCAAAGCCGTTTTTCGACTTGTGCCCCCAGAGAGCGAGCGAGCTTCGATAGAACTTTCAAAATCAAAACTTTGTCCGTTTTTATAATGCTCATGAATTTGCAAGCCCTTTTCGTCGGCCTGACGAATGGCGCTGGCTACAGTGACGTAAGCTTCGCGAAAAGTAGTCGATGTGGCCAGGTGGTTGGCCACGTCTGTGGCTAAGATGTGTCCCTTATTTAAAAGAGTCTTGGCAGAGACATCATCCACCGCCAAGCCTTTGATAAATGAAGGTAAAACTTTAAAACATTTTTTAAGCTCTTGAGTGGCATTGATAAAAGTGCGCTTAAGCTCGTGAATATCACTGCCGTAGCTTGGAGTGACCGATCGCATGAGGACGAGTCCCTCTTGCGCCGCTGTCATCACCCGGGCCATCTTGGCGCGAACCAATTCAGGAACATCGGGATTTCGTTTGTTCGGCATGATCGAGCTGCCTGTGGACCAATCATAGGGAAGCTTAAGTACCTTGATTCCCGACGACGACCAAAAGAGGAGATCTTCACAAAAACGGCTGAGGTGCAATGCCAGCAGACTATAACTTTGCAACGTGCTTAGCATGTAATCGCGGTCACTCACGGCATCGTAGGAGTGCTGAAGTGAATTTGTAAACTGTAAAGACTTCGCAAGGGCGTTTAAATCCATTTTAAGATGGGTGCCTGCAAAAGCCGCAGCACCCAGGGGAAGCGCTTCCAAACACTCTGCTTGGTTGTTTTTAAATCGCTGAATATCACGCAACAAGGCATACCCGTGAGCCGAGAAGAGGTGGCCAAACCGCAAGGGCTGCCCAAACTGCATGTGGGTCATTCCGGGAGTAATAACATCGATCCACTCAGTGCTTTTTATTTTGATGGCAGAAATGGTTTTCTGAAGTTGCGGGATCAGAGTCGTGATTTCATCATGTACATAAAGGCGAAGTGTGCTCGCAATTAAATCGTTGCGTGAGCGCCCCGTATGAATTTTTTTTCCTAGCTCGCCCAATTCCTGAGTCATAAATCTTTCAAGATTCATGTGAATATCTTCGTCGGTCATTTTCCAGTCAAACTGCTGGCTCTCAATCAGAGACTGAGCCTTATCCAAAGTTTGGCAAAGCTGCACGCGCTCGGTGGCGGTCAATACTCCCGCTTGTTCCAGGGCAACGGCCCAGGCTTTTTGCACCCGAATCTCTTGTCGATACAGAAACTGATCCACATCCAACCCCTGAGTGAATTCAAACAGAGTGTTATTGTCGGCTGTATTGATATCAGTATTTAAAACTTTCATAGTTCTGATTTTTCCGTCATTCCAGCGTTGACCTGACCTGATTGCCACTGCGCAAACGTCAGAACTCGGCAGTAATCCTTCGCCGCTTTGTTGAGTCCGTAGGAATCTTCCTCAAAGCTCACAAGTTTTTCGCTGTACAAGGAGTAAGGGCTTTCGCGCTTCGTAATAAATGCCTGACCCTGTCCTAATTTCATTCCCACGGTGCCAGTTAATTTTTTGCTGGCAGAGACGAAATAGGATTCAAGATAATTGCGGGCATCCGAGTGCCAGAGGCCGTCGTAAACTAAATTTCCATAAACGACGGATAGGTTTTGTGCTGTTGCGTGCACGTCGCGGTTCCAGCAAATTTGTTTTAAATTCATCAAACCTTTTTGAATCAAAGTGCCGCCCGGAGTTTCGTAAATCCCACGGCTTTTAACGCCAGTGACACGCTCTTCGACCAAATCTACTAGACCAATTCCATGTTCGCCGCCGATTTCGTTCAATTTCACTAAAATTTCAGCCGGAGACATGGTTTTTCCATTGAGGGCTACAGGATTTCCCGCCTTAAATTCCAAGGCGATGTTGGTGAAGTCTTTAGAAACGTTTTGCGGTGGTTTAATAAATTGAAAAATTTCATTCTCGTCGTAGGGTTTTGAAATATCCTCTAGAATTCCACCCTCCGAAGAGTTGTGAAAAAGATTGGCATCAAGACTATAGCGGGGATTCACTTCGCCAGCATAATCAATATTGTTTTGTTTTAAATAGTTAATAAGATCTTGGCGACCTTTGTAATCCCAAATTTTCCAAGGAGCGATGACTTCAAGATCTGGTGTGAGATAAGCCCATGCTCGTTCGAAACGAATTTGATCATTGCCTTTTCCGGTGGCTCCATGGGCGATGGCCTGGGCACCAGACTTTTTCGCATAATAGGCAACGCGCTCAGCAATCAGTGGGCGGGCGATGGCCGTTCCCAACAGATACTCACTTTGATAAAGAGCTCCAGAGCGTAGCAATGGAAATACGAAATCTTTGGCAAAAGTTTCTTTAAGGTCTTCAAATATAAAATCGCTGGCACCGATGGACATTGCACGCTCGCGCAACGTTTTTTCGGAAGGCAAATTGCCCACATCACAGCAGTAGGCGATGACGTCCGCATCGTAATTTTGTCGAAGCCACAAAACAATGGCAGTTGTGTCGAGTCCGCCGGAAAACGAAAGTACGATTTTTTTCTTCATGAAACCCTCTATATGGTTGGAAAGTTTGTTTGGTTTTATACCCTTCTTTCTGCTG
>JAYUKO010000328.1:0-2383 GCA_043764415.1 Bdellovibrionales bacterium | reverse complement strand
TTGAGTTCGTCAGCAAGCACAAGCTCCGAAAACAAAGGCCCCCGATGAAAGCGAAACGATTTACGATCCTCCGACAAAATCTGCGTCCCAATAATATCGGCCGGCAACAAATCATTAGTAAACTGAACGCGTTTGTGCGGAAGATCCAGCACGCGCGAAAGAAAAAGCACAAACGAGGTTTTCCCCATGCCAGGCAAATCCTCAATCAACAAATGCCCCCGAGCCAAAAGGCAGCACAATGCCAACTTAAGTTCATACTCTTTACCAACAATAACTTTTTGCGCTTCAACGACGAATTTTTCTAGTGGAAATATTTTCTTCAATGCCATTCAAAAAGTATGGCAGCGGTCATGGACCTTGTCATGTTCCAAAAGATCGAATTTGTTTGAATTTAATTAGTTTTATAATTTTCTTGAGAAATTTTGGATGTCTCTTTTCGGACCTCTGTGACCTTGGACGGGTTGCAGTTGAGCCCATGGAGGGGCGCGTCCGAAAAGAGACATCCAAAATTTCTCAAGAAAATTATAAAACTAATTAAATTCAAATAAATTCGATCTTTTCGATGGAAACAATCATTTTGCTGTCGGGTTTCTTGATGACGACTTCGTCGCCGACTTTTTTGCCGAGGAGTGCAGCGGCCACTGGGGATTTCCATGAGACCTTGTTTTGTTTGATGTCGAATTCGTCTTGGCCGACGATTTGGTAGACAAGGGTGTTGCCGTCTTCGTCTGAGATGGTAACGGTAGCGCCGAAGATGACTTTGGTTCCGCTCAGTTGTTTCGGATCTATAACTTCCGCGCGTTCGAGTTTGTCTTGCAGAAAGTGCAATCGGCCGTCGATTTGGCGGAGTCGGCGTTTGCCGTAAATGTAATCGGCATTTTCGCTGCGATCGCCGTTGCTGGCGGCCCAGGCAATCACTTCGACAAGTTTTGGTCGTTCTACAGTTAAGAGTTCTGAGTACTCGTCGCGAAGTTTTTGGAAACCCGGGGGAGTGATATAGTTTTTTTCTTTAGCCATTCGCGGATCAATGCTCGCGGGCAAAGAGCTGGTGCCCGCGTTTTTCAATGTAGTAGTCCCAAGTTCCCTCGACGACTGTCAGTTGGCTTTTATCAAGCTCAAATACTTTTGTGGTGATGGCTTTCAAAAAGTGCCGATCGTGGCTTACGATCATGACAGTTCCGGTGAAGCGTTTTATGGCATCGAGCAAAACTTCGCGAGAGTCGATGTCTAAGTGGTTGGTAGGTTCGTCGAGAACCAGAAAATTCACCGGGCGCGAGAGGATGATCGCGAGCACCACGCGGCTTTTTTCTCCTCCAGAGAGAATGCCAATTCGCTTGTCCACTTCGTCGCCAGAAAACTTGAGCGCCCCTAAAAGGTTGCGGATGTGGCCCACGGTGGCTCCGGGGTTTCTATTAGCGAGCTCATCAAAAATTGTAAGTTCGGGGTTGAGGATGTCGATAGAGTTTTGGCTAAAATAACCAACTTCGATGCTCGCGCCAATTTGGTAAGTTCCGCCGCTGGGCTCGGCTTGGCCAGTGACAACCTTCATAAGTGTGGATTTACCAGCACCATTGACGCCGACAACAGCCACTCGATCTTGCCGCTTTACCAAGGCTGAGGCGCCTTCGAACACAAGCTTTTCTTGGTCGTCGTGAGTGGTCCATATCTTTTTTAAATTTTCAAATTTGAGAACCTCGTCGCCTCCGCGCGGGGACTGGGGCCACGTAAAATGAATGATCTCTTCCTCTTCGGGAATGGCGATGATGTCAATTTTATCGATTTTCTTCACTCGCGACTGCACCTGTGCGGCATGGGAGGCGCGAGCTGCAAAACGTGCAATAAAATCTTTTTCTTTAGCCAACATTTCTTCTTGTCTGCGAGAGGCTGCCATAAGTTGATCTTTGCGCAAGACTTTTTCTTTTTCGTAAAAGTCGTAGTTGCCAGAATAAACAGTGATGGATTGAAAAGCCACTTCGACAATTTTTGCAACAAGACGATTCATAAATTCACGATCATGGCTGGTCATAAGAATCGAGCCTTTAAACGCCGCCAACCATTGCTCCAGCCAAAGAATAGATTCCATATCCAAATGGTTTGTAGGCTCATCCATTAGCAACACATCGGGTTGGAGGACTAATATTTTTGCAAGGGCAATTCGCATTTTCCAACCACCACTGAATGTGGACGTATCGCGGACTTGCTCAGAAGCGGGGATGCCGAGGCCCGAAAGAACCTCTTTGGCACGGGCTTCTGCTTCGTACCCACCTTGCTGTTCAAACTGACTTTGTAATTCGCCGTACTCTTCGAGGACTTTTGTCATTTCGTTTTCGTCGAGGGGTTCGGCAAGCTTTGCTTCGAGAACTTTAAGCCGAGCTTCGATTTT
>JAYUKO010000327.1:0-2400 GCA_043764415.1 Bdellovibrionales bacterium | reverse complement strand
TTTCTCAAGTTGAGTTTTGCAATCGGCTTTTGCCTGCAGTGTCGGTAGTAAAAGACTTATTAAGATTAAAAGTTTCATAGAATTCCCCCAAGCTGAGGGTATATTCATTATCCATCGAACTCGCAACGGACACAGAAGAAGTTTTAGGGTGCTCAATAAACAGCGTGAAAATTATTCTTATTAGACCTTTTTAACAAATTCGGACTTCAAGTTGATGGACCCCACGCCATCGATGCGGCAGCTTAAATTGTGGCCATCCACAGCCTCTTGCAAGCGAATGGATTTAACCTTGGTTCCAGATTTTAGAGTTGTCGAGGAGCCTTTGATTCTGAGATCTTTGGTTAGAACCACGGAGTTCCCGTTTTCGAGGGCAAGACCATTCGCATCGCGCACAGTTGCGTCTTCGGGAACTTCTTCGGCAGCCGACGAAGCTTCGCCCGGGACCCACTCATGGGAACAGATCGGACAGATCATCAAAGAGCCATCAGGATAAATGGCGTCGGAAGAACATTTGGGACAAATCACGAGCACCTCCAAAGTACGGATTCAACGTAGTTTCTTTTATTAAAGATGGCAATCAAGGTCGACTCAGTGATACCAACAAGATGATTCTTGGAGCTTTCTAACTAAAGTAGTCACTTTGTTTGTGGATAAGTTCTTCCTGAACGAAAAGGGCCGCTGCCCTTTTAAACCCGTTTCGTCTGATCTTCCTGATCAGCCGAGCTTTTATTCGAGTCATTAGTTTTCGAAGTTCAATTCATTACTGTTCGAAGTTCAGTGCATTCCTGTTCGAGATTCGGTTCACCACTTTTCGAGAATCAGATCATTACTAATGAGACTAGCAATTTTAATGGTGAGGATTTATTTTTTGACGTTCCCCATCAGGCCTTGACGAGGATTTTGAGTGTTTAAATTATCCTTAATCAGGATTTCCAAGACTCCAAACCATGCGGTTTCGATAGATTTGACTTCGCGTCGGGGCGAAGCTGTAGGGAGCTTAAAATCAGCTTTTACGGGACCTGCGCTAAAGAAAATAAAATTTTAGTTTTGTGGAAATTTGAGTTTTAAAAACGGGTGTATATTCTTTTTATAGGAGAAAAAAGATGGGCAGACAAATGAGTTTTTTTAAACCAGCAATTAAAGAATTTGGTGGATCTCTTGCTCTAAAGGGAAAACGTAAAACAGAGCGAGTTTTAGATAGTCGTAAGCCATTGCATTTTGTTTTGAAATCTAAAAAAAGCGCAAATCTTTATTCCCATCGAGTACTTCTTCGTAAGCTTCTTTATTTTTATGCGAAAAGATTTGGGATCAAAGTTTATAAGGAGAGCGTGCAGAAAGATCATTTCCACTTTTGCATTAAGATAACCAATCGCGCGCTTTATAGAGGGTTTATTCGTGCGTTGACCGGAGTTATTTCGCAAAGGCTTGGAAAAGGAATCTGGGCATTAATTCCTTATTCTCGGGTGGTTTCTTGGGGGCGGGAGTTTTTTGCGGTGTTGGATTACGTTTTGTTAAACGACTGCGAGGTTGCCGGCATCGTGCCTTATGCCATTCGAAGGTAAGAAAGAGACACTTGTCCTGTCGATCTTTTTTGCAGGTCTGTCATTATTTTAGGTTTAAAGGACCTTAAGTCTACAGGGCGGGGCCTTCGTGGCTTGGAAATTGCTTAATAATAACGCATGACAATGATTATAAGCTGGCTCCTTGGGTCGTTTTTTGTTTCTGCGCAGGCATCCAGCCAGATGAGTTGCATAAATCTTTTTACTCCGCTAGCGGTTGTGCGTGGAGTGGAAGAGTTCGAAAAACACCCGCAGTTTTTTCGTTATCTTGATAGGACCTATAGTTTTACTTTTGAGGCGACCCTTAGTGATGCAGGCATTGTATTTTTTGAGGCGTATTTAAATCGGGGGAGTCGCCATATTCGCAGTGTGTATTCTGGGCGAGAACTTTACGCACAAATGGTTGAACACTTTGGTTTAAAAAATATCATTGGTATTTCAGGAATCTGGATGGGGGGTACGAATCTCTCGCAATATTATTGGTTTCGCGATCGTGGAGATAGTCCGCAGCAGGCGGCGGCCAGAACCTGGTCGGGGAGTCTTGCTACCGAATATGGTTTTACAGAAGTTCACATTGTGGACGCTGGGGGAACAGTGCCTGGTCTGCCAAGTATTAAAAATCAAGTGGAAGTGATTTTTTTAAGAAAGAATCAAGTCTCACAATAGGATGTTTGCCTCTGGCTTTGCTATTGCTTCGTTTTGATTTGTAGTACATATTTTGAACTGAAATTGAGTTTTAAAACTGCGAGGCAAGAAGCCCCCGTGTGAGTGAGAGATCGGAGAATGAGTGAAGTTTGTGATTGCATCGCTTTGTTATTTTATTTGTGGAGTTGTAATGGCC
>JAYUKO010000326.1:0-8076 GCA_043764415.1 Bdellovibrionales bacterium | reverse complement strand
TCCATAATGAAGAAAATCGAAGCCTTTATAAAGCCGTTCAAGCTCGATGATGTTGTAGAAGCGTTATCAGAGATCGGTGTCGAAGGAATCTCTATCACAGAGGTTCGGGGCTTTGGCCGCCAAAAAGGTCGTACCGAAATTTATCGTGGGGCCGAGTATGTGGTGGATTTTTTACCTAAGATAAAACTCGAAACCGTTGTTAACGATTCGCTTTTAAAACCTGCAGTTGAAGCCATTAAAAATGCAGCTCACACCGGCAAAGTGGGTGACGGTAAAATTTTTGTTTACGAAGTGGCGTCGGCCCTTCGTATTCGCACTGGGGATTTGGATGAAGATGCTATTTAGTTTTATAAACTTTTCGAACCAAGGAGTACTGAATGACGCCGCAAGAAAGTATTGATTACGCCCACAAGCAAGGCGCCCAAATGGTGGATCTTAAGTTCACCGATATGCTGGGCACATGGCAGCACCTTACAATTCCTCTTCACCAATTAAAAGATAGTATGTTTGAAGAAGGCATGGGTTTTGATGGCTCTTCTTGTCGCGGCTGGCGCGTGATCAACGAATCCGACATGGTGTTGATGCCCGACCCAAGCACGGCAAAAATGGATCCGTTTGCAGAAATTCCAACGGTCTCTTTGTTGTGCGACGTTGTAATGCCCGAGACTTTAACTCCCTACGATCGCGATCCGCGCCAAATCGCAAAAAAAGCCCTCGCTTATTTGAGCTCAACGGGTATCGCCGATACTGCTTATTTCGGACCCGAAGCTGAGTTTTTTATCTTTGATGACATCCGTTACAGCCAAACTCAATACGGTGGTTTTTATCAAATTGATTCTGAAGCCGGCGAATGGAACAGTGGTCGCGAAGAAGGCGGTTCAAACCTTGGATTCAAACCCCGACACAAGGGGGGATATTTTGCTGCTATGCCCATGGACAATCTCCACGACATGCGCACAGAGATTTGCTTAGAGCTTGAAAAATTGGGCATGATTGTCGAACGCCATCACTACGAAGTGGCGTGCGCGCAATGTGAAATCAATTATCAGTACAACGAAATTGTGAAATCCGCTGATGATCTCCAATGGTTTAAGTATGTTGTGAAAAACGTGGCTCGTCGCCACAACAAAACAGCAACCTTTATGCCTAAGCCTTTGTACGGTGATAACGGTTCTGGTCAGCATGTGCATATGTCTTTGTGGAAAGGTGGAAAAAACCTTTTTGCGGGAAATCAGTACGCGGGACTTTCAGAAACTGCGCTCTTCTTTGTTGGCGGGATTTTAAAACACGCGCCCTCGCTCTGCGGTTTTACAAATCCGATTACAAACTCCTACAAGCGTTTAGTGCCGGGCTTCGAAGCTCCTATTAAACTAGCTTACAGCTTTAAAAACCGTTCTGCAGCCGTTCGAATTCCAAACACCGGCGACAATCCTAAATCAAAACGCATTGAGTTCCGCACACCAGATTCTGGCTCCAATCCTTATCTCTCTTTTGCGGCTCTGTTAATGGCAGGAATTGATGGAATTCAAAATCGAATTCACCCCGGCGATCCGTTGGATAAAGACATCTACGGACTTCCACCGCAAGAAGCGGCAAAAGTGCCTTCGATTCCAGGAACTTTGGATCAAACACTCAACAACCTTTCTCTGAAGCATGACTTCTTGTTAAAAGGCGAAGTGTTTAGCAAAGATTTTATCGAAAATTGGATTGCTTATAAGACGGAAAAAGAAGTGTTGCCGAACCAAATGCGCCCAACACCCTACGAATTCCACATGTACTACGACCTCTAAAAACCCTTTGGTTGAGTCTTGCGTCAAAAAGGCTGCTCTATTGGCGGCCTTTTTTATTGCGCAGCTATTTCCGCTTCAACTTCTTCACAGGAGACCAGTGTTGTATACGTAGGCGCTGGTTTTATATCCGTGGTGTAAGTGTCTGTTTCGGGAATATACTTTTCCACCACCACATCTGGCTCTAGTGCGTATGATAATTCGTACGTAAGATACTCTTTATAGGTTTTATTTTGTTTCAAATAAATTGTATGGCGAAATAACAAGGTCATTACCGGCCTGAAAAGCTCATTGGGATACACATCTATTTTTGTTGAACTAATATCTTGTGCGGAAGGTAATCCGTTGACCACCAGTGAAATATTTTGTGTGGGACTCGAGCAATTCCACCGATCGTTGAGACCCTGGGCACTGGCTTCTTGGGAGGTGGCCAAGAACAAAACACCTGCAACTAAAAACTTAAATATGATTTTTGCGGACTGCATACAATTCTCCCGTGGAAAGCAACTCTACTGACAGCTATACAGGAGCCTTATATTCAAAAACAATGCCCCATGACGTATTTTTCTATTATTTTCGTCACTTTGAAAAAGACGAAGAGCCCAATGATACTCTCTCCAATATTTACAATTATCTCTTTACTAAAACAGAGAGAACTTCTACGTGGGGCGTATTGGGAAATTGGTCCACAGGGAGAACTTCACTCAGGAGCCACTGTTTTTGTATCAATCCGCGAATATTCTGCGCCCACTCGTAGGGTTCACAGGAAATATAAATAATTTTTTTAAGTTGAGAGAAGCTTTCCACGTACTTTTCCAACAACTTAAAGCCTTCACGAGGTGGATCTAAAAGCAAGAGCTCTGCTGATTTAACGTTAGCTGGTATGTGAGTCCACTGCGCAGGATTATACAAATCCACCGCGAAACCGCGAACGCCTTTCCAGCCCTCCTTCTGCAGCTTTTGCACGGCCTGCTGATCCATCTCGGCACTAAAGATCGCAGAAAAACCTTCTTCTGCAAAAACGCGGGTAAAATTGCCAGAGCCCGCAAACAATTCCACAACCGGCGTTTTTTTGTCTTCGTTCTGAAGTTTTTGTTGCAACCAGGTTTTCATAAATTGATTTTGCTCGTTGTTGGCCTGGCGGAACTCCCGACGTTGATTTAAAACGACCGACGCCCCATCAACGTCCTCATCAATATCAATATAATTCCACAAATACGGCGGCTTTGGTTGCCAGTGTTGGTTGGGCAAAGACGTGCGAAGTTCTTTGAGGGTTTGGCGATTTTTCTCCGTGAGGATCACGCAGTTTTGCACGTCTGCAATCACTTTACTGCCAGGAGATACATAGCCTAAGCTTTTGCCATTTGTCTTTACTTGAGCACGATTGCGATAACCCACCGTTTTGTGGGATCGCTGGATTGGTAATACTTTTGTGTCCGCGCTAAGGAGCCGGTTTTTTTCGAGCAAATATTGAATTCGCTTTTGTTTATAAAAAAGTTGCGACTCATACTTGGCAATCATCCAAGAGCAGCCACCACAGCGGCCTTCCTGCCACCCTAGGTGCGGACATTCTGGCTCCTGCCGATCGGGCGATGGCACAGTTAATTGCGCAATGCGAGCGGTGCCATATTTTTTTTGTCGCGCTTCAACAACAAACTCACCCTCATCGCCTGGCCACGCACCTCTCACAAAAAATACCATGCCCGAGGGGTGGTCTACAACGCCGTGTCCCTCAGATGAAATGTCGCGAATGCGCCCTTTGAAAATCTCTTGCATGCCTCTTGTATAGTACGTTACCTCTGGTCTGACAGCAAAAAAGGGGAAATCATGGAAGCTATTACGTTTGACGATATTTTATTAGTGCCTGGGTACAACCATCACATGTCCCGAAGAGACGTAGAAACCAAGGTCACCGATAAATCCAACAAACTCACTCTCGAGCTTCCAGTCATCTCTGCCAACATGGATACCATCACCGAAAGCGAAATGGTTAACTTTATGGGTAAAAACGGAGCCATGGGGTCTCTCCATCGCTTTATGGACATCGAAAAAAATGTCGAAGAATTTAAAAAATGTAAATTTCCAACTTTTGTGTCTGTTGGCGTGAGTGAGTATGAACTCAAAAGAGCCGTGGCTCTTGTCGAAGCCGGTGCGGATTATTTTTTAATCGACGTCGCCCACGCCCATGCCCAGTACGTGGGAAAACAAATTAAACATTTACGCGAAGTGATCAAAGATCGCTGCTTGGTTGCAGGCAATGTGGCCACCTATGCAGGTGCGGATTATCTTGCCGCCTGCGGTGCGGATATTATTAAAGTGGGTATTGGTGGAGGCTCCGCCTGCACCACCCGTATCAAAACAGGATTCGGCGTGCCCACACTTCAGAGTATTAAGGAATGTTCCCGAGTGGATCGCTCCATCATTGCCGACGGTGGCTTACGCACGCCTGGAGATATTGTAAAAGCTCTCGCCTTCGGCGCTGATTTCGTGATGATCGGTGGAATGCTTTCGGGCACAACTCCAACTCCGGGAGCTGTTGAAAAACTTCCCAATGGAGATCAAGTCAAATCCTACCGTGGAATGGCGTCTCTTGAAGCTGTTGAAGATCAGTTCGGCTCCATGCCTGAGTGGAAAACCGCCGAGGGCGTGGCTTTCAAGGTTCCTTACCGCGACAACCACGAGTCCATTATGGCCGATATTCGCGGAGGTCTTCGCTCTGGCCTCACTTATGCCGGCGCCGTGAACGTGAAGGAGCTTCAGCGCAAGCTTTCATACAATGTGATTACTGCAGCTTCGCAAAAAGAAAGCGGCGCCCACGGCCTCGACCGCGCTAAGCCTGGCTAAAATCTTTTCCGTCGAAGGAAACGATGGTGTCTTTGCCATCGAAACTCGTAGAGATATGCACGGGACGCTTCCATATTTTATGTAAATTGCGAAGTGTTTCTTCCATGTAGTTTTGTTGCATCTCAACGCCCTCAAATAAGTGGCGCAGGAGTAACTCTCCGCGGTTTTTATGATTGGCATTTTCTACATGAATGATGGGTTGCCCAAAATTTGTTAGCTGAAACAATAACTGCTTTTTCACCGATGGAAACTGACGAGTGTCCACCTCGTACTGCCCGGTTCTTTGGTTAAAGCGATAAACAAACATTTTGTTTTGTACACAGAACTCTTCAGTCAAATATTCATCTATAAAAGTTACGTCGTTGTAATCCCGACGCACTTGAAATATTTTTTCGCGGCCCAAACCCAATTTTTTATCCCAATTTTTGCGCTCGGCGATATCATTGCAATCGTTCCACTCTTTGCCAAACTGACCCTTGTTCCAACGCTCTTCAATGTTGCGAAACAATTCAATTCCGACTTTGTACGGGTTAAAGCTCGTTGGCGACATGGCTAGAGTTCCTGCGCAGGCGTCTGCATAGTCTATCACTTCGCTATCTGCCAAAATCTTTTCCGTCATCATTTTAGAATGCCAATAAGAGGCCCAGCCCTCATTCATAATTTTGGTCATCCCTTGCGGCACATAGTAATAAGCTTCTGCGCGAACAATCGACAGCACGTCCTGCTGCCAATTCTTAAGAGGCGCATGATTCATAAGAAACAAAAGGACATCTCTCTCAGGACGCTCTGGGAATTTATTTCGCTCGTCCACGCCTTGTTCATCGTGGTTTTCGGCACCCGCCCTGAATTTGGCGGCTGAGCTAATATATTCATCTAAAAATTCTTTCCCGCTTGTAAATAAAGAGGTCTTTTGCTGCTCCTCAAGTTCTACAACATTGGATTTAAAAGTCGGTTTGTAAGGACTGTAGCGATCAATCAAGTTCTCTAAACTTAAGCAGTGATCAATAAACTTTTCCACTTCGTCCAAACCGTAGCGATCGATGTAGCGGCGAATCCGCGTGGCGTGATTGGCCATGGTGTCCATCATTTTACGATCGGTGGGTTCGAACCATTTATTATTTTTAAAAAAATCGCAGTGGCCATACACGTGAGCCATAACGAGCTTTTGATCCACAAGCCGGTTGCCTTCCATCAGATAGGCGTAACAGGGATTATTATTGATCACCATTTCGTAAATTTTAGAAAGTCCGTATTCATAACTTTTCGAGAGCCTTTCATACTCCATACCAAAACGCCAGTGCGGATAGCGTACAGGGAACCCACCGTACGATGCAAACTGACTCATTTGATCGTAAGTGATCAGCTCAAAAATAGTCTCATAACAATCAAGACCAAAATCTTCTGAAATCTTTAAAATTTTTAGACGAGCTTTTTCAAGCTCCGGCGTGAGATTGGCCATTAGCGTGCCTTTCCCAGAAAGTCTTTGATGGACCCTAAGATGTGTTCTTTATTTTTAATACGACTTAAAACCACTTTTTCTTCGGCCGGAAATTCTTTCTCGAGATCTTTGTAAAACTGGCCACTGCCGTATTTACTCTCAACTTGTCCGTAACCAAAAAAATTCACTTTTGGAAGTATTTGTTCCTGCAGAAAGCGCATACACATTTTTGTATCGTCACTGCTCCAGTTGTCCCCATCGCTAAAATGAAATGGATAAATATTCCACTGGTCCGCTGGATAATCGCGTTCGATCATCTCATAACACAGTTTGTAGGCCGAGCTGATCAACGTTCCGCCCGACTCACTCGTTTTAAAAAAAGTGTCTTCGTCGACTTCTTTTGCTGCGGCATCGTGAACTATAAAGCGTGTCTCTAAACCCTTGTAATGTTTTTTAAGCCACGTATTAATCCAAAAACTTTCCAAACGAACGATTTCTTTTTGCTCTTCACCCATGGAGCCGGATACATCCATGATATAAATCACCACGGCATTGGCCTGAGGCTGCTCCACTTTCTTCGCAGAACGATAACGAAAATCTCCTCGAATTGGGATCACCACAGGATTTTTTGGATCGTAAATACCACTGGATATATATCTCTTGAGTGCCCGTTTGTAAGACGACTTGAAATGTTTAAGAGAGTCGGGCCCCGTTGGCGCCATACCAGTGTAGTTGTTTTTTTCGCTCTGGATCTTCCCACCCTTAGGTTCGATGCGCGGAAGTTGAAGCTCTTCACCTAAAATATCTGCAAGTTCATCAAACGAAATATCCACTTCGAGACTGTGTTCACCAGGATCGCTTCCCGCCTGCCCGTGACCGGGTTGTGGCTCGCCGCCCACAGGATCACCATCTTTGCCATCGCCTTGGCCCACGCCACCCTGCTGCTTAGGGCCGTATTTAAAACGCGGAATATCGATGTATGGCACCGGGATTTTTACATAGTCTTTTTCGCGTTTTCCTATGAGTTCATCATGCGTGACGTATTTTTTAAAATTCTCACGAATTTTACCACGCACGATATCTCGAAAACGTCCCTGATCGCGTCGGATAGACATCGGCTCTCCCTACTTGTTCTCTTTCACGTCTCCTCGAGCAAAAATGCTCGCCACATACTGCAGTACATCCGTTGCCGAGATTTCGTCGTAACCAAAATCTTTAATCAGACGACCTTTAACAATGTCAATTTTTTCTTGAGTTTCTTTGTCGACCTCAGAAGTAACAAGGGATGTAAGTTTGATGCTGTCTTTTTGATCTTCGAACAATTTGAGTTCCAAAGCTTTGTGAAGGCGTTCGTTCATTTTGTAATCGAACTTTTTTCCCTCGAGAGCATTGGCGCCAATGTAATTCATAATTTCGCGTCTAAAATCATCTTTGCGTGATTCAGGAATATCAATTTTTTCTTCCACTGCACGCATCAATCTTTCATTGGGTTCTTCGTCACGACCCGTGAATGGATTTTTAACGCGCTCTCTTTGCGTGTACGCTTTAACGTTATCGATGTAATTGCCACAAAGTCGCCCAAGTGCTCCCTCGTCTGCGCTGATCGCTCGTTGCACTTCAGACTTAATAATCTCTTCATATTCTTTTCGAACAACATCGATCAGTTCGCGATATTCCTTTTTAAGCTCTTCGTTCGAAAGCAACGAATGATGTTTAAGTCCCGACTCGAGCTCGTTGAGAACCATAAATGGATTCACCGAGCCACGATTATTCTGTTGTGATTGAATCAGTGAATTCGAAATTTTATCTTGGATATAGCGCGGAGAAATACCCTCAAGGCCTTCGCGTATGGTGTCTTTTCGCAACTCTTTAATGTTGTCTTCTGTATAGTTTGGCAAAGTTTTACCGTCATACAACTTCATTTTTTGCAAACGCGTCAGGTTCGCCTTTTTAGGTTTCTCTAGGCGCGTGAGCACCGCCCACATTGCCGCCACTTCGATTGTGTGC
>JAYUKO010000325.1:0-8109 GCA_043764415.1 Bdellovibrionales bacterium | reverse complement strand
GTTTGTAAGAGCCATTGACCATGGTGGTATTGTCGTAGTGGTTCAGGCCAACCGCCATGATGTAGGTTTGCCCTCCACCACTTCCGGTGATTAAATTGTTTCCGCCTAAAAATTGTTTTGGGGGTACGAGCAAACTTTGTGTTGTTGGGGTCGTTGGTGTCGTTGGAGCTGGCGTCGTGGGTACAGTCGTGGTTGGAACCTGCTCAATAGAGCCCTTTGATCCACACGAAATGGAAATCAGTGATAGCAACAAAGCGGAAACAAGCATTAACTGATTCATCCGGTCAAATCCCTTCGACGTTCCTAATCAACTTATCGGTAAAAATGTGGAACTAGTGAACAATTTCTCAAAATTAAACGTTTTATTTCATTTTACCGATAAAACGTTATGGTCCATTTTAAGTCGTTTGTTCTCTTTATTATATTGTCCCTCCTATGGACCAAAGCCTATGCGACGCGCCTGAATAGCACGTTCATCCCTTACAGCAAGTACTCGGTCCTCGCATTGGACTTTGGTACTCACTTTATGCAGAACACATTGAGCGGTCCTTCAGTGATCGATTTAGAATACAAAGATCTCCAAGTTAAAGACTTCGCTCTTTATTATGAGCACAGAATTTTAAATGATTGGGGCTATGCCTTTAGTTATAGTTCGAGTTCAGGTACAGCTGAAATCGAAGCAGTCACTTTCGTGCCATCCACATATAAATTCACCTCCTACATCGTAGAAATTTATTCGTATTCGGAACTGGGTCAAAGGCACCATTGGGCCGCTGGGCCAAAGGTAGGGCTTGATTATTCGGACCGCCCCTTTGTCAATGCGGACACTTCGACCACCGCGCAGATTTATAAAATGCAAACCATCTCTCCACTCGTCGGATTCTTTGTGGATTGGCAATCTGCAAATTGGTTATGGGCTTTTAATTTGAGCTATCGCTATCCCCTTTTTACGTTTATCAACACGGGAGATATCAGCTGGCAAAGCAAAATAGCTATCAAAACCAGTCTTGAGGCTTCTTACGCTTTAAGTCGCTCCGTGCGGGCGGGACTTACTTGGCAAGGTGTCGTTAGCAACAGTAGTTTTGATTTCACTTCAGGAGCAACGAGTTCCAGTGGTGATGAAGAATTGTTTATTTCCACAACGTCCATTCAGCTCAATTTTCTTTTTTAAGTCTCTAATTATTTAAATCAGGTCGGTGGATCTGCAGGAGTATAGGTAATACAAACTTATTTCAGGGTCTAGCAAAGGTTCACCTTCACATAAGAAAAGTCATAAAGTTCAGATAAAATTTTCATTAAACTGCAATCTTGAGCTTTTTAAAGATCCTGCGTGCTAAAAACAAAGCGAACCTTAGGACTTCGGAGATCAATATTTGCTTAGATTCCTTCTAATTATTATAGCAATGCTCACACAAACCGCCGAGGCTAATTGGCTTGATCGCACTTGCACAGTTATATTGAGTAAGATTGCTGTCGATGATCCATACCAGTATGAAGAGGTTAAGACCGATGCACTTTTACTTTATTATGAACAGCACGGAATTAAGGGCGCATGGGGAAGACTTCAGCCACAGGAAGCCATCACCATGAACATCATGGGAGCAGAGCTGCGCTGGCGTTTGGAACCTGTGATGATTCAATTTGAGCTTCCACAAAATATTGAACGCATTACACTTGCCATGGAGCTATATCAAGAGTTTGAGGGCGAGGCTGTGCATGCGAAGGGTAGAAAATGACCCACTCCCCTGCTGTGGCGCGATTCGTTATTAAACTCTCTAGATTTCTCGAAGCCTTTATGATTACCTGCTTCGGACTTTGAGGACGTGAATCCAGTGAGAGTCTGGAACTGTCGTGCAACGGTAAGCGGTTTTTAACCGATAAGTCCGATCCCCTCAAAAGCTGCATCTCACACGTTATGAGGAATCAGAATGCTTTTGCGCTTTTCATTCAAGCTTCTCGCTCTATCTTTATTTTTTATCTCTTACGCTCAAGTAAATGCGGCTACCCAGATAAGCTGTGTTGAGATTTTCGCTAGCGAGTTGAACCAAGCTGAATTCGCGAGTCGGCAAATTGTCGCGCAAAAGATCGCGCAAAAGACCGCGCAAAAAATCAGTCACGAAGCGAGTTTGCTCGCCGAGGTCGATCTTGCTAAAAAAGGAATCTCCGGCCCGCAGAAACGCGGTTATGCCATCCTCATCGGTTCGATGGTTGGAAGCGCGGCCCTCACGACTTACGCTGGATCTCATCTCAGTTCCGATCTTCAGTTTTTGTCCATCTTCCTCGCTCAAGTCTCCACACTGGGAGTCTACGTGGTCGGTGCGCCGATATGGGAGCCGATTTCTTCTCGATTTCGACAAATGGCCTTTGGCATTGGTAAGGATTCATCGCTCGATGCCGTCGGCTTAAATCCGCAGCTCGAAGCGACCTGGCTTCGAACGCAGGAAAGCTACAGCCTTAATGCGCAGATGAGTCGTAACATCATCACCCAGTTTATTGTTTCCGTAAAACAGAACTTCTACGAAGCACAGCGTGCTTACTCCACAAGTGACAACAATTTTTCGGCAGACCAAGTTGCCGAGGCTGCATTTCGACTTAGGCTGCTCTTCAAGGAAATCAGCCCCGACGACGTCTCGGTTGCAGCTGCTATCAATTCTTCTTTTACGAATCACATTGTAGTTGATTCGACCTTTGTCGAATTGGTTTGGAGCAAAATAAGAATTCTAGATCCAAACTTCGATTTAGTAGAAAATCGCCAATACTACCGCTTGGCGCTTCAATCCTGGTTGAAAATGCCAGTGAACCAAATTCCCGATTAAGAAGAAGATGACTCTCACTATGCCTACTGCGATGATTAGCAGGGGCTGAGAAATTAAAACGATAGAGCAAGCGTTGCTATTGCAACGCTTGCTCTGTCAATTCTAGGTAAAACTTTAATGCATCATAAACATCCGTATCTAAAATACTTTTGGTGTCGATATACAAATCTCTATTGGCACGTTCAGCTAGGGTTTCTAAATCTTTCTGCACCTTATCAGTTCGTTCTCTGAAATTATTAACGATGTCACCCTCGGAATAAGAAGTCTCAAAAATGATACTTAAGGCAGGTTGAACGGTTTTCTCAAAATCAAGAATAAATGCCTTTTTCTCTTCGTCGGACATACCATCTCTAAAAGTAGAAAGCATTGGTACGAGTAATTCCAAAACTGCGTTGATATTGTTAACTTCTTTGAGATTCATCAAATTACTTAAACTTTCAGCAGATTTAAAACCTCGAAATTCACAGCGGTTGTATCCCATTAACATTTGGCGCGAACAAAGTGCCAATTCGTTGCGAAGCTTATTGTAAATCTCTGTAGCCTTAGCAGCCTTTAGCTTTTCTGTATAACCTTTGGCGAGCTCGCCGCCGACTGCCTTTTCATATTTCTTCAGAGTACTAACAAAATATGAATCCGTATCTGGCACATCACTGGGGCGACATGAACTTATTGATTCTTCAACGACTGTTTTACAGTCCCATGCTGTTTTTTGAAATGCTATTGAAACATCATTTACGTACGATTCGTCATTTATTTTCCAGGCTGGAACTTGTTTTTCGATCAAAATTGGCTCCCCTGGTGGAGCACTCCTCGGTTTCTTTGCGAATCCAGGAAATGTTTCTCTGTTATCAAAATCTTCGAAATATGTATCGATTTTTGTAATTGTCGTATCCTGCAAATCAAAGCTCGATCGAGGTAAAAATACGGGAATGGTCAGTGAAAAATCAATGCCCGCACCCTTGCCTGACCACATTCCACTTGGATGACCCACAGTTGAAAATAGCTCCAAGTTCATAATTTTTACCAGCGGCGAATCTCGCACTTCTTTTTTCTCAAAAATACGAGCTGGCAAATAACATACCTTCATCGGATTCAGTCCCATAAGTATGGACAGCTTTGTATTTGTAGACGTAAATATTTTATTTAAAAGCACACGAGGCATTTCAATGGGCGCAAACTGTTTTGCGATTTCTGGAATATTTTCTTGCATTGAGTTGCAAGAAGGAATGATTTTAAATTTTTCATAGAATATATCAGAAACACTACTTTCTAAGTCTGCTGATGGGAAATAAGGAACTGCATCCAAATCTATAAACGCTCTCAAACCTATTTCCTTAGCGTCCAGGGACATAAATTGCCCATCGTAATCTCTCAGATAACCCTGCGTGGTGTCTTTGATCGCTTTTTGAAGTTCTATTTTTGCCCTACCCTCTTCAACATTTTTAATAACTTTATTTACTTCCTCTTTAAATAAGCGACCATATTCTTTGAGCAAATATGCAAATATATTTTGAGTATTGCCTTCTTCATCACGTGCATATGTGTTTAAACATGTATCAGCAATATTAATTAAAGAATCTACTCTCAATAAAGGTGACTGAAGATTATAAATGGCCTGTTCTTCATCCAGTTTGCCAATCTTTAAGAAGCTCAAATATTTGTTTTTGTCTTCGAGAATTAAAGTGTCTTTATTGTTATAATTCGCTCGTAAAGATGGCAAAAGCGCTGCTCCCAGTAAATTAAAAAGATATACTTGGTTGAAGTCGATAGCTGAGCAATCCCCCCCAAGAGATTTCTGAGTCGAACTTTTCATCAAGTAATCAACCAGAGTGAAGTTCACGAAATTTCTTTGCGGCGAGCTAGCAGATGTTGAGCTAATCACCTGGACTGCCTTGTCTGAATTCATGTCAAAAACGGTATTCTGTGCACCCATCCAGTTCATACTCAAAAAATCAGAATACTCAAAGTAGCTCAAAAAAGTGCTTGTCACACCAGACATAAGTGTATGCACAATCGAGGGTTTATTGTTGAGCTTAATTTCGTTTCCTGCCGTAATCATGTCATCTAGATTTGTTTTTAACTGTTGATTAGCTACTAAATCTGTTAAATCTAATATTGAAACATGACTCTCACGAATGAGTGATTCAATCATCTGTTGATTGTCTAAAACTACAAATAATTTTTCATCAATGGATTGAGTTTTTAAATCAAGACTTAAACCAATACTCTGTAACTGAGCCGAAAGTTGATCAAATCGTTCGTGCATTTCTTCGCGCAATTCTTGAATCGCTTTTCGAATTTTTTGCAATTCGGCCATAATCTGAGCATCCGAAGAATCTCCTCCTCCGCCAAACATACTCATCACAGACATGGCCATGCCCGCCATGGACGTAACATCCCCAATAGAAGCCAAGGAACTCTGCATACCTATCTTGAGCGCCAGATCCATCATTTTTTGACCGGTCTCAGCAACGTAGACGGCTCGGGAAAAATCCCGTGCAAGCTTTTCATCGCCGATCAGTCCTGCAAATTCTTGAAACATTTTAAGTGACTGAACGGTGGCGTATCCAGCATCCCTGCGAAAATGATATTCACTCATTTTTTGAAGATTTTCGATTTGTTCTTTTTGAAATTCGCAAGAAGTGCTTATTTCAGCTGCACAGTCTTTTTGTATCCTTGCAATTTCTTTGTCCATCTCTTCGTAGTTGGTCATTTTTTCGAGTTTTTCTCTGTACTCTTCTTCCATGGCTTTTTGCTTCACAAAATCAAAATGCTCCTGCTGAACATCCGCCACGCCTTGCACCGCCGCACCTATCTGCCCAAACTCTTTGTCCATTTTGTCATTCATGCTTTTTGCAACTTTTTGAACGATTGCTTGGGTTTCTGTGATTATATTTTTTTCTGCGGCGAGAACACTTTGCTTAAGATGACTCTCCATGTTCTTCAAATCGTTTGAAAGCTCAAAATTTAACACTTTCCCATAATTAATGGCTTCAATCATATCTTGGTCTTTAATAAAGAGATCTTTATTGGAAACAGAAACGTCCAACTCAAAGTAATCATTAATGTAAGTTTTTATAAATTGTTTTCGATCTGGTTCAGTAGCAGGGTTATTGTAAATATCGATAAGCTTGTGGACACGTTGATACACACTTTGGCGAGCTTCACCACTCAGTGCTTTAGGTGATGATTTAGTAAACAGAGGAACAGCAACAGAAACGAGCCCTGCTAACCCTGGCGCTTTACCTCCAACGGTTGGTTTTCCTTTAGGGGACAATAAGGGTGTGATATCGACACTGCCACTCAATAGAGAGCTTTTTTCGGACCCTGGAGGGGGATAATCTTCTTTGGTCTGTGAATACGTAAATTCTATGGAAAGTTTTGGAAAGTTTTTTTGTTCAACGAGCCTTTCAATTTCTTTTAAGCTCTTCAGCGTATTGCTGTTCGCACCTTTATTGATTTTTATACCTAGTGCAAGCTCCTGAGGCGTCGATTCAGCGTGCGCGGAAACAAGCAATACTTGTAATGAAAAAAAAGAAAAAATCAGATTTTTGTGCATGGGAACCTCCAAAAGTTCACTTGCCGAATACCGAGGCTAGTGCGCCATGTCAAATTGTCTAATATTCTTGATAAAATTTTCATGAAAATCCGGGTAAATACTAAATATCACTCAATAAATCCGGAAGATATTGACTAAAAATGCAAACAAAAATTCATACGTTATTTCTGTGTTATTACAGGCGCTATGCTCGCCTTTGCAAGCAGTAACATAGGTTACATTTTAGTAAAGAGACATGAGGTACAGTTTTTTTAAAGCCATTAAAGAAAACCTGAAGAATACCAATTTAAAAAAGTTGCAGGAGAAAATTAAAAAGAAGGTTATCACCATTTTTGATTCTATTTTGAATTGAGCACCAATCTTTTTCACACCTTAGCTTGAATTAGCATTCCTGTAACTTCTGCTATGTTACACAAACTTTTTGAAACTTAAGCTGATGACAACAAGTTTACTCACTTCTTTATCGGGTCTGAGACTTTAGTATTTTCACAAATACAAATAAGAAGAAAATAAAACACATCCAGTCGTTAATACCATAAATTGAATAGAATAATCCGGCCATCCAATCTTTTGCAAATACCTCGGAAAGCTCATTATTAAACTGCCATTTTATCCAAATATATCCATAAATAAATTTCTCTAAAACAAAAGTGCCAACAAGCCACTTCAGTTGCTCGAATTCTTTTGCGACAGACATATAAGCCAGTCCCCAAACAACAATCATGAGGAGCCCAAACTTGGACATGACTACTGGATCAAATTCGTGAATTGTCGCATTCGTGAAAAGCCTTGAAAGTATTGTCACTCCAAGAATGTTCATGAGTCCTGCGAAAATAAACCCTAGGCTGATTGTTTTTTTGTTCATAAGTAAACCCTCTTATCGTATCAGATTAACGTATCGGGGCATCTGCGCATCTCAATAACTCAAATTTGTGTTCGCCATTGTCCAATTGTACAGCCAGTTGCAAAGCGGCATCCCGCAAAGCTGTGCGCAACCCCTCTTCGATCACTGGATGATAAAATGGCAACTTCAACGCCTCAAAAACAGTGAGCTTTAAAGAAATCGCCCAAGCGATAAGATGGGCTAAATGTTCGCCATCCGGGGACTGTAGCTCTGCTCCTAGAATCGTACCGGAAGGACTATCGGCATAAATGTGGAGCAATCCCTGTTCTTTAAGCTTAACAATACTCCGCCCTTGGCCTTCGAAAGACACTTTACCTGTCACAAATGAATCTTGATCGTTCTTGAGTTGCGCATAATGTTTTCCGACCACTGCGATATTAGGCTCCGAAAAGGTAATTGCCATTGGCGTGCGACGCCGAAAGCACTGCTCTTCGTTAACAGCATTGTAACCCGCAATGATGCCCTCGTCGGCGGCTTCGTGCAAGATGGCTCGACCGGCATTGGCGTCGCCAGGCAAAAATAGATGTGGCGCCTGCTTCAACTTCATTGTGTTACTATCAACGTCGGGCATGCCTTTTTTATCAAGCGCGATTCCTAAAGTCTCAAGACCCAATTTATCGACGTTGGCTCTGCGACCAACGGTTGCTATGATTTTATCAACTTCAAAAACTTTTCCGTCGGCGCTCACCTGAATTTTGCCAGCAGAGGTTTTTCCTACCAGCGTGGCCCCAGTGAAATAAACTGGCATCTCAGCGCTCAACTTTTGCGCGACATAGTCTTGCAGAGCTGGATCACTCAATCCACCGATCGCTTTACCAACCGTCACACCA
>JAYUKO010000324.1:0-8113 GCA_043764415.1 Bdellovibrionales bacterium | reverse complement strand
AGAGAAAGGGTTGAGGAGCCGACGACAGTGCGTGAAATTCCTGAGTCGGCAAAGCTCGTGTCAAGCACGCCCGCTGCCGTATAACGGGCTACAGTGACAACCGAAGACCCCGAATCCAACGAGTAACCAGCAGCAATAATTCTATTTGTTGAATCCAGCCCAATGCCACTCACACCGCCGTGATAATATCCTTGCCAAGCCGCGCTTCCGAGCAGAGTTACGACAAGGCCGTCTGAACTAAAGCTTGTGTCTAAGGCACCAACGCTCGTGTACCTAGCGACGACAAAATAATTATCGTGGCCTGCGGCAGTTGTTGATCCGCCCACCACAATTTTTTCGTCAGCTTGCAGAGTTACCGACAGAGCTGTGGATTCGAGGCCGGCCCCCACGTCTGTTGTGACAATCCCGTCTGTACTAAAAGTTGTATCAAAGGCTCCAGTGTCGAGAAGTCGCACGACTGCAAATACCGCAGAGGTCGGGGGCCCGGCATTCCCGACGATGACGATTTTTCCGTCGTCTTGGATCGCAATAGCTTTAGGATATGCCATGTCACCATTTCCAAAATCAATTTCACGTGTACCATCGCCGGCAAAAGTTGTATCCAAAGCACCGGCTGAAGTGAGACGTACGGCCACCCAGGAATATAATCCTCCGGCATCTTGATCGTAAGCCGCGATGAGAATTCGCCCCGATGAATCGATAGCAACCGCCATGCCGTAGGAGTCGCCTCCGGCAAGTGTGTAGGTGGCCTTGCCGTCGCCATCAAATGTGGTATCAAGGACACCGTCCGCGGTTAATCGCGCGACCGCAATAACTCCTCCGACAAAAGTGTCCGAATAGCCCACGACAATAATTCGATCTGTCGAATCCACGGCGACTGCAAAAGCAAGATCGTCGTCTCCGAAGTCGATAATAGTTTTTCCAGCAGTTCCAAAGGTCGTATCAAGAGCGCCGGCCGCAGTATAGCGTGCGACTAGAAAATCCATGTTTGCTGAGGTGTGAATAAAGGTTGTGCCGATAACGATTGTTTTATCACCTTGCACAGCGAGTGCGCGGCCCTCGTCTTCACTGCTACCAGTGAGAATGAAGGACGTTGCATATGTGGTGTAGCCATCAGTATCGAACGAGGTATCAAGCGCACCCACTGTCGTGTACAACGCCATTGCCCATTGCCCTCCACCTGTATCAACAGCACCTGCTACAAAAATTTTTCCGTTCGACAGTATTGAGATGCCTCCCAAACTCTCATCATCGGAAATCCCGGCAACACCAGTGACCGGTCCTTCGATCACTCCGTCGGCGTTTGCGTCGCCGTTAAACGCGGCCACCATGCTCCCGTCGGCAGCAAATTTCGCAAGTCCGAAATTTCCATTAGGTGTTCCAGCGAGGATTGCCGAACCGTCGCCGAGAACAGTCATAGCATACGCTGTAACCCCAGCCGAAGCTGGAGCCATGGCATAACCGGTGTTTGCATAACCTCCCGCCACGGACGTGTCGAGAGCGCCTACGGCTGTAAACCGAATAAGACCCATGTTCGCATTATCATCACCGGCAATGACAATCTCACCCGTCGATAGGATGGACATCCCACGCGCGCGAACGAACGTCGCATTGGTTTGTTTTCCGTCACCATCAAACGTCGAATCAAGGGCTCCGTTGGAAGCCGCCAGTCGAATAACCCCGATCCCTGTAAAATCAGCTCTTTCACCGGCGACGACGATTTTGTCGTCACTTTGAATTGCTACCTCATTAGCGATCCAATCCACGGCGCCACCCGCAACGGTGTAAGTCGCAATACCATCTGTATCGAAAGTGACATCGATGGCACCAGCGGCTGTAAATCGCATTATGTAAAAATATTTCCGTGCTACGCCATCCGTGGCATAACCAACAAGAACAATTTTACCATCAGACTGCGTGTCGAGATCATTGATCTTTACTGACGTCCCGCCAAGAGTAGAAGTGTAGAATGCCGCGCCCTCGGTACCAAAGGTCGTATCGGGCGTACCATCAGAGTTAAACTTAGCGACAAATGCGATACCCGTTGCAGCCTGGCCAGCTACCAAAAGTTTACCGTTAGAGAGAATTTTCACGGCTTCGGCTCGTGCAGTGATTGAAATAAAGCGAAGAGCTACCACACCGTTGTTGCCAAAGGATGTATCCAGTGACCCGGCGGGTGTGAAACGGGCCATCATCAGTGCGTCGGCGGCACCAGATTCTACTGAGGCCGTGCCATAACCAACGACGACAAGTTTGTCATCGCTTTGCACAGCACTTGCTGTAAGTCCCTTGGGTGCGACCGAATAGGTTCCAAACGATGTTACCGTTTGAAATGCGTCAGTCGATGTGGCCGGCGCAGAAGAGCCCGAGTCACATCCAACGAGGAGTGAGGCTATTGCCAAAAAAGTTAAAATTGACCACGCTCTATCAACGCATTTTTGAAATTGGTAAATCATCCGGCGCTCCCCGATTAACGGTTAGGTTTCACCTCATTCTGTACCGATGCGCTCTCTGGACTCAATCCTCGAATAGCAAAGGTCTAGTTGAATAAACTTTTTTTGTTTAAAAATGTATACTAGGGACGGGGCGGAGAAAGGCGGATTGTCTCGGGCTCCTGCCCTCGACCCTTCGGGCTCCCTTTGGTCGCTAAAAAATAGCTTCCTGTTATTTTTTTCGAACCGCGGAGTTGTGGTTTGAATCGGCCATCAATCCAACAAATAAAAAAACCACCTTTTCGGTGGTTTACTTATTTGGCGGAGAAAGGCTCCTCCCATATACTGTTCGTAGTCGTTCACCATTGAACATTTCTTCTTTGTATCACCGCGAAATCATTCGAACTATTTTACACCGATGTTTTTCTATGCACATTATGGTTCGCCTAGATACGGCTATCAAGTGTAGGTAGGGTTGTAGGTAGGATGTTGGAGGAGAGATTTATGTTGAGGCAAACACGCAAGCTAAGCGCACTCGAAGTTGCTAGGATAAAAGGCATCGGGAAACACCCGCTGGGTGAGGGCTTGTATTTGCAAGTCTCAAAGTCGGGTTCTAAATCATGGCTCTTTCGCTATTCGATTGCCAAGAAAAGTACATGGATGGGGCTTGGCTCATGCGGCGTCGTGTCCCTTGCGGAAGTTCGAGCTAAAACCCTCTCGCTGCGCAAAACTCTCTCGGATGGTGTGAACCCTCTTGCGCAGAAGAACCAAATTGAGCAAGCAAAACGGTTAGACGCGGCCAAGCTTATCACATTCGACGAGTGTGCTATGCAATACATCGCTTCACATAAAGACGGTTGGAAAAATAAAAAGCACATATCTCAATGGGAAAACACGCTTAGCACATACGTTTCTCCAGTGTTTGGCAGCGTTTCGGTACAAGACGTGGATACATCTCTCGTCATGAGAGTACTGGAGCCACTTTGGAATACAAAAAATGAAACCGCCGACCGAATTCGAGGGAGAATTGAAAGAATCATTGGTTGGGCGACAGTTAAAAAATATAGGACTGGCGATAATCCTGCTTTGTGGAGGGGCCACTTAGACAATTTGTTAGCTAAAAGAGAAAAGGTGAGAAAGGTTAAGCATTACAACGCTCTTCCATTTAAAGACCTCTCGGACTTTATGGTATCACTTCGGAAAATTAACAGCGTGGCGAGCTTGGCTCTAGAGTTTACGATCCTGACGGCAACACGAACGAGTGAGGCTTTAAATGCAAGGTGGGAAGAGTTTAACCTAGAGGACAGATATTGGTTAATCCCAGCTAATCGCATGAAGGCAGGTGAGGAGCATAAGGTCCCACTTTCGGACAGAGCTATTGAAATTTTGAGGGCTTTGGAGGCGCGGGCCTTTAATGAGTTCGTCTTCACTGGGAAAAAGAAGTCCAAGCCACTATCAAATATGGCAATGTTGCAGGTTATCAGGCGCTTAAGTCACGACGTTACCACTCACGGTTTTCGGTCTACCTTTAGAGATTGGGCAGCAGAAAGCACGTATTTCGCGAATGAAGTGGTAGAAAAAGCCCTTGCCCATACAATTTCGAATAAGGTGGAGGCCGCCTACAGACGGGGTGATTTGTTCGATAAGCGCAGAAAACTGATGAACGCCTGGGCCCAGCATTGTGAAAGCAAAGAAGGTCATAAAGTATTACCGCTTCCATTCGCCGCGAGATCCTTTTCCTAAATTTTCGCTTTTAGCCGTTTTTATACCACCGTATAATTTTGTTATAAATACCACTCCGTTTATTATCGTCAAAGTGAACGGTAATACATTGCCCAAAACCAAATGAACAGGGATGGGAGATAATACTGAAAATTACTTGAGGTAAAATTTGGTAATTTTTTAATTACCCGTATTATCGTTCTCGTGAATGCCAAAGAACACAAGGAGAACGAAATGGAAACCAGCAAAGTCGAAAAAAGAAATTTACGAGTTGATGAATTCGCTCAGATATACGGAATCTGTCGCACCAAAGTTTATCAAGAGATCAAGAGCGGGCGATTGAAGCCATTTAAGGTTGGTAAAACGACTCTCATTGCTATAGAAGCCGCCGAAGATTGGCAAGCTCTCTTATCAAAGGGGGCATAATGCTAATCGACAAATTCGATAAAATTAAAAGCATGGAAAATCAAGCAGATCAACTTTCAGCAGCCCGCTTGAAGTTCATCCTAGATTACGGACTCAATCTCAGGGGTGATATTTTAGATCAATTTGAAAATTACAGAATGCGAGATGAAGCACTCATGAATTTGATCGTGGAATACTCCACACTCGCCCAAAAAGAAAAAGACCAAGAAAAAGAAAACTTTCCAATATTTCGGATCCCGGGATGAGCTCGTATTCCGATTACATTTTAGAGAAAAAAGAAAAAAAGCAGGACCTTGCGGAGGTTGCGGTAGAAAGACTAATGCCTCAAACAGCCACTGGCAAAGACGAAGAACAAATTGTCTTCAACAAAGCTAAGGCGTTCCCGTCTCCGATAGCCGACGAATCCCTCATCGGTCTTGCCGGTCAATTTGTGAGTGCTTTTGAGCCTTACACTGAGGCGGATCAACATGCCCTGCTGATTCAATTTCTAGTGGCGTTTGCAAACATTGTTGGAAGATCACCGTACATTGCAATAGGTGCCTCCAGGCAGCATTTAAACCTCTTCACGTGCGTTGTGGGTAACTCTTCTACAGCGAGAAAGGGTACAAGCTGGGATTGCGTGGGAATGGTCTTTAAGGCGGTGGACCCTAAGTGGTGGGATGAGAAAAGAGTCTTTGGACTGGGCTCGGGAGAAGGCCTTATCGCTTCCGTTAAAGATTACGAGATCACAGATGTTATGAATATAGACTATGAGACCATAAACGATAAGCGGGCATTAGTTATAGAATCCGAACTTGCCTCAATGATCAATTCTATGCGACGGGAAGGGAGCACGCTCTCGGCCAACTTTAGAAACGCCTGGGACTCAGGCGATCTCAGAATCACGACCAAGAAAGATTCTATCCGCTCGACAAATGCCCACATCTCGATGATTGGGCACTGCACTGGGACAGAGCTTCAGCGTTTGATTACTGACATCGATATAAACAACGGGCTAGCGAATAGATTTATTTGGATCTGTGCGAAAAGATCAAAGCTTTTAGCGCTCCCGAAAGAGCCAAACGCTGCCGAGATTTCAACACTCGTCGAATCTCTTAAGCAGGCAAAAGAGTTCGGCGCTAAACAAACGAAACTAACCATGGATGAAGAAGGTGAAAAGCTTTACACAGAACTGTATCCAGCGCTTGTGCGAGAGCGTGCAGGGATTCAAGGCGTTTTGTCTGCTAGAGCCGCGCCGATAATTCTTCGCTCATCGGGCATATATGCGATCCTAGATAAAAGTGCAGAAATAAAACCTCAACATTTGAAGGCCGCAGTGGGCGTTTGGGAATACTCGGAGAAAAGTATCCAATATATCTTTGGCGAAAAGACGGGGAATAAACTTTCCGACAGGCTGTTTGTGGCGCTTCAGAATAAACCAGGCGGGCTTACTCAAACTGAAATAAGCCGGGAGGTTTTCCGCGCAAATGCTTCTTCCGACAAGATCGCTGAGGCAATCGAGTTCCTTTCAAATCAGAGCATTATCAAAAGCGTTGAAGAAATATCTGATGCGGGTCGAAAGGTGATTCGTTGGAAATTATCCCCTACGAACTGCGAAATGAACGAATTTAACGAACGCACAGAATTCGTAAATTCGTCGAATTCGTACAATTCGTGCTTCGTACAAGAAAATCAAAAAGGGAGTGAACATGTATCTTAAGAACATGTCCACACCGGTTGCCGACTCAGTTCTCCAAGAAGCCATTTATCAAAGAATGAGTTTGGCTATTTCAAGAGTGGCCGAGCTTATCGACGAATCATGTATGAGCAACCCCGCATATAAACAACTGCAAACACAAGTGAACAGTATTGAGACGAATACCATCAGAGGCATTTCAAGATGGGAGAGCGCATGGATCGAAGGATTAAATCAAATAAAAAGGAAGGGCCTATAATGACCAAACTTCAAAAAGAAAAAGTAATTTACTTCTATCTGTTTAATGCCTCAAGCCACGGGCTCATAGAGCTCTTTGATGAAGCGGAACTCAAAGATCCAAACTTTAAAATAGGCGTGTTGAAATTTCTGCAATGTAGAAAGATACCTAATTCAAGAAAGAAGCTGGTTTTAAGAGTACTTAAAGAAAGTAAATTCAAAGAGGTAATGTGATGGCCGAGAAGATCAATTTGGATATGGAGCAGTTGGGAGCACTATGTCGGTTAAAGCCAACACTCGCCGATTGCGCTGCATTCTTTAAATGCTCTGAGGATACCATTGAGCGCAGATTAAAAGAGCAGTTCAGAATTACATTTGCGGAGTTTCGTGAACAAAATATGATTCACACCCGCCATGACCTAATTCGCCTTGCTCTAGCTAAGGCACCACAAAGCGATGCTATGCATATTTTCTGTCTTAAAAATCTTTGCGGCTGGAGAGATAGGCAACCCGAAGAGGTTAGCCAGTCGACGATTAATAACTTATCAGTATCTCAATTGTCGGATCAGCGGTTAGATATAGAGATTCAGGAAAGAATCGAAATGCTGGTCAAAGCAAGAGAGAGGGAAAAGAAAACTTCACTAGAAAGAATTAATGAGAAAAATGAACCGAATAATTTAAACGAATGTATAATTAAACAAGGGGAATAATGGGTGGATTAGTTGGGGCGGTAGTTTTATAAAAAAATTTGGTGGCAATATTACAGATGGGATTGGGCTTATTAATCCAGGCTGGGGACAGAACGCTTGAGGCTCAATCAAATGCAACAAATCAAGAAAGTAACTACGTTTCTAGCTCGTGCTCTTTTAGTTTTCCATCTTTAAAAGATAAAAACGACTCCAAGGGCAATACAATGGTCTCTTGTTTTGTTGCAGACGATTCACTTCCATACTCTAAAATAAAAGTTGTATTTGATGGAAGAGAATCAAGGTTGAGCTGAGTGAAAGCTAATTTGTATTTTTCTACAGAAACTTTTATGCCCGGATGTATAACTTGGTTATCACGACAAACGTAGAAATCACGCGTGTTATGTATATGTGAAGTGTCAAACCAAGCCGTGTGGTATTGCTTGCTTCTAAAAAGTCCATGGGCGCCCACTCGAATAAATGCATGCTTTGCAATACTTTTACCGACATTTCTTATGCTTAAATCCAGCACGAATAGGTCTGGTTCATTCACGTCGTTAATTATAGTAAAAACAGGCTTTAAAATTGGCTGGGGCTGACGCCCGAACATATCAGCGATCTGCCAATGCCACATAGGCTCCATTGTTTCGCCAACTCTCGCATAATACTTTTTATCTGTCGCGTTTTGAGTGGGCGCCTCGTCTGACTTAGGGATGTGTACTATCACGTAACCGACACCTGGAGTTTTACTTTGTATGCATTTTGAAATAACGAGGTTGTTTGTGGGCAAACAAATTCTTGAGAGGTTTTGCTGTATTTTTTGTTCCAGTTTCAGGTATGTGCAAGCAGTAACATAGGTTACATTTTAGTAAAGAGACATGGGTTACAGTTTTTTACCCCAAGGACGGTTGAGTGGGGTTAGCAAACGGTTTAAA
>JAYUKO010000323.1:0-2413 GCA_043764415.1 Bdellovibrionales bacterium | reverse complement strand
ACGAATTTGATCAACGGAGCGTATTCAACGATCAGTTTATCTTTTTCCTTGGGTGAAATTTTGTTGCCTTCTTCTTTGTACTTTTTTAACAACGGATTGGACATATTCACCTTTACCAGTCACCTTTGATGTTTCCTTATTCTACCAAACTTATTGCATTTGAGAAGTTGGACTCGACTCAAGCAATATCCAAGACCTGATTCCAAAAAAACTGCATTCCACCCTGAATTTCTCTGGTGCTCGAAGATTTCTCAATTGTACTCGCAATTTGCTTCAGGCACAGACTCGACGAAGAGGTAGGCGCCATCGTCGTAATAAGCTCCTGCTGGTGCGTGGCCTGTCTCATTTTGAGATCAAATGGAATGTAGCCCCCATAGTGCAGGGACATATTTAAAAATTTTGCGGCTACAGAGTTGATGCGATTGTACAGATGCAACCCCTCTTGTTCGTTGAGCACCAGGTTACTGATCACTGTGATGTTTTTTGTGCGATAGCGCTGATTGAGAAGTTTAATCAACGCATAGGAGTCTGTGAGGCTTGAAGGGTCTGGTTGCACCACCACAAACACATCTTGAGCGGCACTGCTGAGATAAAGAACATCATCAGAAATTCCAGAGGCGGTGTCGATGAGCAAGTAATCGTAGTCTTCCTCGAGCTGGCTTACGCCGTCCAAGATCATCTTTTTTTGAAAGGCATCCAGTTGAGTCATTTCGAAAATTCCGCTGGCTCCTGGCAAAATATGAATGTTGCGCGATTGTTTCACGATGACTTCCGACATTGTTGAATCACCTTTTAAAAAATCGCTGACTGAAAATTTGGCCGAGCTTTTTAAAAAGATATCCACATTGGCCAAGCTCATATCCCCATCCAGGATCAAAACTTTTTTGCCCATGGCTGCCAAACAGTTTGCAAGATTCACCGTGATGGTGGTTTTTCCGACTCCACCTTTTCCAGATGTCACGCTGATCGTACGAATTGATTTTTCCTTCATGTATCACCCTTTGCTTTTGATAGTTTAAAAATGCAATCTAAGACGCGTTCGCGAGACGACCATTCAAAGTCTTCTGGGATCATTGGTCCCAAACCAAACGCGAAGTACGGAGCGGCAATTTGTTTTTGCAAATTAACAAGCACTCCGTGTTTTCTGAGTTGATCAATATTGGTCATAATAAAATCGTGAAACTGCACCGAGCGAAAACGTCGCGCGTAGGAGAACATCTCTTCGTCTTTCATCATGGCCGAAAGCACCAGGTGAATGCGAATATTCCCGAGGTCGTAAGGAATATGGGCTTTGAGATCATCAATCTCGTTCATTTGCACCAAGGATTGCCCTTCGGTGTCGATCAAAACGTAGTCCACTTTTTCCATGTAGCGCAGATACTGATTGATATCTTCGCCTTTTTTCCAAATCGCGAAGGGAACATTTAAAATTTGCGCGTAGATGCGCAGTTGTTCCACCGCACCCACTTTATTATTGTCGGCAGAGATAATCCCAATGCGCTTTTTTTCTTTTAAAACCAAATGACTTGCCATTTTCACCAAGGTTGATGTTTTGCCAACACCTCGGGGACCGACAAAAACATGATACCGCGATGAAAGCTTTTCTTTCACGATGTCCACAGTGGAATACATCCACTTGGCCACCCAGGCTTCGAGGAGACCTTTTTTCTTCACGTTTTCTTTGAGTTGCAAATGGGCGTTTTTCATAAGTTCAACAACGAGTTTCTCGTCGATGCCTTCGCCCACCAGTCGTTCGAACATGGCACTCGTATCTTGCGAAATACCGTGGCGCGCTCCAGGATACATGGCTTGTGGGTTGGAAGCTGCCGCTTTTGGTTGAGATCCAATATTTTGCAACATTCCCTGCAAACGTTTGATTTCATTTTTAAGCTCATCGATCTTACCAACATCAAACTTGGGTGCGGGCGCTGTAACGGCCGTTGTCTGTACCTGTTTGGGTTTGGACTGCAAAATCGTGTTTCGCATCTTCGGCTTGATCACTTCGAAGCGCTCTTCTTCGAAATCCTCTTCGGGAATGGAAGCATAATTTCGCTCTTCGAGGACGCGGCGTTTTTCGGTGATTTTATCGTTCAACGTCGAATAGGCCTGATTGATAAATTGTCTTTGCACGCGGGCCGACTTTTGTGAAAGGCGGGTTAAATCTTTTTGCGATAGATTTTTCTCTACGGTGCGCTTTCGATTGAGGGTGTCCTCCGCAACAGCGGCGGTGATCAAAACTTTGCGTGGAGAGTTGGCTCCCATGTGTTTTTGGGTCTCTTTGGTGGATAAAATAATGGCATCAGGGCCCAGATCTTTTTTGACCATATCCACGGCCTCTTTAATTGTTGTGGCCTCGTATTTTCTAACCTGCATATGGAACCTCCACGACCCCTACTGAAGACACTTGCGCCTG
>JAYUKO010000322.1:0-30876 GCA_043764415.1 Bdellovibrionales bacterium | reverse complement strand
ATTTGTTTTGTTCCCTTGTTTTCTTTGACGCGGATAAACGATTCGTGTTCCAGCTGTCGACGCAGTTTCATGCCGCCAAAAACGTCAGAGCCAAAAAGACGTTCGTGATTAATCGATACAACAATGGCGGCATTGGCATAGGGGGATCCGCGATTGTAATTGCTCATACCGTTAGCAACAATGCCATCAGCTTCGGTGCCAGATGATAAAACGTAACCGCCTGGACACATGCAAAATGAATAAACACCAATGTCGTCCGTGGAATCATGATGGGTCAGTTTGTAATTGGCGGCTTTTAATTCTGGGTTGTCTTTGTGCTCGCCGTACTGGATAGAATTGATCAATTCCTGTGAGTGCTCGATGCGCAAACCCAGCGCGAAGGATTTTCCCTCAAGAGCCACGCCCTCTTCGTGGAGGTGATCAAACATGTCGCTGGCCGAGTGACCGGTGGCGAGGAGAACCACGGGGGAATGGAATTCTTTTTCATCGGAGGTTTTAACGCCCATCACTTTTTGATTCTTAAAAACAATACGTTGCACGCGAGTATTAAAGTAAATATCGCAACCCGAAGCCAATAAATATTCGCGAATTTTTGGAATCACGCGGCGAATTTTATCGGAGCCCACATGGGGATTGGACAAATATTTGATTTCCCCAGGAGCGCCAAAATCCACAAGGCGATCCATCACGTAGGGGATGTGCGGCGACTTAATGCGTGTGATCAATTTTCCGTCGGAATACAGCCCTGCGCCGCCTTCCCCAAAGCACACGTTATCCTCCGGGTTTAAAGTGCCGTAACGCCAAAATTTATTAATGGAAACAATGCGCTTTTCGCAGGCAGATCCGCGTTCAAAGAGAATGGGCTTAAAACCCCGTTCAATCAATCGTAGGGCAGCAAAGAGCCCGGCCGGTCCCGCGCCAATGATGAGCGGGCGGAAGGTGGGATTGGAAATCTTTTTTTCAACAATGATTTTATCCGATGGCGGCGTTTCTTGCTGTGTAAAGATTTCTACGGAATAGATCCATTCGGGTTTTTTAACACCGCGAGCGTCGATGGACTTGCGTAAAATTCGATGAGTTTTGTAATCCGATTCGAGGAGCTGAAGTTTTTCCTGCAAATCCTCCCCGAGGGGGATTTTTAAGTCTTTGATTATTTTACTCATGTGGCCTAATCTAGCATGGAATTAACGATACGTCGACTGATGATAGTGGGTGACTGTTACTGGGTGACAGTTGAAGGGTGACGGCATGCTGATGGTGAGTAAATACGTGCAAAAGAAGTTTTTATCCAAAATGATCCGTGATCAGTTAATGAGTGCTGTGATGCCTCAGTTGCCAAAAAAATACTTGAGCCATTATGTGGGAAGTTTTGCTTACAAAAAATGGCCGCTGCCTTTAGCGCAACTCTCGGTAAAAGCTTTTGCGTCCTTAGTGGGAATCAACGTCGCCGAGGCCGAAAAACCGCTGAGCGAATACAAGAGTGTGGGAGAGTTATTTTCCCGGCGCCTCAAAAAAGAAGCTCGCCCCATCTGCGGGGAGCGCATCCATCCGTGCGACAGTCGAATCACTCAAAGTGGCAAAATTGTGCAAGGTATTCTCATCCAAGCCAAAGGGATTAAATACACTTTGGACGAATTTTTGCCGCAAACTCCGTGGGCTGAATTACTAGAGGGTGGAACGTTTACGACCTACTACCTGAGCCCCAAAGACTATCATCGGGTTCATTCGCCCCTCAAAGGCAAAGTGTGCTGGTTAAAAACGTTTCCTGGCGAACTCTGGCCTGTAAATTACTGGAGCCTGCGAAATATCCCCGGAGTTCTCGCTGTGAACGAGCGGGTGGCGATTGGGATCGAAACCGCGCAGGGCCGTGCCATACTTGTCATGGTGGGTGCCACCAACGTGGGGAGCATGTCATTTCCGTTTGACCCCTCGGTGCACACCAATGAGTATCCTTTTAAAAATCGCCGCCTTCTTATGGAGTACACCCCTCCGAAAGCATTATCGGTGGGAGATGAGTTGGGCGTTTTCAATCTGGGAAGCACAGTGGTTCTCTTGACCGAGCCCAAATTAAACTGGATGCCCAGTGAAGCTCGCAAAGTGAAGATGGGCGAGTCTGTATAATGGTCGCTTCTCCGAAGCTCCCGTTTGAGAGCTCCCAATCAAAGATGTGTCTAGCTCACGGGAGCTCCGAAGGAGTGACCAATAAATGACCAGACAAAGATCCTGTTAATTAGATTAATGAAAAAGCCGATAAATTTTATAAGAACGCTCTGAGGAGATCTTTATGAAATTGGTTACAATCGCCCTATTCCTAGCTCTGCTAACTTCGTGTTCGTCATCATCAACTTCGTCTTCAAGGCAGCCGGCAAGTCGTGCAGGTCGGCCTTATCAGGAGCCGAAGGTGATGAATCGCCACAACGTGGATACGGAAAGTTTGTTTCAGGCTTGCATTAAAGAATGGCCAGAGCTTTACTGTCGCAACCGAATGGGAAGGTAGGTGCTCGCGTGAATAAAAGATGGTTCGCACTGGGATTTATCTCCGCCGTCTTTTGCTGCAGCATTGTCTTCGGAATCTTTCACTACTCAACAAATAAAAATACGCAAATATCTGATTCAGAGAAATCCGATTTCTCCTTGGGCAGCCGCGAAGGTGCGGAGGCTTTGGAAGACTCGGTTCGTTTGATCGAAATTAAATTCGGTTCTGGAGAAATTCGCATTGATTATTCAATGGCGGGTTCGGAGATCAATTGGAACTGCGATGGAGTGGGTAAAACCACCGTGCTTGAGCGCGACCCTGAAGCGGCATCGGTTCGTTTGGATTTCTCCTCAGCCATTGTCGACTGCGATATCACGGTGCCGGCGAAAAACCTTAAGATCGAGGGGCTGCATGGCGAGATCGAAGTTCGAAAAATCGCAGCCTCCGTAGAAATTCAAATGATCAACGGCGAAGTATTTTTGCAACCCCTCAAGGATCGAAGCTATATTTTTGATCTCAACGTGGAATCTGGGGCAGTGGATGAGAGCCTCGAGAGCTCCTCGGACCCAAAATCCCTCCTGATTAAGGCCGAAATGAAGTACGGCAACATCGAACGACTAGACTAAGGTATTGTTTGTTGTAGCCAAGTGCGTTAGGCTTTGCTGAGAAGGCAAAAGTCTCTTAGCCTTCTAATTGGGACGGGCGATGGTTTTTAGGATGAAAGACCCGATAGCAGAATGCTGTGGCATCGCCTTTTTATGTCTTAACTAATCCATAAATTTTAACTATATTGCGAGCCATGAAATTAGTCTTAGTTCGTCATGGTCAAAGTCTATGGAATCTAGAAAATCGCTTCACTGGCTGGGTCGATGTTCCTCTCACTGAGCTTGGTGAAAAAGAAGCGCGCAAAGCGGGTCGTTTACTTTTAAGTCACGGCTTTGAGTTTGATGTCGTGTTTACTTCGGTTCTCCAGCGTGCAATTAAAACCTCGTGGCTGGCTCTCGAAGAGCTTGGGCAGACGTGGTTGCCGCAGTATAAGTCGTGGAGACTCAACGAGCGCCATTACGGCGGGCTGCAGGGTTTAAATAAAACCGAGACCAAAGAAAAATTTGGCGAAGCTCAGGTAAAAATCTGGCGCCGAAGTTACGACGTTCTCCCGCCGCCTCCATCAGAACAAACCAATAAAGACTTTGCCAATGACCGTCGTTACACGGGCGTTACCCTTCCACAGGGCGAAGCCCTGAAACAAACAGTAGAGCGTGTTCTTCCCTACTGGCAGGAGACCATCCTACCACAGATTCAAAAGCATCAGAGAGTTCTTGTGGTCGCCCACGGCAACAGCCTTCGGGCTTTAGTAAAACATTTGGCAAAAATTTCGGATCAAGACATTATCGAGTTCGAATTCGAAACGGGCATTCCGCTCGTTTGCGAATTGGATGAAAAGTTTCAATTAACATCAAAAACCTTTTTAAAAGAGTCATAAAATGAAAATAAATTTGTTAGATATTAGTGAAGAGGGACATGAGTTTTCGGTAAAATCGAAAGACGAAAAAGCCATTGATGAAAAACTGGCGCAAATTGTCGATGGCCTTAAAGAATTTGAATTAAAAGTATTTATCCAAAAGGCTGGGGATATTTACACAGCCCAAGGCACCTACTCGGTGTCGCAGGAGCAAGAGTGTTCATTATGTGCCGAGGACATCTCACTGCCCATTAAAAATAAATTCACAGAATACATTGTCAACGAAACGAAGGCCGATCAAAAAGGGCATGCGCCTCACAGTGGGTTGAACGTCGACAGCAAGCTCGAGGTAACTTTTGTGCAGCACAACGAGCTCGATATGGGCGAGTTTATCAGCGATCTTTTTGCCTTGGCGGTTTCGCCGTATCCGAAATGTCTAGATAAGGACGCTTGTGAAAAGCGTCAGGAAAATAATAAAAAATATTATGCGCAAGAAAAATTAAAAGCCAATCCGGCGTTTTCTGTTCTTGAAAAGCTAAAGAAGTAGATTCTTGTGGGGAGAGCTTATTTATTTCAACTTTTATTAGTTTGTGCTTATACTGCCTACGCGCAAATCGGGCCCATTCAATTAGATCCTAACGCGGTAAATCCCAAGGCAAAAAAAATAAATGGTGAACACCTCGCTTACGAAACGCCGCTGGCAAGAAATGGCAAACTTTTAGTGACGGTGGGTGGCACTGGAAGTAAGCCTTTAAACTTTCGCGCCCTCCAGCAGTTTGCCGCGACACTGGGGTATGACGTTGTGGCTTTGGATTATCCCAATGCAGTGACCACGGTAAAGTGCCGATTGTCGCAGGATCTCAATTGCTTTGACCATTTTCATCAAGAAATTGTGCAGGGAAAAGACGTGAGCGACCTCTGCACGGTGGATGTGAATGATTCCCTTCAGCAACGGTTGCAGGATGTGCTCAAGCATTTAAGTTCCGATGAAGGGCTAAATAATTCAGCAAAGCGGTGGCGCGAATACTATTCGCAAGGTCAAATTCAGTGGACAAAGCTTGTGTTGGTGGGCCATTCGCAGGGCTCAGGTCACGTGGCTTTTTTGGGAAAGCTGCATAAAGTGGATAGAGTGTTTTTGATTGCGGGTCCACAAGATAGCTTTGATCAGCTTCCGGCGCCGTGGCTGCTTCAGGTAGGAGCAACAGCCAAGGATCGATACTTTGCGCTCCTCCATAAAGATGATTTTTACAAGGCAAGTCTTCAGTTGTCTGCCTTCGCCGCTCTGATCGGAAGTGTCGATCTAATTCAGGACCCATTGCAAAGTCAGCAAGTCATCGTCTCTGACAAACCTGCAAAGGACGCTCACAACGCATTGATTCAAAAACAATTTGTTAAAGAGTGGGAAACTTTTTTAAAGCCAAGATAGAATGGAGCTCATTAAAGGTATGAGCTCCAGCTCATAGATGAGTTCAATTCAATTTACTATTAATTACATTTTCAATCTGGCGAACAGAGCTTTTTAAAAAATCAGCGATATTCGCTTTTTGGTTCGCCCCCAGTGTGTTCTTGATAACGAGTTTAGGCGCTGTGTAATCATAGTCCGCAGCAGAGGATCTTCCTGGTTCAATTTGGATGGTTTTTATTTGCTTTAAAATTGCGTCCTTATACATTTTGTCTTTAAACATTTCTGAAAAAGCGGTTTCCACTGGCTTAAAGTAAGAATTGTAAAAACAAGTATTTAAATCTTCAGCCTCCCAGTTCCATCCATCGATGTCTTTTGGTAGGCAGTTCCAGTTGTATTCAAATATAAATTGCGTTCCTAAAACTTTGTTAAGATTTGTTTCGCACTGAGAGGCGAAAACTTCTAAGTCTGTTTGAATTTTTCTCGCTTTTAAGCCCATGGGGGTCTCCTTGTTGGTTTGTTAAATTCTCTTCGGGGATTTCGGTAATATCCTTAATTTTTTATCCTCTGGCTGGATATTTGACATCCAATCTCGCCTTTTGGCTGTGTAAAAAAGCACCATTCGATAGTGGCACCAAGATCGCATATAAGAGTTGAGACTAAGTGCACGATCTAGCTCTTAAAGGCTTAAACCTTGAAAATAGGCGGCTGAGTATGAGCAAGAGAGGAGCAGACGACTGTTCCCATTTTTTTTCGCTCTGGTTGTTCGATAATGGAGGTGATAAGGCGGTACTTTTTATGAACGCAGAGGGTAAAAATAGAACGTTAAGCATTTGATCGAATATTTATTAAGGTGTGTTTTTTAAACACACACAGAAATTCTTTAAAGGAGAATAGACGATGATAAAGTTAAACTTTAGTTTACTGGGTAGCACGGCAAAACTTGCAGCGCTCACTCTTTCCGCTGCACTCGTTTTTTCAGGGTGTGCAACAAACATTGATAAAGCCTCATTGCCAGCCACGGCAAATCCTACTGAGGAATTAGCGAAACTGGAATCCGAATACACAGCGGCCAGTATCGCAAACACCGATGTGCTAGCTCCTGAGCAGTATGACAAAGGTGCTGAGTATTTAGATGAAGCTCGCAAAGATCTCAAGGATGGCGACGAGCAATCAAAGATTATTGAGTCTCTTGCATATGCCACATCTTATTTGCTAAAAGCCAACGAGGTTGCTGAAGGTCGTAGACAATATATTCCCGCGGTCCTCACAGCGCGAGCAAGAGCCATTGAAGTTGGTGCTACAAAACAGGATATCACTAACAAAAATCTTAAGAAGTTAGATCGTGAAGTCGAAAAGGCCTCAGACCGTTTAGATAAAGAATTATCTGCCGAAGATGTGGCGCGCTTAGAGCGCGGTTACATGAGTTTAGAAACTCAGGCTGTTCAAGGGAACCTTTTGGGTCAGGCTCGTAGCCGCATCCAAGGAAGTATTGATACAGGAGCCGAAAAAAGAACTCCACAAACTTTGAAAAAGGCGCAAATTGATTTGAAAACAGCAGAGACCGCTATTGCTACCAATGTCAAAGTTCAAGATGCTTATGGTCAGGCTGTTGAAAAGGCCAATGCCTCAGCTCTTTATCTTGTAGAGGTGCTAGCTGCCGCGAAAAAGAACGGTGATAGTACATCAGAGTCGGTTGCCGTTAAACTTGTGGATCAAAATCGCAAGATCGGAAACTTATCTGGAAACCTCGAGTACGCTCAAGGTAAAGTTGATTCACTTGGTAAAACAGTGAACGAGCAAAGCAGCGCGATTACACTTCAGCAAGCACTCGATGAAGCGCGTCGCAGTTTTTCAAAGGCTGATGCCGAAGTTTTTCAGCAGGGTAAAAACCTTGTGATCCGCTTAAAGACGATGAATTTTAAATCCGGACAAGCGGAACTGTCGCAGGAGTCGCTTGCGATTTTAACGAAAGTGTCTGATGTTGTAAATTCCCTGCCAACACAAAAAGTTGTTGTCGAAGGTCACACTGATTCTACGGGTGCTGCTGCCACTAACGAAAAGCTCTCTGCGGATCGCGCTAAGACTGTGGCCACGTATCTTGAAACAAGCACTCAAAGCACAAAAGAGATTGAGGCTGTTGGGTATGGTTTTAAAAAGCCAATTGCTTCGAACAAAAGCAAGCAAGGACGAGCGCAAAATCGCCGAGTGGATGTTGTGATTAGCACAGCCACTGCTGATAAAGCTGATAAGGCGATGAACCAATAAGGTAAGTTCAAGTTATCTTGGATTCTTAATATGAATTAAGGCCTGCTACGGAATCGTGGCGGGCCTTTTTTTGGTGTTCTTAATGGATTGTTTGCAAAAAGCTTTCAAGATTGTAGCGGGCTTGAAACTTTTTGTTGAGTTTTTGTAAATCCAGAATGGTGAGCAAATCGAAGCACGAAAAATCTTTGTCATAGGCCGGTAGGCCATAAACAAAACTTCCGGCATTCAAGTAAGAACGGAGCAGGGGTGGAAGCTCCTTTGTGTAGCCTTTAAGAGGTGGTGCCGTCTCGAAGATGGCTTGCGCTTGGGGCCACTGGAAGCCGGCAATAGGAAAGATATTGTAGTCCCACTTCAGCTGTTTGTTTTCCGCTAAACTCTTCATCATCGAAAACATATACAACCCATCCGTGGTCTTAACGCTGGAGCAGCCAAACAGGTAGCGGGTTTTTGAGAGGGCGATATATTGGGATAATCCTTGCCATAACAGATCCATAGTTCGACCGTTGCGAAAATCCATGTGGGTGCAGGCACGGCCCATTTCGAGTTTGGCGCCGTCAATTTGCAAGAACTCATCCAAGTAAAATTCGCTCTGGGAGTAAAATCTTGGCGCTTCCGACGAGTGAATCAAACGATATGTGCCAACCGCATCGCCACTTTTTCGGTCGATAATCATTAAGTGGTCGGCAATGGTGTCGTAGGCATCAAAATCTAAACCCGTTTCGTGGCTTTGGCCGAGGCCTTCTTGCAAAAAAATCTTATGTCGTAACTTTTGGGCTTTAATAATGTCGTCTTGAGATTCGGCGATCTTCACGATAAAGTCGTCGGCTTCGATTGATAAGTTCCATTTTGGTTTAACGTCAGGTGTGTTCATCGCGTGCTCTTAGAGGGCTTTATTTTTTATAAAAATCTGCGGAAGCCCCGCGATCTTTTTAATTTTGGCGGTACAGGATTTATCAATCCGATCTTTGATGGCCACCCAGCGAGGTTTAGTATAGGCAATCGGCAAATTCAAAAGAATATATGAGCCGGCTTTCAGCTCATTGGATTTTTCACGCATTTCTTTATAAAGAGTTCGAGCGACGATTAACGGGTCATTGGAAGAAAAATCCCAAAATACGGGTTTCGCGGTTTCCTTGATTTTAAGGGAGGCACAAATTTCTTTGTGGAGGGCCTCATTCCAGCGAATGCTATTTTGTGCGATGACCAAAGGAAAATCGGGCTGATAGTGATTATTAAGAGAGCCCGGCGAATCCTTGGACGTGCCATAACTCACTTCGAGTTTTTTATAATAGATCGACAAACAGTTGAGAATATCAGTTTCCGAAATGGCGCCGGGTCGCAAAATCAATACAGAAAGTGTGCCATCAGCTAATTCAGAAATACGAATTATCGTCGACTCAATGCCGACCTCGCAATCTCCACCATCGACCACAGGGACCTGGCCTGAGAATTCACTTTCAACGTGATCCGCAGTGGTGGGGCTTGTTTTACCAAATCTATTGGCGCTTGGCGCGGCGAGGGGGCCCACGGCATTGGCGAGCTCGAGGAAGAGTGAATTCTGTGGCATACGGACGGCGACGTTGGGTTGGTCAGCAGTGACCAACGGGCCGATGTCTGCGTGCTTTGCTGTGATGATTGTAAGTGGACCTGGCCAAAAAGTATCAGCGAGTTTTTGGCAGTAGAGAGGCCAATGTTCGACGACTTTGAACACTTGAGATTTAGAGCCTATATGCACAATAAGTGGGTCGAACAAAGGACGCTGTTTGACCTTAAAGATTTTTTCTAGAGCCTGGTAATCAAAAGCGGAGCCCGCAAGGCCATACACCGTTTCTGTCGGCAATGCGACAATACCTCCGTTCAGGAGAATGTCTAAAGCCTGTACTGGGCTCACTTTCATGGAACCTTACTTTTTTTACGAAAACGCATATTGATTAACTCTACCGTAAAAGCAAAAAACATAGCAAAGTAAATATAGTTTTTTTCGACATGGGATTGCATGCCTTCTAAAAGCAGAAACACACCAATCAAAATTAAAAACGCCAGTGCTAAAATTTTAACCGTTGGATGAGTCTCTACGAATTCACTGATGAAGCGAGCTGAAACCAGCATGACAACCATAGAAATAAGCATCGCAACCACCATTATGTTGAGATCCTGGGCCATCCCGATGGCTGTAATGACCGAATCCAAAGAAAATACGATATCGATGATCATAATTTGCGCGATCACAAAACCCACATTGCTCGCAGATGACTGCATTTGCGGCGTATGGTCCACGTGCTCGACCTTGTCATGAATTTCTTTTGTGGCTTTAGCGATTAAAAAAGCGCCGCCGGCGATGAGCACCAGATCACGAAACGAAAACCCGTGATTGGCAATAACGATGAGAGGCTCCGTTAGTCCCATGAGCCAGCTTAACGAGAACAATAAAAGCAGACGACTGATAAGGGCAACGGCTAAGCCGAGGTTTCGGGCTTTTGCCTGCTGCTCTGCAGGCAGTCGACCAGTGAGCAAGGCAATAAAGATAACGTTATCGATGCCGAGGACAATCTCCATAAAAGTCAAAGAGATAAGAGCGGTCAGAGACTCCATAGACCACACGGGATTAAAGATCTTCGCTGCACGCGAGTTGTGCGTTGTTGATTGAGGAGAGAACTATGATTTCATCCTCAGTCTTTTCACCCTGGCACTGGAAGCAGTAAAAGTTTTGTCTGAGGTTTCCGTCTGTCGCGATGCTAAAGACGAGCAAGTTTTTTTCGGAACGCTGAAGCTGCATGTCCGTGACAGTCATGGAAATGCTAGCGATGCCCTCGCAGACTCCAAACATGTAGGGGTCAACCTCTACAGTTTGTGCATCCGGTGGCTGACTAGGAGTGATCGCATTTGCCGAGCACATCGAGAGAGTTAAAAAAAGAGAAAAAACAAGACTGGTCATGAGTGAAACCTTATATGAGAGCGAAAACAAAAACAATTATTTTCTAAAAATGTGGAAGCTTTACAACAACTGTTTAAGGAATCGTCAGAGGGAAAAGTGCCTTTGTCAGTCGAGACGACTGTGGGTTTTACTCCACAGACAGAGTAGCACTTCGCCCAAGGTAAAGAGCGTCGATCACCTTTTGTTCGCTGTGCCCGTACACTCCGCGCGTTTCGTCGTTCACTTCGAGACGACCGGTTTCGATCATACTGGCTTTTTCCGTGTGCGGGTTCACTACAAACAGCACCGGAAAGCCACTGACGGTGGCGGGAGTTGCCAGTCGCGTGATCAGCTGCTCGCTCAGTGCCATTCCAGAGGGAACTTCCGCGAAGTTTTTGGTAAACCGGTCATAGGAGTAGGTGGCGATTTCAACAAATTCAAACTGCGAAGTGATGGAGGCTTGTTGAGAATGGAAATCATTAAACATTTTCCCGAGACTTTGGCACCAGGGGCAGTTTTCATAACCCAAGGTGACGACGAGAGTTTTGTTACTTTGTTTGGCTTTTTGGAGCGCGGCTGTAAAGAGGGACATTTGGTTTTGGCACTGCAGGTAGATTGCGCCGTCGGTGCATGCGAGAGCAGGAGTGTTAAAAAGCGTAAGTGTTCCTAGAATTCCCAAAATAAGCGACCTTTTTATTAACTGCTTCAATAACTGCTTTAATAATTGCACGACGGCTCCTTTGTTCGTTGATCGTATTGAAAACAACATTGCAAGTTGTTGGCCGAACGAGCGGAAAACAAAGAGGGTTTGACGGCAGCAAACTGTCGACGTGAAAAGCAACACTGTGGAAATTACAATCAGCGCCGACGAGGGATTACAAACGAGGGATCGATTTCCTACAAGTCTTCGATATTTCGGTATTTGTAAATAAGCCAGAGCAAAGAGAGCACGGTGATGAGCATGCTTGCGACCAGACCGTACCCATAGCCTTCTCCGGGATATTGGGAGTAATTGAGGCCAAAAAACATCACGCCCGTCTTACCGACGAGCATGGGCATTAAAAAAGATTTAATAAAGTCGAAAAGCGTTTTGTTCACTGAACCTTGTATGTCACTTCGATGGGTCCTTTGGCAACAGACTCAAAGACGATGAGGTCAGAAAATGTGATGATTTTATTTTTTGAGCTGTAGGTCCAACTGGTGGCCACATCGCCAGGCGAGTAGCTCTGTCCGCCCACCTCGACCAGGATTGACGAGAAGACGGGAGTTTTGAGAGCCTCAGTTCCTACGAGAACCAAAGTGTTCTCGGTGATCACAGAAACATTGATGGCGCTGACCAGGCTTTTTGCGAAGTCATCGCAAATGGAGAACACGGAGCCCCCAGTGAGGCTGACAAAATCTTGAATTTTTGTCGATTTTTCGAGTTCGAAAGTCTCACCTTTACAGGTCGCCGATTTTGGGTCAGCCATGGCGGCGAGGGTGGTGACAGTTTGCTGCGGTTTGAGCGCTTTGATCTGTGCGAGCAAAACATTGGTGTCGATGGAGCTCTGATCTTGAGTGTCGGTGATAAAAATAATGTAAAGATCCGCATTGGGACGCAAAAAACCCGCATTGACGGTTGAGAGTAGAGGCTCGCTTAAGGCCATAGCCAAAGATTGAAATGGTTGCTCGGTACCATCGCCAGTCGTGCCGACGAGAAGTGATTTTTTTAACTTATCAAGAAATTGCGGGTCCGCACTTTTGTGAATGCCGTTAATAAACTGACCAGGTTTAAAATTTGTAGGGAAGCCGCTAGTTCCCACGGTTGTGGTGATCACACCCACTTGCAGAAAGTTTTGCGGAAGAGCCAGCAAAAAAGACTCCACATTTTTACTCAAGCTCTCTTGAAAGTCGTTCATACTTCCTGAGTCATCCACCACAAACAAAACATCTGCCATGGTCGAAGAAACAATAGGGTTGAATTTGAGTTGCAACCACGTTTCGGTTCCACGGCTCTGCACGTGAAAGCTGTTATCTAATGCATGACTTTGAAAGCTTGCGAAAGCTAAAAGTAAAACTGTTAAAATTTGAGACATAAAAGACTCCTTTGTGTTTAGTTAGCTCAAGCGTAAATGCAGTCAGGTAAAACGCAAGGCGCGGGCGCACAATGCCTTAAGTTTTGGCATATTTTTGACGATAGGCCCTTATGCTAAAACTCAAATCGTTTCTCTGTATTTTGTTCTGTGGAAGTGTGGCCCTGGCCGAACTTGATAACTCATCTCAAGAAGCTCTGGAAAAAACAGTAAAAGCCATGACCAACCCCACCGAGCGTGAAAAAGCCTTTCAAGAAAACCCTAAGTTTAAAGAAGGGGAGGCCGGCGCGGAAATGCTTGTAAAAGGCAACGAAGCCCAAAAGCAGCAACTTTACGAACTTGCCGCCAAAGTCCTCGAAGGCCTCGCTAAAAAGTCCGACGGGGATGCCGAGAAAATGCGGGAGATTGTTTCCAAGGGTTCGCAAAATCCAGGGCAGTTTATGCAGGAGAATTTGTCGGCCGAACAGCTGAACCAAGTTCGCGAATTGGCCGCCGAAATCGAAAAGGGCCGCGAGCCGTCCTCGCCAAAACCCTCAAAATAGCCGTAAAAACAAAATCCTTGAGTTCGTGTGAAACCCTTTGGTAAACAAGAGCATGCCATCGTTTGATATCGTTTCGGAACTCAACATTCAAGAACTCGACAATGCCGTCAACCAAGCAAAAAAAGAGCTCATGGGTCGCTATGATTTTAAGGGCAGTAAGTTTGAGGTTCAATGGGATCGTAAAACGCTGGTTGTTTTGGCGGAAGACGACTACAAGCTGAATGCGATCAAAGATATTTTACTTTCTAAGGCCCATCGCCGTGGGATTGATATCCGAGCCTTGTCTTTCGAAAAAGCCGAACCCGCAGGTGGCATGCTTTGGCGCCAGTCCGTTAAAATCCTTCAAGGCATCGAAAAAGAAGCGGCAAAAAAAGTGGTCAAAGAAATCAAAGACTCAAAACTTAAGGTTCAGGCAGCCATCAACGACGATCTTGTTCGCGTGACGTCAAAAAGCATTGATGAACTGCAAGAGTGCATCGCACTGATGAAGCGTTCCAATGTGGGCGTTCCTTTACAGTTTACAAATATGCGTGCTTAAAAAATAAATCGGGGGATTTATGAAAACTCAAAAATGGATAGGGGTCGTTGCTGCCTTGTTAGTGTCGATTCCAATCTGGGCGGTGCCAGAGAAAACGGCCCTCGCAAAAATGGTATCTCTCCTGGACTCGGGACACGGGTCGTTCTACCAGGTGAATTCCTTTGTCGCCCGCCCAGGTTTAAACATCTATTACACAAAATTTGGCTCGCATCGTGGAGCAAAGGGGTCCCTCGTCATCGTGCCGGGGCGGACTGAGGCGGCGCTAAAATACATCGAGGTGGCTCACGACTTTATCAAGCGCGGCTATTCCCCGGTCTACGCCATCGATCACCGAGGCCAAGGCTTTACGCCCACTGTTCTCTCGAAGGGGCACGAACTTCCTGATACCAATATAGGACACGTGGAGCGCTTTGATGAGTACGTCAAAGACTTCACGCAATTTGTGAATGATATTGTTTTAAAAGACGGACAGGTGGCATCACAGCGGCTCTTTTTGTTATCAAACTCCATGGGTGGCGCCATAGCCATGCGCTATTTCCAAAAAAATACAGTGAATCCATTTAGAAAGTCGGCGTTGTCAGGTTCGATGTTCAAAATTAAAACGGAGCAAAAAGTTGCTCTCATTAAAACTTCGTTTGTCTGTGGGATCACGGATCTTATCACCATTGGTGAGTTGGATTGTTATGGATACACTCCGGGTGAAAAAGCCTTCGCCTGGGCGGGGCGAGAAATCCTGCCCGATGGCCGAGAAATCTCTGTGCGATCCTTTCGTGGCGACGACCCTGAATACCCCGCAAATTTGACGAGCAGTAGGGATCGCTTTCGCATCAACGATTACCTTTGGAACAAGTGGCCCCAGGCCATCGTTGGAGGTCCTTCGATCAAGTGGACGGAGCAAGCTTTGACGGCGGGAAAAGTATTGCGCGAGCGCGGACAGCTTTTAAAAGTGACCAATGATATTTTTTTGCTAGTGGCTAGCCGCGACTTTAGAGCCGATGCCAAAGCACAAAAGTATGTGTGTAAAACTGTTGCCAAATGCCAGATAAAAACCTACCCGAGCTACCATGAAATTTTGATGGAGACCGATAGCATTCGTTCTCAGGCGCTTGGAGATATTTTTAATTATTTCGAAAAATAAAATCGTCGTCTAAAATTCGACGCCGATCTTTGTCGAGTCTATAAAAAACGATCCAGACTTTTCATTTTGTAGGATGAGCCGATACTGTTCCTACAAAGGAGGTCTTATAATGACCAAAATGAAAAATCACAAGTTCGGAAAAATGATGTTTAAAGCTTACTGCAAACCAGTGGGGAAAGGTTTTGAGGTGGGTTTGACCTATCATGGAAAGCCATTTTTTGTTGGTAATTTTATTCACCGCTCAGAGGCGATGAAGTGGTGGGGGTTAATGAATACTTACGCACATAAATTTTGCCGCTCCCACGAGTTTGTGCCGACAGCTTCGCCAACGTGGTATTGCAAGTTTTTTGGCAACATGCTGTACAAAAATTATTACACATTTTTAGATAAACAATTTTCTAAATATCAAAAAACCTATTCTGCAAAAACATTTCAGTTTGCCAAGCAGTACAAAAAAATCGAAACCCGATTTTTTGCCGCTTAATTGATCTATTGAACCGTCTCGCTTCGCAGCGAGACGCTTCTGAACTGTCTCGCTTCGCAGCGAGACGCTTCTCTGTCTCAAACTGATAAAAAAACTCCCAATTCGAATCTACGCAGACGACGGTTAAGTTTTTGAAAAATCGTTCGATAAGCAAGTGTCGAGGTGGCAAGCGTGATTCTTTTTTTACAACGAACAGTTTTGTTTTCTCTGATTGCAAGCTCTGTGGCTTGTCAGCGCGCCGCCGAAGACAAAGCTTCCCTCGTTATTTCACTTCCTCCCAGCGAAAAACTAAACGCTTTTACCTGTACGACTTGTCTTAAGTTTCTAGCTGTTAATATTACCGGCGAGGGTATCAGCTCCGTAATCTATGCCAAAAAAGAGCTCGGCAATTTTAACGATCCTAACACGCAGATCACTCCAGAGATTGAGATTGAGGTGCCCGTTGGCAAACAAAGATATTTTCAATTATTGGCGGCTTACTCAAATGCTGCAGGACAAATCGAAATTAGATATGGGACCACGACAGCGGATCTTTCAAGCACCACCAATCAGTTATCCATGACCCTTTCTGCTCCTAAAGTTTTTCAAGGAGGACACATCGCTGGCAGATACCTTTCGGGGCTGAGTCCGGATATGGGTCCAACCGGAATTGTAAATATCAATTTGATTCCCGAGCCTGGTCATCGCCCATTTACCTTATTAAAAACGCATATCATCAATGGATGGTTTGATTTCTTTGCTTCAAAAAATTTCGAGGTTTCCTACGAACTTGAAACGGGGGGGCAAATCTTACCAACCATCAAACTCGATAGGGATTACTCGCAGGCAAGTTTGTCAAGCAGCACCCAAATCGCGCGGATTGTGCGGCCGAGCAGCTATGACAGGTTCAACGGCACCTCGTGGGAGGCGCAAAACGAAGACGACACAGATCTGGTGATCGGTTACTTTTTTGCCCCAGGCTTCGCAGATGTGAACAAAAGAATATGTAAACACAACTCACCCTCTACTTTAACAAGATTGTCCTCTGATGGCGGAACCACAAATATGATGTACGATCCGATGGGTGTCACTGGCGATGTGCGGGTGTACGGAGGTAACAGTACTTGTGGTGGTGGCGGCCTACCGAATCAGCAGTACACGCAAAATGTAATTTCGCTGGTTTCCGAACAGTTCAACGGCATGGGCAATGACACTGCGAAGTCGCTGGAAGGCGCTTTTACTTATTTCAAAGACAGCGGACAACTGAAAAAGTATGTAAAAGCCGCGAACACCGTCATCGTTCACTTTTTACCCAACACTTTGAATACCATTTACGACGGCGCGCGGCTCTACATTGCTGCCAGTGAACCGTCGGATCGCGATAACATTCTGTGCGACCCAAAAAGTCTGACTGGTTTTGCACCAGTTTCATCCTCAAGCACGATCACGGGTGATGAGATTGCAATAACGGCGTCTGTGGCTGTGAACAGCGGTTATGGTTTGGTTTGTCCTACCTTGGGCGGTGAACTTCGCGGTCATGGTGGCATGTATCTCGGTTCACTGGCGGCGCCTGGGAGTCCAGCGTTGTTAACGATCTCCGACGGATCTACTTATAATTACGGAACAGTAGCGAACGGATCCGTGGTCAATCACCAATTTACGATCTCAAATGTTGGTGGCAGCAATGCAGCTGGCTTGGGTGGAACAGGTCTCGCAGCTCCATTTCAATTTGTTGGAGGTTCGTTTCCGGGCACCGGCGGTACCTGCGGAGCGGGGCTCATGCCAAGTGCGACATGCACCGTGGTTGTGTCTTTTACTCCAGTGGCTGCCATTGCTAGCAGCGGTACCTTTATTGTCGGCTACAACGACAGTGTCGCGGCGCAAACGGTCAGTCGAAATATTATGGGCACAGGCGCGACACCCGCAAACCTAACGATCACGGGAAATAATCTTACGGGCGTCGTAACTGCCGGCACACCAGTCTACGAATTGTACACGGTAACGAACTCCGGCGGTGTGACAGCAACGGGCATGTCTAGTGCGTCTTTGTCTGTGCCCTTTTATTTTCCTGGCGCAAGTTATCCTGGATCGGGTGGCGGTACCTGTGGGGCCTCGTTAGCTGCAGGCACCAGCTGCCAAATTCGTGTGGAATATACGGCTATCAATTACTCCACAATTAACGGCACGATTCAGATTCCATACAACAACGGCAATACGAACTTAACAGCCACTTTGAACATTACCGGTACGGGAACTTAAAAACTATAACTCACGCCCGCCATAAAACTCTGAGGTTTTCCTGGGCGCGCGCCAAACGGCTTGTACGAAACCAAATAATCTCGTGCGAGAATATTATCAATGCGCGCAAAAATCTGAGTTTTTTTATTCATAGTGTATTTGCCCGTCCAGTCCACAATTCCAAAGGCAGGAATTTCTAAACGGTTTTCTCGGGCACTTTGATCGAAGCTCGCCCCTTGATAAATAAAAGCCACTTCCTGATTCAGCTTTTTATAATTGGCACCAATGGCCAAAGTGTATTGAACCTGTGGAATGTAAGGCAGCGGATCGCCACTGCGCACAGTGCCTACGCCCCATTCTGCCGTCTGCGAGGCAAAGGTGTTGCGAAACTCAGCATTTAAAAGTGTCAGATTAAACTGCACGGGGATTTGCACGTCTTTGATTTGAAATTGTTGAACTACGCGACCTTCGATACCTTGAATCAGTGCTCGCCCGCCGTTGAACTGTCGATCCAACTGTGCGCTGTTACAACCTGTCGACGTAGTGCAAGTGCCAGTGATGTTGGAGTAATCGTTGTAAAAGGCGACGATTTCGCCCTGCGAGCGATTATCACTGGAGATGTATTTTAAACCCCACTCGTAATTCACACTCTCCTCAGGGTTTTCAGTGCCGGCGTCGCTCAAGCCCGCCAAGGAAACACCTTTATTGACGCTGAGTTTTGTTGAAATGTGCGGCGTGATTTTATAGAGCACCGCCGCGCCTGGAGCAAATGCGGTTTCATTGCGCTCAAAGCTGCGTTGATTAAAATTATTGGCAATTTCGTATTCACTAAAATTAAATCTCACATTTTCCGCGCGGCCTAAGGCGGTAAACACCCAATCTCCCAAATTTACATTTTCAATCAAATGGGCAGTCAGGGCGGTGGCGCGATTGCGATTGAGGACGTCTGGTCGGGAGAAGTTTAAAGGAACCAACTGGCCTTGCTCCATGGCGTAGTCGTAAGCCGTATGGGTCCGGCGAATTTGATCTTGGTGAAAGCGAAGTCCCAATTCCGTATCGAAAGTCGCCGAACCTAAAACTGATTGCGTATTTATTCGGGTTTGCAAACCTTGGCTATAAAAAGTTCGCTGGTTGCCTAAAAACTCCAAATTGCCGTTGCTATCGCTGGAATTCCCAGTGCCTTGTAAAACACCTGCCAGAACAGGATCAAACTGCGGATAGGCTAAAACATTAAAAATGGAAGTGCCGTTAGCAAAGCGATCCAAGCGAAACCAAAGACGTTCAAAGTCGTTTCTGTAGAGCGAAGTCTTTAGGCGGGTGGTTGATGAAATATCATAAACATGATCCAGTTGAACTTTGCTGTGCTGCCATTCCATTTTGTCCAGAGATGATGAGGAATAGCGGCGAAAGGGACTGGCATTGAGGTCCGACGTGCTCAAGCCAAGATAAGTTTCATTGGAGATTTCGTCGGAATAGCCCACACGGGTTTCCAAGAAGTGCTGGCGATTGTCGCCGAGTGACGACAGTTTTTGCCGAAACTTTAAAAGCACTTCGTTTTTCTCAAAACCAGCGTCACCGCCACCATCAATTTTTTTAAACCCGTCGCTGGAGAGCCTAGAGCCTTCGATCAAAAAACTGGAATCGTTAAAAGTTGTGCCGCCAGTTAACTTATAAGTCTGAGTATTAAAAGCTCCTGCGGAGGCCGATCCTTTCACAAGGGTGCTGTTAGGGATCGAAGTTGTGACGTAATTGACCGAACCACCGATGGAGTTCGGGCCGTAGGGTACCGCTGTAAATCCTTTGTAGATGTCCAACGCCTCCGTATGCTGCATGGATGGGGTGTAGTAGGCGGCGGGGGCAGAGTAGGGAGCAGGTCCAATTAAAATTCCGTCTTCTAGAAAAACAACTTTTTTTGAACGATCGGGATTTGTTCCGCGAAGTCCAATATTGGGTCGAAGGCCCTGTCCGTCTTCATCCCGGGAGTAGACGCCAGCGGTCTGCTTCATGGCGCGCGTGGCATCGGTATAATTGTACAGACTGAGTTTTTCTTTGGAAACCCGATGGGGTGAGATGGTGTTTAAAAAAAACTCATCCTCGTCTGTGGTGATTTCAATTTTTTTATAAGTCTTTACAGCATCTGTGACGACTTCATTTTTGGCGTCTTCATTTTGTTCCTGCGAGAAAATCAGTCCAGCGTGCAGAAGAAAAGTGAGCAGTAAAATCAATCACCATCTCCTGCGTGTCCGGTTGGAACCTCAAGAGCCAAAATAATCATCACGTCGGTTTTTAAAGTGGAAGTGACGTTTTGAATGTCCTTATAAATCTGACAAACAAAATCCAAGGCTTCTTTGGGGCCTTCAAAATTGTTACAGTTTTCTTTTTTTGCGTTGAGAATCGAATTTTGTAACGTTGGATCCTGCACAGCGAGCTGCTGCATACCTTGGATCGACGAGGCCAAATTCTCTTTAATACTTTGTGCAACAACGCTATGGCCTTTAGCTACCAAGTAGTCATCTAATCCGAACGCCAACTCGTTTTCAAATTTCGATCCAAAAAACGCTTCTTTAAAGCCTTGCATTTGTGCGATGGCGGCTTCGGCGGCAATTCCAGACCATGGGTGCTCAATAAAATTTAAACATTTGCCAGAAGCGTCTTTGCAGTCCTCGTGCAGTCCCAATGGAATGGCCAGATCGGTGTCTCTAAAGTCTTCAAACGCGAAGAGCGCATCGGTCATTGCGTTCACTGCTTTGTTCACACTCCCATAGACTGACTTATCGATGAGTGCAACCGTGTAATTTTCTTTTTCGGGGGCCCAGGCGTTGCGAAGAAGTTCTGCATTTTTTTGGATGTCCCGGGCTAGCCCCTTGGCATACTGACAGCGATCTTTCTTTTTTTCAAAGGTACTTTTTGCCGACCACTCTTTGGCTTTAGGCTCTGCAAAGTTTGAACATTTTGAGTTGAGCGAAGATTCAAAAATTAAATACTCAACTGCAGAGAGACTACGTCGATTGGCGAGAACGTCATCAGCGAGCGGGTCGTCATTGACCTGACCTTGCTTTTTAATAACTTCTTGATCAATTCCGCATTCGCTAACCACGGGCCAGGAGTAGAGTTTGTTGTAGATCGCGCGATTGCTATCGGTCATTGGGCCAATTCCAGCCATACTGACCTTGTGGAAGGACAGCATCGTCTCTTTCCAAAGAGTTTTTACTTTGCTTTCTGATAAACTAAAATCCTGCGCGCGGCTTGCAGAGTTTTGCATCTCTTCGCAATACTGACCCACCGCTGTATTTAAGCGACCGGTATTGAAGTAAAAATCTTCGACATTTTTTGCGATCACATTGAGGCCAATATTCACTAGCATTTTTTCTGCTGAAAAATCGCCGGTGTTGGGATTTTGGTATTCTGCCGGCAGAGGCCTGTTGATGGGTTTCATCGCCGGTTGTGGGCCTTGACCGGAAGAGATGGACTGATTGGCGTAATCAGAGCAAGAGACCGCAAGAAACAGAATTCCAACAAGAGAGCTCAACTTCATTAGAGGTAACCAATCTCGTCAAACAATTCGACGGCCTTTTGCGCAGAGTCGGTGGTGGCTGACCAGTTCTGTGAATTCACTTTAAAAGAACCCCACGATTTGATCGCCGAGGGCAAAGTCACATTCTTATTGGCAGGAAAATCCAACTGCTCCCCTGTGAGAAATTTTTGCATTCCTTCGCTCAGCATGAATTCAATAAACTGTTGTGCAACAGCCGCTTGTTTTGATGTGACGCTCACTCCAGCACCCATTCCATTGGTGTGAACTCCGCCTTTGTTTTGATCAAGAAATTTTACCGAAACCGGAAGCGCTGGGTTCGCAACAAGAGCTAAGCCTAGGTAGTAGGTATTAACTATTCCAAGAGCACATTTGCCGGAGGCAATATCGTTGACGATGGAAGTGTCGTCTTTATAAAGAAGAGCAGGATCCACCATATTGTTGAGCCAACCATTCAACATCGTTTTAGTATCATTGTAACCATAACGATTAATGAGGGTGGCGACGAGAGCTTCGTTGTAAGATGATTTTGCTGTTCTTAAACAAAGTGTGCCGGCGTAGTCGGCTTTTGCCAAATCCGCGTAAGAATTAATATTACTCACATCGAGGGAAGATTCATAAACCAACGTGCGAGCTCGGTAGGTAATGGCCGTGTAATAATCCGTGTACATGGAGGCATCCACGCTGTTTCGAACAGTGGAGGACTGCATTTTTGCAAAGCGGCCGTCTTTTACCAACTTATTGAGGTAAACGGAGTCTTTAACAAAAATAACATCCGCTGGGCTCGAAGCGCCTTCTTCTTTCAGCTGGGCGCTGAGCGCCGCCCACGGAAGTTCCAAAATATTCACTTTAACTTTCGTACTTTTAAAAAATTCGTCGGCAATTACTTGCATGCGCGCTGTGGGGCGATCAGTGTAAAGATTTATTTCAGCGCTCGCATTAAAAAAACAAAAGACCACTGTAAGTAGTATCAAAAACTTCATTATTCCTCCGTTGGGACCTGTTTATTTGTTATTTTGAGTTTTATCGACGAAGGAGTCGGGAGGCAAAGAAAGTCGTTAAAATTCGACAGATGAAAATGAATGTAAATTTTAATGAAATCTTATTGAGAAATGAGTGTTTTTTTAAGGGTTTGGCGATGGTTTTTCAAGCCAAAGTGCAGTTTTTTGGTAACCTGTTGAGAACGCATTAGCGATCCGATCAAACCATCCCATAGTGTCAGCGACACTCCAAAGTTTTTGCCGTAATGTGCAGGATCCGCAGAATGATGAATTTGATGCTGTTTAGGACTGATAAAAACCCATTCCAAGAGCCCAAAGCTCAAAGGAATATGGCTGTGGCGCAAGTTGCTCCCCAGCAGGTTAAATAAAAAACCAAAAAGATTGATTCCAAAAATAGTCATAATGCTAAACTGACTGTTAAAAAAGAATATAAAAACACCAATAGATACACCTGTGCTCAAACTATTTCGCACCGTGGACATTGCTGACTCCAAGGGATGGATTCGGTAAAGACTAATGGGGGTGAGAATTTTTGCTGAATGGTGAGTTCGATGAAGCTTCCATAAAATGGGAATCTTGTGCATCAGATAGTGATGAAAAAACCGTAAAAAATCATCAAAGACAAAAGCGAGAATCGAAAAAATAAGAAGACTTAAGTAGCTGTCGCTCAACGAAAGAGTTTGCTGCTGATTGCTATTAAGGAGAATCGAAATCGTAGTTTTTGAGATGCGAAAAGAAAAATCCAGAAAGGGAATAAAAAGAAATATCTTTAACAGACTATTTAAAAAATAGATTTGATAATCAACTCTCGTCGATCGATTCCACCAATATTTTTTTCGAAAAACCGAACTTTTTAATTGTTCGAAAAATAACCGACTTTTTGATCGTTGTGTGTCATGTGGAGTGTTGTACTGGACAAAAAAAATCCAAATGGCGATAAGCGCCAAAGACATTAAAATGTTGAGATGGAAAAGTCGCGACCCTGGATCGTCAATGGGAACCAGAAACCGATCTACCCAATCTTTTAAAATTTGCGTGTTCACAACAACCTTATATGCCACCTCGGTCCAGATGAGAAGAAACGCCGTTGGAAATCAAACCGATTGAGTTAACTGAAAAACAAATGAAACCATCATTGGTCTAGTCAGCTGTGGTTCCAGAATGGGACAAAGAATCAAGTTGCTTTCAGCATTTTGTTCGATACCCTAAGAATTCAACAAAAAAAACTCTGGTAAAAACGCCGGGGTTTAACTGAAGGGATTCACTAATGAAAGCTATCATCGTATTAGCAATGTCACTTGTGGCAGTAAACAGCTTCGCCGCCGAAAAAATGCTTCCTGCACAATGCACAGCCATCGCAGAGCAGTGTAAGACAGCCGGATTTATGCCTGGCGACCACAAAAAAACAGGTAAAGGTCTTTGGGTTGATTGCGTACAAGCCGTCGCTCAAGGCAAACCCGTAACAGGTGTGACTGCAACGAAAGCCGACGCCGAAGCTTGTGTAGCTGCTCATAAAGAAACTAAAAAAGATCACGCAACTCACTAATTAGAGTTGTTTTAAAGGACTTGTTTAGTACAAGTCCTTTTCCTCAGATCTGCCTTCGATGAGCCAGACTTACCGAACTGTGAACTCTCGAACTTTGGCAGGAATCTCGCGCGTTGCTGTGAGCCCATCCCAAAAACGCAGCACAATTCGATCGGAATAGATTCGAATCATTAATGGACTGCCCATGCTAAACCAAGTTTCTGTTTGAGCGATGGTTTGCGGAACGGTGATGTTTCCATTCATTACTTCGCGGGTCATTAGATTGACCGAAAGAATCTCACCTAAACCTTGCTGCGATCTTAAAATATCACGCACAGCATTTTCTGCGGCAGTTACGGAATTTGCAAAAAGAAGCGCATCTCTTTGTTGAAGTGGGGTCCGCGGAACTACTTGGTTAGATGAGGTTTGACTAACCAAATCGTAGTAGATTTGATCCACCCGCTGAGAAAATATAATATCGATGTCCGAAACCCCTACTTGCGCTACCAGGTTCGGAAAGCTGCCAAAAATATCCACGAAGTCTGTTGATCCTAAAAGTGGCTGCAAATGAGTTTGCAAGGCTTTAGCTACTTTAAAAACGACTTCAAAGTCGTAGGGCTGATTGTGCCGATGAAGTCTTTGGAAGATGCGCTCTACAGAGCCAAGATTTTGAGAGCTCACCTGCAGTGGAAGTCGGTCGAGTGCGTCTAATGTTTCACTGCGCAGTAGAATTTGTTGCACAAATTGCCACTCTCGTGATGGTGCTTTCATCACGTTTTGCAGAGCATGACTCGGATTTTCCAATTGAATCCAAGCGTCGATAACGGTGAGCGATTGGCTAAGAAGTGTTAAAAGTTCCTGTTTTGTCGATTCTGGAACTTGTCCCAGCGAGCGAACAAGTGTCATATTCATATGCTCACCCGAATTCAAGTAATCGTCCATCAGTAGGGGTTTGTTTTCGATCCAGCTCTCGACAACAAGTTTTGCATAGGCTGGAATTTCCCAAACGTTAAATGCTTCGACCGTCGGAGTCCAAGGTAAAGCGCTTTCTAGCAGAAAAGCTTCGAGAGTGTCGTTGAACTTTTCAATTGCCTGTGGAGTAAAATCCCCGGGCACTTTTGAGCGAAGTGCGCTTAAAAAATCGATTTTTCTCCAAGCATCCTGGTATTTTTTATCCACGTAACCGGTCTTTTCGATAGTTAAGAAGATTTGTTCCAACTCCTCTAGGGTCTTGGCTGTGTTTACAAAATCCTGCAATCGACGTTGGTACCAACCGATGACTTCAATGCGCGGAAGACTAAGAACTGTGACTGGCCAGCGTTGATCTCTAAAGTTTTCAATATCGCTAACAAACTGCTCGTGTTTATCTGGCGCAGGAATGGTTGTTGACGCGTAACGAGTGGCTGTAAAAAGTTGCAAGCACTGTTGGTTGGCAAGGGCAAAGTCGGGGGCTGCACTTACCAAAAAAGCGACAATGGCGAGGTGAAGTCGCAAGGAAGTCGTCATTTTATAAACCCAGATCAGAAATGTAGGGGGTTATTTTAATTTTCGCAGCCGTGTTGTCAAAGTAGGCCTTGTTTTTCGAATCTCCAATTTTTGCAGCAAGAGGAAATCCTTCCTCAAAGGTGCCACTGCGAAAAATAAAAGTCATGTAGGTTTTGTTTTCGTCAATAACTACATCCTTCCATTGTTCGACAAATTTTAGCCGAAAGACCGTGGCATAAGCTTTAAGGCTTGGATTTTCGATAGAAGGGATCTTGCCCATGGACAGCTGCACAATATTTGCGTCTACACCGTATCTGCCAACAATATACCTTGCCCAGTCGGAGGACATCCCTTTGTGTTCTGGATAGATCGATAGGCTCTCGGCTAAATCTAAAATGTTCATTTGAATATCTTTGGCTAAGCGAAAAAACGGATGTGGTTTTTGAAACAGCTCAGTACATGTTTGCGCAAACAGAGATTGTACGGGAATGATCATTAAGAAAGCAGCAACGATATATTTGCCCATGAACCACCTGTAAAACATCGAACAGAAGGTAGATAAGTACACCGCCAAAGGCCGTTGTTCAAAGGAAGTTGCCTTCACAGAAGATATTACATGAGTTGATCAAAAAATAGACAGCTTATCCCAATCAAAACGAACAACAGCTTTTTAAGAGCTGACAAAAACTGTAACTTTTTTTGTCGGAGAGACCGTAATTGTTCTGGAGATGGTATCCATTGGAGGACAGGCCAAAACGTTTTGGCTTCGATATTGCTCTTATCTGCTTCATAAAATTAAACGTTTAACTAAATTAAAGGAGTACTTATGAAGTTTAATCGCTTAGGGCTTTTCGCTCTAACAAGTTTTTTAGGGTTGGCCAGCGCGTTTGCTGGTGAAATGGGATTCAAGTTTCAAGAAGAACGCACCGGGGGATTGCAGTTTCGTCTCATCGGGCAAGATCTTTGCGATTCTAGCAAAAGTCCAGGCTCATTTTCAATCGATATTGGCAGTATCACCAGCGATCGTCGATTTGTGCGGAACGAACAATATGTTTCTGCCAATGGAAACAGTAATTGGAACGTATCAAAGGCCTGTAAAGTGAATCAAGAACTCCGTCAAAATCTCCTGCAGCCAGGTAGAGCCTTGATGGTGCAGACCTACGGTTCCTACGGGCAGGGTTTAGAAAGATTTTATCTTGTAGTTCCCTGTTATAAAGACTCCAGTTTTGTGGTGCAAGAGTATCAAATGTTCACAAGTATCACTCAGGTTACAGCGACTGTCTGTGAAGCTGATGGGTCTGACGTTGCCGTGGTAAAAGATGCGCAACAAACAGATACAGTTGTGGTTACTCAGCCCGCCGTAAAACCCACAGTACAACCTACCGTACAGCCGGTACAGTCTTGTAACGCCAGCTTGGTAGTGAACTCTGCGAATAGCGGCCTTTTGGATGTGAAAGTTCGATGTGCTTTAAAAGATATAGTAGATACTGTCATCGCAGAGCGAAGTTCTCCAAACAAGTTCACGCTTCCCGGAAGAATTGTCGAAGCCAACGCGACGACGATTGTTGGTTCCATCTATCGTGATACAAGTCGCTCTTCGCGATATGACATCGAAGTGCGAAGCTCGTATCATGGAGGTACGTTTAAGCAATCGCCTCAATCCTTCAATAAGGATGCTTCTTTCAACCACGCTGTGGAATTGAACCTGCTGACCCCTACGTCGCTCGCAGCAACAGAATCAAAATGGACTGTTGGTAGCGGATCGGATTTTTCGGCGAGTGTTCGTTTGCATGTTGCGGATCGTGATATCGAGGACAGCAACAAAACGCGCAGTATCCTTGTTCAGCTGATTGAAACGACGAATGGCCGTAACACACTCTTAGAAGAGCGAAAGGTTTCCACAGATGAAGCATTGACCTTCACGTTGGATGGTCAATACGATGTTCCCTATCTTTGGGGCGACTCTACATGGGATGAATCCTATGTCCTACGTGGTGGTCTAAACACCTTCGTGATTCGTGTGTTTGATGCTTATAGCTCAAACCGTTTTAAGGATTCCGAAACAATTCGTATTCAATTGCCAAACCTATAAGGCAAATTTATAAAACCAATCTTATAAACAATTTTTTAAAAGCGCCTCCTCAGGCGCTTTTTTTTATTAAAACGGCGCTCTGTCGACTCTCTCTGACATCAAATCCTTAAGATAATTTATTAAATCTTCGCGCTGCTGGGCTGTGGGCTGAGACTGCGGCGGCATTTGCTCGTCCGATGTAGCATGCACGCCGACTCGATAAATAATTTCTTCGAACAATCGCCCTCGCTTGTAACCGCCCTGATGAAGTTCTTGTTGCAAAGCTACCGGGTTATCAAAAGAGATCTGCGGAATTTCAAAACCGTTGGATGAAGCGTGGCAACGCACACAGCGGTTGATCAGCGGTGTTTTTTTAATTTTCTCGATGCGATCTTTAAAGCTACTACGGTGGTTCTGAAAAGCCACTGCGGTTTGTACGTTTTCGTATTTTTTTAACAATTTTGTAAACTCAGTATTGCATCCCATACCTTTCAAAGAAAGATACGCAGATGACTTTTTTGCTATCGCTTCAGACATCTCATGGTCAGGAATTCCTGGCGTACCAAATCGATTCGCAAAAGCAAACCGAGCATTGGTTTTAAAGTCCAAGGACCAGTCATCAGTGTCGTAATAAAATGGTTCGAATAAGAACTTTATTTTATCTCCAAGATTTAAATTTAATAAATTTGCATCTTTTTTGACGGAAGAGTTTTGGTGCAACCACTTGATAAATTCTTCTGGAAAATAGCGAGTTCCACAGTGCATAATGCCCACCAAGGCTTCTTTCAGGTAATCAAAAGCCACGGCGTCTTCGGTCATCAGTCGCGCCACTCGACGAAAATTCACCTGTGCGATTCTCTGCGTGAACATCACAGTTTTCAAATCACGGGCGGCGTGCGTACCGTAGAGTCGAGCATCCTGAGAGCCAATTTCTTTAACGTAAGGATCTAAAAATACATATCTCCCGTCCTGCGAGGCAATATGGTTCCAAAAGTAGGTGTACCATTCATCCTCATGGCGGGCTTCGTTAATAATGATGGAATCTAAAACTGGGTCGAGGCGCTTTAATTCCTCTGAAGTCATATGTTTTTCTGATTTGAGAGTGCGACCATCGGTCATCCCAAAAAAACCTGGCCACATAAAATACGGCTCCCAGTTGGGGCGAGGGTCCACATCGGTGCGAGTTAACGATTGGTGGCACTCAAGACATTTTTGTGGATTGGTCTCGGAAAGTGTCGGTCGGTTATTTAGATCAAACGAAAGTTCACGAAATTCAAATTTTTCAGTGGTGTGATCAAAACGAATGATTTCGATGTTGCGCGCGCCACGAAGTGCCGAATGACTATTAAAGCTCGCCATAAAATCTGCGGCGGGTGAAAAAAGAATGGCTCTGGGAGCTTGCGGTGTTGAACTTTGTAAACTGCGGCTGCGAAAGGCCAAAAGATAAAAACGAAAGACAAGGGGATCGGCTTTTTTCCAATCAGAAAGAAACTCCTCAACAGTCACCGCCGCGGTTTTTTCTGTGACCTCTTTAAATTTTTCGAAACTTTGCGACGGCGAAACTCCATCCGCTAAATCGTAGGGCGAAGCCGAAGCCCGACTTGCGACCAAACTCCAACACAAAATCGATAGTAAGAGATGTTTAAACAATGCATTCCCCCCGGAAAGACCCAGTACTTTTATACAGATAAGGCAACGCGCGGACCATATGTAATAAAGTTAGTTGCTGTGGGATAAGAATTGGTAAACTCTGCAATTTACCCAGTGACTCTCTGGGGGCAAGTGTTTAATATTAAGGCTCTAGGGAGGGGATTTGATGCGCTTTTTATTCGTTTTACTACCTTTGTTTTTGGCAGCCTGCGGGCCCAAAAAATCATTGATCGCCAATCCACGTGAACCCGCGTTCTACGACACGCTTGTGAATTCTGCAGATTCGGCTCCTGCTGTTCAAACAAAACTCGCTTCAGTTAAACTTTTGCAGACGGGAAAAGAATTCCCAATGCGTTTTGTTCTTTTTGATAACAAAACTTTTTATTACCAAGTGGATCGACTCGGTTACGGCAATGGAACCTGGTCCTATCGCGATGGTGGTATAGAAATGATTGCGAACCGCCCGATGTTTGATCTATCGCTTTATTTGTCGGCAGCCAACGGCGTGGGAGATGCCCTGGTTTTCCGTTTTTTGGATCGCTTTGGGTTTAATACGGTTTCGGCGGTGCTGCGTGAACCTGCTCCAAGTCCTTTGCCGCTCCCAGAGTTTACTGAATCTGATCAAGGCATTTAAAAAGTCGAGGAGTCTGGGTTCTGTTCAATGATAAGCGCGGGGATATCAATAAAGTCTAGTTGCTTTGCAAGCGGCGGGGAGATTCGCAAGATTCTGTATCCCGCGTCCCTCAGGAGCCGATCGCGAGCCCGGTCGGTGGGGCGTAAAACAAGATGAGCTTGATCTTCATAAACAGTTCCGTCCAGTGACACTTGTCGATAGTAGTGATGGGCGCCATCCCATTCGATAATGAGTCGAGGCTCCACAATCAGCAAATCCACGGGATCATAAAAACCAATTTTATTTGCATCTGAGTACTCATGGGCAAATTTTGTCTGCGGATAGAGCATGTGTAGATCCATAATTAAAGAAACATAACGAGGGTCGGTGGTGGTTGACCTTGAAAACTTTGAACCACTTTTGCCGCCGTCAGAGAGAGTCAGGCCGTACTCTGCAAGCTTTGTGTCGAGTTGTACGATGAGGTCATCTGTCAATGGAGCCAAAGTTTTTCGCTCAGAGTCGGTTAAAAAAAAGAGAGCTCGATAGGTTTCTTTTAACGGCTTGATTTGCAGTTTTCCAGAGCGCATTTGCAAACTCTTTGTGAGTGCTGTGATAAAAAAGGAGAGCTCGTCGACGTTCCATTTGTTGCCATGATAAAGTTCTGCGGAAAATGTTTCGAGCTGGATCGTGACATCTAAAAGCAAAAAGGTTTCTCGCAGACTTTTGCGATAGCGCTGCAGTAAACTTAAAGGCAGCTCGAGGGGTGTCAGTTTTCTTTGCAGTGCAAATGCGAGGTAATCCCGAGGAGCCCATGCATCGATTTGCTGCTCTACGATTTTAAAAAACGGTGTGCTCCATATTTCGGGTGGCAGAAATCGCCACTGCGCAAGGAGCGATAGGTAATCCAACGCTTCGCTCGCAGAAAGTTTTGTATATGACGACGCTCGTTGACCTAAAACCCTCGCAAAAAATTCACGATAGGCTCTGCGTACGGTTTTTTCGCGAGATCCGTCTCGACTGTGTTTAAGCATTTGTTGGATTTCTGCTGGGTGGATTTCGTCCGAGGTGACGGCCAGCTGCTCGACGCCAGCAACTGCAAAGAGCTCTTGGCATTGAAGATTAGCGTGAGAAAGATCACAGCAAAAGAAAATGAGAAGGAACACAAGGCGGCAGATCAACATAGGGTTCAGTCATACCATGGTGCAGGGAAACTGGGGTTTGTTGCGTTGGATTTTGAAAAAAAGCTAGGACTGTCTAGTCGCTGTTCGAGTTCAAGTCTTCTATATTGCATTAAAAAACCGGGCGCCCTTCTTTTTTGTGAACTTTTTTGTCCCATAAAATAAAAACTGTGTTATACGTATTACCTGTATTTGCTAGTTCTCGAGTCTAATGTGCATGGTGTTCATTCCTCCGAAATAGCGCTCAAACTACTTAGGAGGTAATATGAGTAAGAAACTTTACGTGGGTAATCTACCCTATTCTGCAA
>JAYUKO010000321.1:0-8143 GCA_043764415.1 Bdellovibrionales bacterium | reverse complement strand
CTAGCCGGCAAAGAGTATTGCTACGACAACTCAGACATTTCGCGCTTGATGGCGGGAATTATGTTTATGCGCGAAACCACATTCGACGCGTCGATGCCGGTAAGCAAAGATCAAGTGTTCTCTGGAAAATTCGCCACCAACTGGTGGACGTATTTTACCGGTCGAATCAACAAGTTTAACATTCAAGCCAACTGTCCCAAAGGGGCTGGCGCTTTTGTGATGCCAAACTTTGGCAGCAAAACCATGTATGTGTGCCCTCTGATGCTTTCGGATGCGTTCACGGCGCTGGATAGTGCCAGCGTTTACATGCACGAAGCGCGACACATCGATGGCTTTCCGCACACCACCTGCACAAATGGTCCTCGCAAAGGAATTCAAGGCGCATGTGATGACCGTATTACAGACTCAGGATCTTATGCGGTGACGGTTGAAACCTACGCACAGATCGCTCGCTACTCGCAAAATGTTCACCCAGCGCAGAAAGCTTATTCCAAGGCATCGGCTTTGGTTTATGCCTTCGAAGCTTTTGAATACCCAGTGACTATTAATTTTTCGCCAGATTTCTTAGTTCTAAATAAAGATCGCGGATTTCATAAAATCGTTTTTGATCAAGGAAGTCCAAAAATCACCAAGCTTGGCTCTGCTCCACACCTTGGACAGATCATGATCCGGCGTGATTACTATGTGCTTTTTCCAGATGATAAAACACTTCCAGCCACTTATGTGTTTACGAAAGATGAGGGCGATGTCACTCAATCTGCTGGAGCCGACGCCATCGAGTACAATGGTCAAACACCTGCTGAAAAAGCAAAATTGGTGGGGATTCATTACGGCGGTATGTGGTCTGCAAAAGTGACTCAAGATAAAGTTCGCTTTTTGTGTGATCCGTATGGGAGTGGCACCAAGGTGGAGCAGGCGATTACCGGTGGAACTCCAACATCGATTGTTTACCCTAATGGCTACGACAAGTTGAGCTTGGTGGCTTATCTTCAAATGGACAACGGGTCCATCGTCGAGTTTGGGTGCACAGCTCAAAAGAGCCCCTACATGAAAGCCTCTAGCCTTCAGTATGATCAGGCCTTTAAACGAATTTATAAATCTGGTAGCGTGACTTTAGGGCTGACGGAAGATGGACTTCTGTATCAGTTGCAAAATGGCGTATCCACGCCCCTTACGACACCGTTTGATGGCCAAATTCACGAGCTGATTGCGAACAAAACCTATAATTTTTTTGATCTGTAAGGAGACAAAATGATAAAAGCAATATTAGTAACAACTATTTTTCTAAGCCAAACAGTGGCCGTAGCAGCACCCATTCAGGACATGGGTCTTAAAGATTTTAAGATGACAAGTATCAACAGCAAAATGACAGAGATTGTTTACAAGGGCGAGACTCTGACTGTGGAGCGAGTTGGTAGTACGCATTTTAAATTAAACGGCAAAGATGTTATTTTTAAAAACACTGACACTCTTGAGTCTGTTTACGACAAAACTCTATCCGCTTATAAAACCAGTGGAAAAAAGTCAGCGGCATTAGAAGAAATGCTCGTCCCCAGAGCGCACGCCGTAATGCCACCGTTGATTGGAGGCATTTTTGGACTTATTTTGGGTTTAGGCATCGGAACAAACATGGGTAAAAAAGAGTGTGAAAGAGAAGCCGGTAGTTCTGGAACTTCACCGAGTTATCGAGAGCCTTTGGACGTCCCTGTTACACAATAAAATAACTCAGTCGGCGACGGGGCCGATTTCTTTATGCAGTCTTAAATCAAAGCTGCGATCATTAATTGCATTGAGAATATGTTCCACTTCTTTGTAGAGGTGGGACATTCCTGCGGACTTGCTGACCACTTCGATGGTTGGAGTGTCTTTGGCGCCGATGGTGAGCGTGGCCTCTACCAGCGTTCGAATTTGCTCCTGCGGGAGAAGAGTTAAGATAAATCCAGCCCCCAAATCCTGAAACAATGGATTTTTTCGGAGTGAACTAAACGCCTTCACGGCCACTTCTACAGTGGTCCCGGGAGTGAAGATCAGAGCTAGGCGTCGGGCAATGGTGGTTATATCTTGCGTGAAGCGATCAACTCCATCTTGCGGATCATTGTGGGTGCTCGCGCCAGTTGTGGTGAGTTCGTTTTTGTAAGGATAATGGCGGATGTAATTTCGCAGCAGAGTTTCGAGTTGGACTTGGCTAAAATTTTTCTGCCGGATTAGGGCCACCGTGCGGGCGTCGAAAATCATTTCAACTTTAGAGTAAGCTAACTGCTTGGTATGCACATATTGCGACCAATCCATGTTCGAAAAAAACTGCGGGTATTGGTACTCCAAGTCTCTGCGGAAGGTGCGGATCTCGTTAATCAGCGTGCCTTTGCCTAAAAACTTTTTATCCTTAAAAGAGCGAATCAGTACAAGGTCCGAGAGTGCCACAGGCTTTAACGAAAGGGGGTTTAGCGGGTTTTCTCGCCGGGCGCGAAAAAGAGTGTTCACTTCCAGCGAATGTTCTTCGTCGAAGAGGCCAAAAAGAAAGTTAAACTCCTGCTGCTTTTGCGTGCCCAAATAGAAATAATCTTCCGTAATGTCTTGGTCGTTAAAAGTTCGAACCCCTGTGGTGGCGTGATAAACCTCTTTGTCCACATCCCAAAGTTTAAAGCACCCCGAGCCAATGGAGATTTTTCTAAAATCAGTCAGTGTTCGCCCCTTAAACTCCCGTTGCACAATTCGATACTCGGGGGCTGCCTCGAGTTTTTCTTTTTGGTAGGCATCGTCGATGATCTGAGCGTAATCCCAAACCGAGGCGTAAAATTGCTCGGGAGTTTGAAAAAGGCGCAAGTGGTTAAGCACGTCCATGCTGAGGACTTTTTCAAAAAAGCGGTTGTAGGTGTTTTCTCCGAGGGGGGAATCGAGAAAAAAAACATAGTCCACCATCATGCTGTCCACCGGGAGTTTATTGCTGGCGGTTTTTTCGCCTTCGATGGAAATCAAATCACAGCGAAAAAGTTGGTTTAAAACGTTATCAACAAAACCTAAGCCGAAGTTGAGTGTGGTAAGGGGAGTGACGCTGGTTTTTGCACCAAAGGAGCCCATGTTGCGAGTGGCAACCATGCGCACGCGAACGCGCGACTGGTCCACGCGATACACGTCGATGATATAACGAGTGCCTTTGCGAATTGCGCCGCTGAACTGGGCTGGGAACGTGCCAAGGCCGGTATTTGCAATATGCATAAAACTCGCACTGATATGGCCATCGGTTGCGAGCTCGAGCCGTGCCGCTGAACCACGCGCCAGCGTGAGCAGAGCTGTCTCTGCCGTAAAAGGAAACGTGCGCGGGGATTTTGGCGTGGCAAAAAGGGCTTGATTCTTCCGATTGAAAAGCTGCGAAAAGGAGATTTGCGCTTCCGCAGAACGGCCGGCACCCAGGGCCTGACCGATATGGGCTCCTAGTTTTATGCCATAACTATCAATGCGCTGATGACGATCCTGCACATAGGCCGGAGTGACGGTGTAGCTGTAACCAATCTGCCCGGTGAGGGAGGACATACTTCCCACATTGATTCCGGTTTTGAGTTTGGGGTTGGCTTTAAGAGTGGCGTCGTCCCACTCCTCTTGAATCTGCTCGGTGATGTTTTGTAAAAGCTCTGCAGAGGTTGAGTAAAGAGAGAATGTTAAGGACAAAAAGATCAAAACTCGCATCATGGCCCCCCATTTTGGGTTTGAGGGCGCAGACTACGTCACCCACCTTCTTTTAACAAGAGGGTGGGAAGAGCTTACATGGTACTGTGCTTGTTGTAGGTGTGAATGATTTTCCAGAAGGCAGCTAAACGCTGAACCTCCTCGGGGTTGTACTTCACAACCAGCTTGTCGTTTTCGACGGTTTTGTCTTTAACGACGCCCTTCTTGAGGAGAGAATCCACGTTGTCGCCTTTAAACTCGATATCGATGTCGTCAAAGGCATTTTCTTCGGCGTCTTTAAGCGAAAGCGTAACGAGGCCGTTTTTCACTGTGAGATCTTCGCCGTAATGAGCAAGAACTTGCAGAGCCGGCAATTCCTTCTCTTCGATTTGTATCTGGTCACTTTGACTTGTGGAGATAAAGCCGTTGTACCAAGTGGTAAAAGCCGAAAGCAGATCAGGTTCCACGAGGGTCACCTTCTGCGCGCCTTCTGTTTCGTCCATCGTAATGATTTCTAATTTTTGTAAGACCTTTACACAGCGAATGATTTTGGGCGTGGTTTGGTGAAAGACCTGATTGCAATAAAAATGCAATTCTTTGTACGGGAACTCGTAGCCCTCATCGGTCTCTTGGGCCTTGTGTTTGAGAAGATCAATGATCGCACACACTCGCAGGAGAATGTGTGGTCCCAATTTATCTTTTGTGTCAGAAGTTATGTTTTCGAGATTTTTAATTCGTGTGTTTGCATCGCGAAGCTGTCCCACCGAAGTTTTCATCAAAACTTTGATCCACATGGGAAATAAATTGAATTGCTCTTGCAAGGAGGCAAACGGAAGTTCGATCAGTTCGCAAATGCCAAGGGCCTGGGCGCCGGCCGAGCGTGGTTTACTATCAAAAAAAGCCATTTCGCCGATGAGCTCGCCGTTGATTTTTTCGGCAAGAACAATTTCGTCGCCTTCTTTGAAAGTTTTTTTGGTAATGGCCATGCGGCCTGATTTAATAAGATACATGCAATCGCTGGGATCACCCTCGCGAAACAGATAATCACCTTTTGCCAACTTGATCATTTTATTTGCTGTTGCCATAACCTCCATTATATCCAGGCCGGGCAGGGAAACAAACTTTCTCTAAGGACAGGACCTCGCCCCAAGTCTAGGGCGGTCCAGCGCTATTCAATTTCTAAAACCTGATTTTTTTTCGTAGTTATTTTTCGTTGCAAACTTTCTGGTATGTTTTCAAAAATAGATTGAGAAAGAGCTGAAATTAAATCGGTTTTCCATTGCGTCTGATGATAAACCAGGCTGATTTCGCGCGTCGGCACGGGATTAGTGAAAGGGCGAACATATTTGCGCGTTTCATCAGCAGACAGTGTGTTCACCATGGAGGCGGGAAGAATTGTGTAACCCCCATTGTTTTTTACCAGCAAACGAAGCGTGTCTAGGTTTCCGCTTTGAAAGAAAACGTTTTTAAATATTGGCGACTCTTTGTCCAGAGAACAAAGTTTAACAATTTGATTGCGAAAACAATGCCCATCTTCCAGAAGCCAGAGATCACTTCCATCAAGATCCTGTTCGTTAATTATTTTTTTACGATTGAGAGGATGTGTGGGGTTGATATAGGCCAAAAAATCCTCGTAGTAGATAGATTTTTCCACCAACTGCCGTTCGTGAAGCGGAGTTGCCAAAAGTGCCACGTCGAGTTCGTTATTTTTAAGCAAACGAATGATGTTCTCAGTTTTGTGCTCCTCGATCTGCAGTTGAATTTTTGGATATTTTTTTGCAAAATGGCCAAGAAAATACGGAGTGATGTAGGGGCTGACCGTGGGAATGATTCCAAGGCTGAGGGGTCCCATAAGCGACGTTTGCGAACTCTTTGAAATGTCTAAAAGCTTGGTGTGTTCGCGAAGAACCGTTTTGGCCTGATCGATAAAACTCAAGCCGCGGCTGGTGACCGCAATTGGTTTTTTGTTTCGATCAAAAATGGGAAAACCAATGTCCTCTTCGACCTTGTGAATCTGTGCGCTGAGGCTCGGCTGCGAGACGTGACAGGCTTCGGCGGCTTTACCAAAATGCTTCAGGCGTTCAACCGTGACGATATAGTGAAGTTGGGTGATAGTTGCCATTTGCCAAAATTAGCTTAATTAATCAAAAATTGATAGTTTTATTCTATCGCCCCATCGCTACGTTGTCTTGGATTTTTGCCCCCATTCTGACGTAAGACAAGTATAGAAATAACGACAACTGGAATACGCCACTAGGGCCAAAGGAGACAATATGTTAAGTGTAGGAAAAAAATTACCCCCATTTCAATTAAAAGCTGTGGTGTCAAATGACGCAAAGACTGCCTTTGTAGACATTAACCAAGATACGTACAAAGGAAAGTGGTTGGTTTTATTCTTTTACCCCAAGGATTTTACGTTCGTTTGCCCCACCGAAATCAAAGGTTTTGGCGACCTGAATGGCCAATTTAGCGATCGCGATGCGCAGGTTCTAACTGCCAGCGTTGATTCTGAATTTGTTCATTTGGCATGGAGACAAAATCACAAAGATTTAAATGCACTTCCATTTCCTATGCTGTCCGACATCAAGCGTGAGCTATCAACGGCGTTGGGAATTATCGATGAAGCCGAAGGTGTAGCTCAACGAGCGACTTTTATCGTCGACCCACAGGGCGTGATTCGTTTTGTGTACGTGACTGATCTAAGTGTGGGACGAAACCCAAAAGAGGTTCTACGAATTTTAGATGGTTTGCAAACCGACGAGCTCTGCCCATGCAACTGGGAAAAAGGTCAAGATACTATTAACGTTTAAGAGTGAGAGGAAAGGTATGAATTTAGAAAATTTAAAGGCACAAATTAAGGATTACGCCAAAGATGTTCGACTCAATTTGGATGGAGTTCTTTCGGAAGAAGGAGCTCCAGGGCTTTCGCAAAAGCAGATCACGGCAATTGGGCTGTCGAGTGCCTATGTTACGAAAAATAAAGAGCTGATCACCTTTTTTGAGGGCGCCTGTGCCGAAACATTAGACGACGCGTATTTAAACGCGTGCCGTGCAGCGGCCACCGTGATGGCTATGAACAATGTGTACTATCGCTTTCTGCATTTTTTGGAAGAAGGAGCCAGTGCGGAGGCTGAATTTTCGAAAATGCCAGCCCGGTTACGCATGAATATCATCGGGAAACCAGGAATCGAAAAAATGGACTTCGAACTTCTTGCTCTTGCTGTTTCGGCCATCGAAGGCTGTGGCAAGTGCGTGACATCGCATGTTCATGAATTGAAAAAAGCGGGTGCAACAGCGGAGGCGATTCAATCTTCGATTCGAATTGCAGCGGTTGTGAACTCGGCAGCTCAAGCCCTAACCATTGGTTAGGACTTGAATTGCGGAGAGTTAGGCTTTGCTACGAAGGCTGTGGATAAAGGCGGCGCCGATAATTACTAGGCCCGCGCCGCCCGTGATGATCTCTGAAACGTGCATATGAATGCCAATGAACATCATCACTGCGAGCAAACCGATGGCCCAAAAAGCACCGTGCTCGAGGTATTTGTAGGCTTGAAGAGTTCCTTGTTTCACCATAAGGACAATAAAACTTCGCATAAACAACGCGCCGGTTCCGAGGCCTATGGCGATCAGAAACAAATTTGTCGTAATGGCAAAGGCGGCAATAACCCCGTCAAAGCTAAACGAAGCGTCGAGAACTTCGACGTATAAAAACAAGCCCAAGCTTTGACGCTCGAGATTGACTTGGCTTCCATCGGGGACACTTAAAAGATCGCCAATCAATTTTACACCTAAAAAAGTAAGAACACCGGCGACGCCGGCTTTAAATACGGGAAAGCCCTCTTCCGCGGGAAGTGTGCCTGAGAACCACCATAAAAATAACAACATCAGCCCCACTTCTGTGGACTTAAGGGCTCCGAGGCGGCTTAAAAACTTTTCGATGGGCCTTACCCAGTGTGTGTCTTTTTCGTGATCGATAAAATAACTGAGACTCACCAGTGCGAGAAATGTTCCTCCAAAGGCAGCCACTTCGTGATGAATAGATTGCATCACTGCCGCGTATTGTTTTTGCTCGAAGATGGCCAGTTTAACGGCCTCCCAGGGTGTGACAGCTGCGGCGATGGAAACAATTAAAATAGGGAACACCAACCGCATACCGAAAACGGCAATAAAAATTCCCCAAGTGAGGAAGCGTTTTTGCCAGAGGGGAGTCATTTGCTTTACGATGGAGGCATCGATAACAGCGTTATCAAAGGAAATGGTGATTTCGAGGATTGCGAGAACACCGGCAATGAGCATGAATTGTAGGGCGGTAGAATAACTATGGCCTTCGAGATATCCTAAGTAGCCGGCGAGTAAGAGGCCAAAAAAACTCAAGATGAAAGTGAAGCCGAAGGCCTGCATAAAAGTGGTTTTATTGTTCATAGGGTATTACGCTTCCGTTTTTAAGGGTGAAAGAATCAAGGATCTGACCTTTTTTATT